>NZ_KL370848.1:10900-146738 GCF_000702005.1 Selenomonas sp. ND2010 | reverse complement strand
GCCAACATCTGCCTTGGCGACGCCAAATTTCGATTTATTCGCTGATAGGTCTTTTCCAGTGCCGTAATATCCATACCCCCAATACAATGGCGAAGCAGGCGGACGGGGTCATCTTTGCCAATCTGAAATTCAAGATTAAATGGAAGAAATACTTGATAGCTTCCTTCAAAAGACGTATAATCTTTTTGTGAATTTGGTTTTTGCATATCTAAATTCTACACCTAATCCCGAGGCATTCAAGCCCCGGGATTATTTTTTTGCACATGAAAAAGGACTGCTGCACGTCACATTACGTGCAACAGCCCCTTTCTGCGTCATCAGCTCATTTTTTGCTGCACAGCGCCTTCCTCAGCACTGCAGAGCTCATAATGTCGCTATGACGTTCAAAAGCTGCCTGCATTTTTTGACCTAGTCCTACCGCGTCAAGAAGGACATCCTCAGCTTTGGCTTGAAGCAGGAAAAAATCCTCTTCCAATAAAGCGAAGCTAGCGGTGGCCCGGTCAGAGTTTTGTTTATTCAAACCAAAACCTCCCGATAGAGCGTCGTCGGTCTGTGCAGGACCGCAAGTTTATTATAGAGGAAAGAATCAAGATATGCAATAAGAAACGATAAAATTTTTAAGAAACTTTTAACGATATAAATTCCCTTTTATTGCCTGAGATATCTTTACAATAGCCAATAGCATGTGGTATAATATTTTTGTTCGCAACGAACACGGAGAGGTGTCCGAGTGGTCGAAGGTGCTTGACTCGAAATCAAGTGTGGTTAATAGCCACCGTGGGTTCGAATCCCACCCTCTCTGCCATTGAAAGCATTGGTCTCGTGAGTTTTCACGAGGCTTTTTTTGTGCGCGTTTTTAGGTGGTTCGTTGAAGAAGAAAAAGCCACTCTCGACGAAAAGGGTGGCTTTTTGAATTTTCCTTGCTAAGGAGGAAGGGGTGCCTAAAATGGCGAATAAGTTTATACTCCTAATGAGCAGATTGCGCTTTTGATATGGTTTATGATGATGGCAGTTTTCATGAATGGTGCGATATTTACGTGAGTTTTATGAATGGGTGGGAGAAATGTACAGGTTGACAAGAAATATATTGGGGAAATTTTGTTTGACAATAACGATTCTTTTGGCTGTTTTTGTATGGTGTGGTAAACTTAGCGTTTTTTCTCAGGCTGAGGCATCCAATCAGGCCGGAAATAACTGGCTGATTTATTGGTATATTTGCGGCTCTGATTTGGAATCGAAAAATGGCTTTGCTACCAGTGATTTAATTGAGCTTACGAAAGTTAAGCTTCCGTCAAATGTCAAGGTGTTTATACTTACTGGTGGAGCTAATAATTGGCAAAATGACATGATGAAGCCGGGGGAACTTGGACTATATCTATATGATAGTAATGGAATTAAAGAAATAGGTCGCTATGAAGATGCAGATATGGGATCTGCCAAAACCTTGGAGGATTTTTTGGATGTGGGCAAGCAGGCTTTTGCTGATGCTGATTTGCGCCGGGCTTTCGTATTTTGGAATCATGGTGGTGGTAGTGTGGGCGGTGTTTGCCTGGATGAGCGCACTGGAAATTCCCTTAGTTTGAATGATATTACCAATGCTTTTACTCAGGTTTATGGTACTTCGGAGTCAAAACCACCATTTGAAATGATTGGCTTTGATGCCTGCATGATGGCTAGTTATGATACAGCCAATGCTTTGAAAGGAATATCCCGCTATATGACGGCCTCTGAGGAAAGCGAACCGGGGAATGGCTGGGATTATACCAGATGGGTTAGCGCTTTAGCCAATAATCCTTATATGAGCGGTGCTGAATTAGGACGGGTTATCTGCGATAGTTATATGAAAGGCTGCCGAGAGTATGGGACGGCTGATACGGCTACCTTGTCGGTGATTGACATAAGTAAGATTTCGGCCTTGGGGAGGGCTTACGAAAATTATGGAATAGAGGCCTTGAAGCTGGCTTCGAATAACTCGGGGGGATTTTTCGCGGAATTTGGCCGCAGTGCCCAGAAAGCGGAAAATTATGGCGGCAATAACAGGGAACAGGGTTATTCGGATATGGTGGATTTAGGTGATTTGGCCAGCAGGACTACCGGATTATTGCCCCTGACCTCTAGCGGACTGATGAACGCCGTAGATAACGCGGTGGTATATAAAGTGCAGGGAAAGTACCGCAGTCAGGGAAAAGGCATTTCTGGTTTTTACGCTTATGATGGCGACTGGAGGGTGTTGGAAAAATATTTAGAGCAGAAGGCTGTGCCACTGCCGCAGAAATGTTTGTATCATTATATGATTTCGGGGGTGTTTTCACAAGAAGCCAAGGATTTGGTGGCCAAAGGTATTTCGCAAGACATTCCTACCGTTCCCAAGATACATGAAAACGATGCCCAAGCTCAGAATTTTTTCCCGGTGGATAAGCTGGAGGATAAGTTTGTCGATATTGATTCTAATGGAGATGCCTTTGTTACTTTGAATGACAGGGAAATGGATATACTTTCCAGTGTTCATTGCCAGTTGGTTTATATTTCGGAAAAAGATGATATTCTTCTAATGTTGGGCAGTGATACCAATATTGTGGCTGACTGGGACAAGGGGGTGTTCAAGGATAATTTCTTCGGCAAGTGGCCGATGCTGAATGGGCATCCTGTTTATGTGGAAATCACAGCGGAGGATAATGGCTATAATCTCTATGCGGTGCCGATTAAGCTTAATGGTGAAAGATGCAATTTGGAGGTAGCCTATAACTACGGTGATGAAAAATACCATATTCTCGGTGCCCGTAAAGGGATAGACAACAACGGCATGGGAAGCCGTAATCTGATTCAACTGAAAAAGGATGATCAGATAACCACCGTTCATTATGGTATGATGCTTTCGGGGGATGATAATGAGCCGCAGGAAGTGGATGTAGACACATTTAAAGCAGGGGATAATCCGAGGTTTGCCGATGAGGATGTGGGGGATGGAATGTACGGATATTTCTTTGAATTTGTCACCCCCACTGGTAAAAGTGCCTTGTCTAAGATGGTAAGCTTTACGATAAAGAATGGAAAAATCACTACTTCCAATTAACTTACCAACTAATAGCAAAAGCCAGCCGTTAAATCGGCTGGCTTTTGCTATATTGTCCTTTTGGATGGTAGATATTCATCACGCAATGGGTTTGCATCATTTGCTCTAGGGAGTCTTTTAGTTTTTTATCCCAATGCAGCAGGCAATCTTCCATTTCGTTGATTTCTTGCTGTAATCCGTTCATGCTGTTGCAGAGGTAACAAAGTTCCTTGAGCGATTTTTCCATATAACAGTTCTCCTCAAATCGTGTCTGGGTTAGTTGATAACTGACGATTATCAATCTTTAACATTATTATAAACTAATTAGAGGAGAATGTATGTGTAGTCTTGTACAATTTTTTTATAATATCTGTGAATTTTGTACATTTATAATTGGAATCATTCAATAAGTGTCAACTAGAAATGGATGAACGATGGCATTCATCGGAGACCTTCCACAGTGATTCGGTGAATAGCCTAAGAGAATTAAAGATTCAATGCGTTGAGAAGAAGGCGGTAGGTGTTCACGCTGATGGGGCGATAACCGCATTCGAATTCCAAGAGTGTAGACGGTTTGATCCCGCATTTTAGTGCCAGCTGACGGCAGGTTAGTCCCTGGTCGAGGCGGGCGGAACGGACTATGGATATGTCGCGGAATGAACGAATAATCAAAGATGAGACTCCTTTCTTGCTTTTCAATGTCTTATAAAAGATAATTCATTAAACCATAAAATAGAGATGGTGTCAATGTCAGCTGTCCTGGCAAAAAAATAACAGGGCAGCTGACCAGCTGCTCTGTTATTTATCGCATTATTCTGCTGCTTTAACGACCTCTTTGCCATCATAGTAGCCGCATTCCGAGCATACGTGATGAGGCATTTTCGGTTCGTGGCACTGCGGGCATGCTACGAAGCCCGGTGCTTCAAGTTTCCAGTTAGCGCGGCGCTGATCGCGACGAGCTTTGGAAGTTTTACGCTTTGGTACTGCCATGTTGATTTTCACCTCCGGAGTGAATCTTATTCCCTGTTAGTGAAATCCATGCAATGGGTTGATGCTGAATGGATTCATTTCACGTGGTTAATGTGCGTTGACACATGTTACTATGATACCCTTTTTCGTGTTATTATGCAAGTAAAATTTTCAGCATCTGTCAGTCGTTGCGGATGAAGTCGGCAATCGTGCGACGCTGTGGTGCAGCTGGTGCAGCTGGTGCCGGGGTAGAGCTATTCGTGAATTTTGGCATTTGCGGGCGAGGTGTGACCGGAGAAATACCGCCAAGATTCGTGCGAGAGGTGCTGGCGTTGATGTTGGCGAGCGTCTGTACACCGGTGGTGCTGGCAGCTGGTGCTGCTGGCGTTTCGTTGTTCTTGTCCAGTGAGGTCAATTTGACTTCGAGGATATCGCCGTTCTTGACCGGGTCGGTGAAGTCTACCGGTAAGCCGTTGACGAGTATCGTGAAGGTCATACGGCTGGTGGCAGCAGGCGGCTGGAAGTTGACGGCTAACAGCGCATCGCTGACGGTGGTAGCGGTACGCTCGGATTTCACATAGGTAATTTCGCAACCGTCATCTATCAGCGTGCCAGGGCTGGCCTTGCGGCCGTTTACCATGAGCTCGATGCTGGCCGATGGGATTTGATATTCGTTGTTTTCGTAATAGATGACGATCGAGGTATCGGCATCGTTGACATCGAGAACATCCCCGAGTTTTGGTTCTTCGTCGGCGATGTATTCGATATGGTCGCCTTCGTGGATTGGCATCGAGATGCTGGCCGGCGCATCGTTCAAAAGGATTTCCGGCGTGCAGCTGTAGCTCGAATCGCTGCCGTTGAGTTTGTAATGGATTTTACGGCCCGTGGGCGGATAGCCCGCTGCCAGCAATGCCTCGCCGAGACTTTTGAATTCGCGGCTTTCGATGACGTCGCCATCGGCCAGCAGTTGATCGGCGGAGGCTTCTTTGCCGTTGATGGTGACATGCTGGCGGATGTGTTTTTCACGGCCGTTTACATAGATCGTATATTCCTGTCCGGCCGTGACTAGATCGCCAAGGCGTACGGTCGGAGTGGTGCCGTTTTCGCCAGGGATAATGGTGATATGGGCACCATCGTGGATGACGGTATCCAGGTCGGCTTCTTCGTCTCCTAGCAGGATTTTGGCAAAGGTGCCAAGCGTCCCTGGGAAGAATTTCTTTTCAGTTCCCAGGCTGACCATGAGGCCGAGTCCTGGATGGCCGTTGTATTTGCGCATGTTGATGCCGGCGTTCAGCAGGGCATCGGAGATGGTGAGCTCCCGGAAGTTGAATAAACTGTATTCTTCGTCGTTGACATAGACCGAGAGGAAATGCAGGGTGTTAAGGGAGGCAATCTTTAAGATGCCCAGCGGCGTGACGGCGTCGGGGGAGTGAAGTTCCTCCGGCAGGTCGGTGATGCCATCGACGTTGTCTGGCTTGCGAACCGCGACGCGGTTTTGCGGCATGCCGAGAGCATCCGCAACGAAGGCAGCCAGGTTCGGGGTCAGCGAGCCGCCGCCGACGAGCATGACAGCCTGAGGAGCATCGCCGTTGAGTTCGAGAATTTGCTTGGAAATCGCAGCGGCTAGGTTTTCGATGTTCGGCAATACCGGATCGATGATCTCCTTTGCGGTGAGATTGTATTCCATACCGAGGATATCCGTGAAGGAAACGTCCTCGCCGTTTGAGGCACGGCGTTTGATATCTTCGGCTACATTGAAGTCCAGCAGGAAGCGTTGGCTGATGGCTTCGGTGACTTCATCACCAGCCAGTGGAACCATACCATAGGCGATGACGGAACCGTTTTTGGTGATGGCAACGTCGGAGGTGCCGGCGCCGATATCGACCAGTACCAGGTTCAGATGGCGCATGGTGGGCGGAATCAACACATTGATGGCAGCAATCGGCTCCAGCGTCAAAGCGCGCATCTCCAGATTCGTGGCATGGAGTGCGGATTGCATGGAGTCGATGACCTGACGGGGCAGGAAGGTGGCGATGACGACGGCTTTTGCCTTTTTGCCTCGCTGTCCGACGAGAGATTTGAGCTGGATGTCATCCAGAATATAGCGAATGGTGCTGTATCCTACGCAGTAGTAACGCGTGGGATCATCGACCGTATGCGAGTCAGTCAGGGCTGCTTGAGCGGCCTGTACACCGGCAAAATCGAGATTTCGCTGCTGCTCTGGCGTGATGAGGCCATTGACTTCCATTTCGGCTTCAGCGGTCATGGTGTAGAGGGCGCGGCCTGCTGCAGCAACGGCGGCGTTTTTGATAGGACCGGTTTTCGCCTCCAGGGATTCTTTGACTTTCTCGATGATGGCAGCGACCTGCGGCACATCGTGAATCTGACCGTCTAGCATGGCACGGGTTTTGTGCTCCAGCCGGTCGGTGGCAATGATGTGAAGCTGATCATCGGTTTCGTCGTGCTCAGCTACAATGCCGATGACACTGCGGGTACCAATATCGAGGGAGAAAATGCGCTCGCCCTTCGCTTTGGTGGCAGCAGGTTCTTTCGCGGTTTTAACTGCTTTGGTTGTTTTGCTGCGCGTGGTGGTTTTCTTGGCCGGTGCCCCCGTTTTGGTGGCAGTTTTTGTTTTTGCCGGCTCTTTTATTGTAGGCATAAAAAAACTCCTTGTTATTTCAGAATTTAAAAGGTTATTTTACTTATTTCGCGAAGTATATAAAGGAATCCTGTTTTTAGCAGAAAATTTACGGGACATACAAACTAAAAAGAAGCGGGTGTGATTGTTATGACAGGAAATAAAGAAGTAATAACAGGTAGTGATTTCAAGCGCATGGTAAGTGGCGCTTATAGTGAGTTCCTGCTTGAGTATGAGACCATAAATGAGATGAAGGGAGCAGGTCATCGTCCTGGCACGCATGTGCTGCGGACAATGGGGGCAGCGGTGATGCCGCTGCGGGATGTGAAAGATGACAGCATTGGCGGCTTGGCACGGCGGGTAGCATCTGGTGCGATTTTTGGTGCCCGCGGGAATGCTGGAGTGGTATTGGCGCAGATGTTCCGCGGCCTGGGGAAGGGCTTGTCGGGAAAGTATAATGCAACATCGTCTGAGTTTGGCAAGGCGTTTCAGTATGGAATCCTCTATGCGCAACGCGTGATCCCAGGAGGCGAGGAGCGGCCCATTATCACCTTGGCTAAGGCCGTAGCCAAGGGCGCTTATCGTGCGGTTCGCGACAATAAGCCTATTTCAGAGATATTGGAAGCAGCTATCGGCACGGGCGAAAAGGAATTGGAGAAAATCGGCAGCGAAGATGCTGGTGCCCGTATCATGTTCACTTTCCTGAAAGGCTGTCTCAAGGGGCTGGATGGCAATTTCGTTTCGCCGGCGGTCAGTTTGTCTTTGGGGTTAGAGGCGCAGCAGCCCGGTATGCCGGATCCGCGCAACGATGTGGTTCGTCCCTATTGTGTGCGCTTTACCGTGGGAAACCCGAAAGTGGATATTCAGGCGTTCAAGGAACAGTTGAACGAGTATTCCAGTTTTGTGCTGGTTCAGCAGAAAGGGCGCGGCATCGCCGTTCATTTACATACAGACCATCCGGGGAAAGTCATTGAGCAGTCTGTGGGGTGGGGGTCCATCAAAGAGGTTCGCGTCACGAATATGAGTGAAACGCACGAACTTAGCCCGCATGGCGCCTTGATTCCCGTAGCGCTGCTGGCTGTGGCGGAAAATAAAGTCCAGGCGCGGGAGATGCAGGAAGCCGGCATTAACATCATTGTAAGTGGCAGTGAAGATGACGGACCATCGGTAGCGGAGCTGGTAAGCGCAGCGCATAGCGATTTTGCCGATGCCTATCTTATGATTGCCTGGAGCCGTGATTTCTGGCTGGTGTTCCAGCAGGCAAAGCGGCTGGTCGGAAGCCGGGTGGAGCTGGTCCTCTGCGAGGATAAAAATCAGCAGGCCCTGGCTGTCCGAGCATTCGATCCCTCGAAAACGGCAGTGGAGAATGCGAAAGCGATGGCACGGAAAGTGGAAAAAGAATAATAGCAGCTATTTCAACAAATTTATCAGCTCGTTGGCGACGATGGTTGGTGATATAGCGTTCATGCAGGCATTGGTTTTATGCCTGCATTTTGTTTTGCAACAGGCGGTGCAGTTGTGCGGGCTTAAGATAAAGTGGTGACCGGCCGTGAGTGGTCCGTAAATGGTTGGATGGGTCGGTCCCCAGAGGGAAAGCGTAGTCAGTCCAACCGCTTCGGCGATGTAGAGCGGCCCAGTGTCGCCGGTTAGCAGCAAGTCGGCCTCGGCAAAAAGCGCGGCAAGTTCGCGGAGATTGGTTTCGCCGGCAATCGAAAGGCTGGGGCGATCCAGCGGCTGCTGGGCTTCTTCGATATAGGGGATGTCGTTTGGTGCACCCGTAAAGACAAGCTGTACCGACGGAGGGAGCTGGCGTAGTGCCAGACCAAAATTTTTAGCCGGCCAGTTTTTGTCCGGCCAAGTGGTACGAGTGTTGATGAGTAAAAGTGGCCGGCTGGGATTGCCGATTTCGATGCCATGGGCCCGCCAAAATTCCTTGGCCCATTTTCGCTGGCTGTCGGTAAGTGCGAGAATGAGCCCCGGCTGGAAATCCGCAGCGGTTATGCCTAATGGTTCGAGAGCGGTCATATAGCGGCGGATCTTATGCGGTTCGTCGATGTCCGGGGCCATTTCGCTCATGAAGAGGAAATTGCCTTCGTGGCGCTCGTGGATACCGATGCGGCGGGGGGCGCCACTGAGACGGGTCAGAAGACCGCTGAGAAAGAGTCCTTGAATGTCCAAAGCAATATCGAATTCATGTGCATCGAGCAGGACTTTGGCTTCTTTCAGGCAATGCAGGACTGTGCCGAATTTCTTTTGGGCAAAGGCCTTATCGATGATGCGGCGGTCCCATACTAAGAGTTCGTCGATGTCGGGATTGTTCTGTAGCAGGCTGTCAGCCGGTGGGCTTACGAGCCACGTGAGATGGCAGTTTGGATAGATGCGTTTTAGGTTGTGGACAACAGCAGTGGCATGCAGTACGTCGCCAATCGCACTGAGGCGGACGATGAGGATGCGGGTGCCGTCTGCTGGTTCTCTGTTTTTTTTCTGCATAAAATTCCCTTTTCTAGTTGGTTTTTCAGCCGGACCATAGTAGAATGAAAAGATGGGCTATGACCCATTTTAGCGATAGAAAATGATAGTTTTATCTTAGCATAGCAAACTTAGGGGATTCAAGCATTCTCAGGTTTTTTTAACGTAGGAGAAAAGGAGTGGCAGGACTTGTTGAAAGATATGATGATTCGCACGGTGACAAGTGATGTAGCTTATAGCCGTGGGGTACGGTATTTCAACCAGGGCCGGGTGAAGAGCCTTGAACAGGTCCGCCCTCATCATTACCGGGGACAGGTGGAAGGCTCGATTTCCTATGCGGTGGAAGTTCAGTTGTCCAAGGATGAGAGCGGTATTGAACAATACCATTGTGACTGTCCGGCAGCCCGACAGTATCTCGGTGCCTGCAAGCATGTGGTGGCGGTGTTAAAGGCCATTCAGGACGACCAGGTGGAAGATGAGGAAGCGTATACTTCCAAACAGGCCATATTTCAACATCTCAAGGATTCATACGATGTACGCAATCAGGAGGAGCGGCGCGGTTCTGTCAGCAGCCGGCGGATGTTTCGCTTCTTTGCCGATGCGGATCGGGTGGATGAGGCTGCTTATCGGAGCGCCAGTCAGACGGCTTATCTGGTTCCGCGTCTTTTTGTGGAAGATCTCTATGGCAGCACGCACTGCTGGTTGGAATTTCGCTTTGGTATTGACCGGCTTTATATTATCCGGGATGTACTGACGTTCCTGCGTGAAATGGAAAAGGGAAGCAGCTGGCCGCTGGGCCGCAATGCCGAAGTGGACCTTTCGGATATCCGTTGGGCCGATCCGGTATCGGAAAAATTGTATCAAATGCTTGGCGATGCGCATCGGCTCGAGCAGGATGTGTTGGTACATGGGCCGGATCGGAGCTACTACTATTCTGGTTTTCACAGCTACATTTTTGAGCAGAAGCAGTTTAAACTGTCGCCAGATAATCTCGGAAGATTTTTGGCGATTATGGGAGATACGCCCTTTGAAATGCGCATAAATGGTGCGGAAATCGGCGATGTCCGGGGAAGTCAGTCAGAACCGCCCGTGGCCGTGAGCATCCGTGATAAGAGTGGACGGGGAGTGGTGAGCCTCGAGACGGAGGATTTGATGCCGTTGGATGAAGATTGCCGGTATCTGTATCAAAACCAGTATGTGTATGTGGTGACGGCTAAGTTTGCCCGGGCGGTGAAGCCTTTATGGCAGTCCTTCCGGACGACTTCGCGGATTGAGGTGCCGCGTTCGGAGATGGGGCGCTTTTTTAGTGAGGTGCTGCCACGGCTGGAAAAAGCGGCAGAGGTTGAGGTTGACCCGAAATTTTTGGAACAGTATATGCTTCAGCCGCTGACGGCAGAGCTTTTCCTGGACTATGCTGGCGATGGTGTGGCCGTTCGTCCGATGCTCTGTTATGGCGACGCCAGGTTTAATCCGCTGGTGACGGCGGAGCCGCCACTTCGCGATGGCCGTCGTTTGGTGCGGGATGCACGCGGGGAACAGGAAATCATGACCCGGCTGGCATATTATGGTTTTGTTCAGGAACGGGACCAGTTGGTTCAGCGGAACGAGGAAAAAAGCTACGAATTCCTGACCGAAGAGTTGCCGACGCTGCCGGATTGGGTCGATGTATTCTATGAAGACAGTTTCGTAAAGCGGCCCGTTCGCCCGATGCCAAAGGTATCGGCTGGCGTGAGTGTCAACGATATGGATTTGCTGGAAGTCACCTTCAATATGAAGGATTTGGATTTTTCTGAGCTCATGGATATTTTGGATTCCTATCGTGCCAAACGACGGTATCATCGGTTGAAGGACAAGACTTTTGTCACACTGGAAGAGCAGCAGATGCAGGCTGTGGCGGATTTTGTGGAAAATGTCGGCATTACCCGGGCGAATGCAACGGATGGCGCTACGGTGGAACTGCCGCTTTCCCATGCGATGTATTTGGACGAATTGGTGCGGGAAGATGAGAATTTGCGACTGGAGCGCAGCCGTAAGTTCCGCAAGATTGTGCGGGATATCCGCCGCCCGGAGGAAGCCGAGTATGATGTGCCGGAAAGCCTCAAGGGGGTGCTGCGCGATTATCAGGTGACTGGGTTCAACTGGTTATCCACGCTGGCAGACTATCATTTGGGGGGAATCCTAGCCGATGACATGGGACTGGGTAAGACGCTGCAGGTCATTGCGTTCCTGTTGTCGAAAAAGGCTGAGCAGCAGTTGCCGTCGCTGGTCGTGGCACCGACTTCGCTCATGTATAATTGGCTTGATGAAATCCAGCGGTTTGCTCCGGCGTTGAAGGCGGAAGCTGTAGCTGGCACCAAGGAGCAGCGCGAAAACATTTTGGCCGGTGCCGATAGCGGCTATGATGTGCTGGTCACTACGTATAACATGTTGAAGCGGGATATCAAGCTCTATGAGAAAATCAAGTTCCGTTATACTTTCCTCGATGAGGCGCAGCATATCAAAAATCCTACCACCCAGAATGCCCGGGCCGTCAAAAAGATCAAGACTGGCGGTTATTTTGCGTTGACGGGAACGCCCATTGAGAATACGCTTACGGAACTTTGGTCGATTTTTGATTTTTTGATGCCGGGCTATTTGCTTACCCATAAGAAATTCAAGGATCGGTATGAGACGCCGATTGTCCGTGAACAGGATGAGCGGTCGCTGAATGATCTCAAGCGCCATGTCATGCCGTTTATCCTGCGGCGTATGAAAAAGGATGTTTTAACGGAGCTGCCGGATAAAGTCGAGCGCAAGATGCTAAGCGAGATGACTCCCAAGCAGGAGAAGGTCTACCAGGCCTGGTTTGTCCGCAGTCAGCGGGAGTTTGCGGCGGAACTGCGGCAGAATGGTTTTGGGGATAATCGGATTAAGATTTTGGCTATTTTGACGAGACTGCGGCAGATTGCCTGCGACCCGGCGATGTTTCTTGATGGCTATGAAGGTGGTTCGGGAAAACTCGATATGCTGGAAGAGGTCGTAGGCGAAGCGGTAGAAGGCGGTCATCGGATTTTGGTGTTTTCCCAGTTTACGACAATGCTGGAACACATCGGTCAGCGCTTGAAGGTTCTGGGGATTCCCTATTATTATCTTGATGGATCGACGCCGGCACTCGAGCGCATTCGCTTGGTGAAGTTGTTTAATGAGGGAAATATGCCTGTATTTTTGATTTCCCTCAAGGCTGGCGGCACGGGGCTGAATCTCACCGGTGCGGATATGGTCATCCATTTTGATCCTTGGTGGAATCCCGCCGTGGAGGATCAGGCGACGGATCGTGCTTATCGCTTAGGGCAAAAGAATAACGTTCAGGTTTTGAAATTTATTACCAAGGGGACCGTAGAAGAAAAAATCTACGAGCTCCAGGAAAAGAAAAAATCCCTTATCGATCAGATGATACAGCCGGGTGAGAATTTCCTGTCTAAGCTCAGTGAAGAGGAAGTCCGGGAATTGTTTGCGCATCGTTAAGGAAAGAATGGCACAAAAAAACAGGCATCGCGTGAGTGATGCCTGTTTTTGTCCTCAATAATGCGGATGAGCTTTTACGTAGTCTACCGGACGGCTCCAATCGACATGAACCTGCGTCGCATTCCAGAGGCGCGTGATGGCGAGCTTGAAGCTTGCTTCATCGGCCAGCGGATCGACGGTCTCATGTGTGAAATCCATCAGCGTTTTATGGGGAACCATGATTTCGTGGGTTTTGCCAAGATATTCCTCCACCAGCGCTTTGCCTTTTTCATCGTCAAGATGAATCTCAGCTTTGTGCGCATCGGCATCATAGTCAATCCAGCCCAAAGTGTTGTTGTAGCTGATGGCTACGCTGAATGTAATTGCCATAAGTAAAACTCCTTTATGTCATGTGATGATTTTGTCGATAAATCATATAAGGCTTATCTATACATTATAGTCGATTTTGTTCGGAAAGTCCAAGCAAAGCTCAGGAATTATCTTTTTTAACAAGAAAACTGCAAATATACAGATTTTTTCGTAAACGGTCAAAAGCTCTTATTTGTCAAGTCTTGCATGCAGTTTTTTTTTATGCTATTATACATACAAAGAAGGACACGCCTGGGATGTACGCGGGCTTTTATTATGTCTAACCTACATTTTTTATAGGGAGCTTGATTTGATTCTGATGGATGTGCGCCTCGGCGGAGACTGAAGTCAGACTTAGGGCACCCACCTGCTAGTCGCAGGTTTTAGGCATGAAAAGCGTACGGCATTTCGGACCCCTGCTTTGAAAAGGGATTGCTGCCTTAGGGCTGGCAGTCCCTTTTCGTGTATCATCAGTGAAGTTTACGGCGCAGCGAAAAGGATACTTCGTTGATACGGGTGACCTTTGGCTGCGCTTTTTCCGGCGCGTCGACGACTTCGATGTTATCGAGCATCCCTTTGACTTGGTCGCGGATGCCATCAAGGTAGATGCGGCGGAGTTTCTGCTGCTCAGCGGTTTCCTCCTCGGAAAGTCCGACGGAACGCTTTTTGCGGGCAAGTTCATTGATACGGGCAATGAGTTCCGGTGTAATCATATTAGACCTCCATTTATGCAAAAAATATTGGTTATCGACATAGTCAATGCTATCTATTATAACGCCATTGTTACCAATTGACCATAGGCAAATTGGCAACAATGGCGTTTGGATCAAGCGGAAGAGAAAATGTTTTTCAATAAATCGATGGTATGATATAGTAATAACGTAAAAGATTGTGATTTGTCATAGTGTACAGGCAAAAGAATGAAACAGAGAGGGGTAAACCTATGAGTATTCGTATTGGTATCCTTGGTTATGGTAATCTTGGCCGCGGCGTTGAGTGCGCGATTGAGGCCAACCCGGATATGGAATTGGCAGCGGTTTTTACGCGCCGCGATCCGTCGACGGTTCGTATTGCAACGGCGGGCGTTCCGGTTGTTGCTGTGGACGATGTTTCGGCTTGGAAAGATAAAATCGATGTCATGATTCTTTGCGGTGGCAGTGCTACAGATTTGCCGGTGCAGGGGCCTCAGTATGCCAAGCTGTTTAATGTCATCGATAGTTTCGATACGCATGCCTGCATCCCGGAGCATTATGCAGCGGTGGATAAAGCGGCCAAAGAGTCCGGGCATATCGGAATTATTTCAGTGGGCTGGGATCCGGGACTGTTTTCGCTGGCTCGTGTCTATGCCAATGCCATCCTGCCTAACGGCAAGGATTATACCTTCTGGGGGCGTGGCGTTTCCCAGGGGCATTCGGATGCAATCCGCCGCATTAAGGGCGTAAAGGATGCCCGTCAGTATACGGTTCCGGTTCCGTCGGCTATTGCGGCAGTCCGCGCCGGCAAGAATCCAGAGCTCACGACGCGGCAAAAACATACCCGTGAGTGCTTTGTCGTCTTGGAGGACGGTGCTGATGCAGCCTATGTCGAGAAGGAAATCAAGACGATGCCAAACTATTTCGCAGACTATGATACGACGGTGACGTTTATCAGCGAAGAAGAACTCCAGAAAAATCACCAAGGCCTGCCACATGGTGGCTCGGTAATCCGTACGGGGGTCACGGGGCACAAGCAGGAAAATCAGCATGTCATCGAGTTCAAATTGGATTTGGATTCCAATCCGGAATTCACTACGAGCGTGCTGGTGGCTTACGCCCGCGCTGCCTATCGGCTGTCTCAGGAAGGTCAGACGGGATGCAAGACGGTTCTTGATATCGCGCCGGCTTATCTTTGTGCACAGAGCGGCGAAGAACTTCGCGCGCATTTGCTTTAACCGTCATTCCGCTGGCTCAATGAGCTGGCGGATTTTTGGTTTATGGACGATTTTGTCTTTGGCAAAACGAGCATAATGGCGGTATAATGACGATGAGGATATAAAGTTAAAAGGGTTTGGAAGGGAGCAATATATATGGCAGTGACGCCACCTACTGCGCCAACTCCGCCAACCCCTCCATCGGTGCCGCGAGTGTCGCTGGAGGGCGGCGGCAGTGTTACGCAGTCTACGGTGCCGCAGAATAAGAATCAGACCGATGCGCAGCGGCAGGAGGCTGATGCCCGCCAAGCCGTGGCTCAGGGAGATGGACCGCTTTCGAAAACCACGCAGGAAAAGCCGGATGCCAAACAGAATCAGCAGAATCAGCAGAATCAGTCCGATGGAGGGAAGAGTCAGAGCACAGTCGTGCAGACAGATCCTCAGGCGGCAGCGGCATTGCAGGATGGCAAGCCGGGAGAGGATGCGCAGAATACGCAGTCTGCGCAGGCGGCAGCGCCGCCATTGACGTCCTTTGCGGGACATGGCACAGGGTATTGGATTTTTACCTTTGTTTCGGTTTTTGTGTTGGCGTTTGTGCTGTTTCGTGTCGTACTCAAACGGCGGAATGGCAGCAAGGGAGAGCTTTCGGCAGCGGATATCCGCCAGGCAATTGAGCCGGATGAGTCCGAACGCTCGTTGAACCTTCGCGGCCTTACACCGGATGAGGCTCTCCGTCAGCTCGAGGAGCAGGAGGCCTTCGAGGCAGCAGAGGAGGTCCGTAAAGCGCGGGCTGAGGCAAAGGCACGGCTGGCCAAAGCCCGCAGCCGCGTCCGATTGACGCCGGAAGTTCCAGCAGCGGCAGCACCGAAGCAGATTGCCCGGCAGTATCGGGAACAAGTTGCGGCGATGCCGCCGGAAATCAAGGCTAAGCCCCAGAAGATTGTGCGTAAGCCGCCAAAAGATGAGGCCGATAAAGAGCATTTTGAAATCAGTGTTTGATGGAGCTCGGTGAGGCAGACGGGCGTATTGACCGTAGAATTGTTAAACGATATAATATAAAGATGTAACCGTTGGAAATTGGATATAATCTTGTTGATTATTCAGATATGGAGAGTGAGAATTTTGTTAGACATGAAATTTGTCCGCGAGCATTTAGATGAAGTTCGTCAGATGCTCAAAAATCGCCACAATTCCTTGAATCTTGACGATTTCGAAGGCCTTGAGAAAAAGCGCCGCGAACTTTTGCAGCAGACGGAGACGCTGAAGAGTGAGCGCAATGCGGTTTCCAAGGAAATCAGTGTCATGAAGAAGAACAAGGAGAATGCGGATGAGCGCATCAAAGAGATGCGTGAAGTCGGTCAGAAAATCTCTGCTCTGGATGGAGAGCTCAAAGAGGTTGAGGGCAAATTGCGCGACATTTTGCTGCACATCCCGAACATTCCGCGTGAAGATGTTCCGATTGGCAAGGACGATACGGAAAATCCGGAAGTTCGTAAATGGGGAACGCCGCGTGAGTTTTCCTTTGAGCCGAAGGCACATTGGGATATTGGCACGGATCTCGATATCCTCGATGCAGATCGCGCTGCCAAGGTAACGGGAGCACGGTTTACGTTCTACAAAGGTATGGGGGCAAGATTGGAACGTGCCTGCATCAACTTCATGATGGATCTCCATGCGGATAAGCATGGTTATACGGAGATGCTGGCTCCCTACATGGCGAACAAAGACAGCATGACGGGTACGGGGCAGCTGCCGAAGTTCGCTGAGGATATGTTCAAGGTGGAAGGTCTTGACTACTACCTCGTTCCGACGGCAGAAGTACCGACGACGAACTATTATCGTGATGAAATTCTCGATGGCAAGATGCTGCCGCAGTATTTCAGCTGCTACACGGCTTGCTTCCGTGCTGAGGCTGGCAGCGCTGGACGCGATACGCGTGGTCTTATCCGCCAGCATCAGTTCAACAAGGTTGAGATGATTAAGTTCTGTACGCCGGAAACCAGCTGGGAAGAGCTGGACAAGATGGTAGACAATGCCGAGGATGTTCTGCGGCTGCTCGAAATTCCGTATCATGTTGTTAAACTTTGCACGGGCGATATGAGTTTCACGTCGGCAACTACTTATGATATCGAGGTTTGGTTCCCCGCGCAGAATAAATATCGTGAGATTTCGTCCTGCTCCAACTGCACGGACTATCAGGCTCGCCGCGCCAATATCAAGTTCCGCCGCGATGCTAAGAGCAAACCGGAATTCGTTCATACGCTCAATGGTTCGGGCTTGGCTGTTGGCCGTACGGTGGCAGCAATTCTCGAGAACTATCAGCAGGAAGATGGCAGCGTCATCGTCCCGAAGGTTCTCGTACCGTACATGGGTGGCGTCGAAGTCATTAAAAAAGCAGAGCTTTAAGTGTTTGAAATAGAAAGAGCCTCCCGTTTTGGGAGGCTTTTTTCCATGAAAGAAGGGGAGAAAGTGAAACTTGTGGTAGGTATCACCGGCGCTAGTGGCAGCGTCTATGCCTTACGGCTCATAGCGGTGGCTAAGGCGGCTGGTCATGAAGTCCATGCGGTGGTTACGGACAGTGGTTGGGATGTGCTGGAATATGAATGTGGCGTCAGCCGAGAGACGTTTTCCGCACAGGTCGACAAACTTTATGATAATGATAACGTGGGAGCTGCCATCGCCAGCGGTTCGTTTCGTACGGATGCGATGGTCATCCTGCCCTGCTCGATGAAGACAGCGGGAAGTATTGCGCATGGGATTTCGGATAATTTGCTGACCCGGGCAGCGGATGTGATGTTAAAAGAAGGACGCAAATTGGTAATCGTCCCGCGCGAAACCCCGATGCATGCGATTCATCTGGAAAATCTGCTGAAGCTGGCTCAGACCGGGGCACGCATTGTCCCTGCCTGTCCGGGGTTTTACCATCGTCCGCAGACGCTTGAGGATGCCATCGATATGATGGTAGGTAAGATCTGTGACCAACTCGGGATTGCACATAATTTGTTCGAACGCTGGCAGGGATGATAGCTGCAAGATGCTAGGAAAATCGATTGATAGAGAATAAGCTGTTGCACGGTTTTATCCGTCGGCAACAGCTTATTTTGCTTATTGATATTTCATGGCTTCGCTTTTGGCCAGCTGGTCGCAGCGTTCGTTGAGGTCTATGCCTACGTGGCCTTTGACCCAGTGGAAGGTAATTTGATGTTTTTGATAAAGGGTGTCGAGCTGCATCCAGAGGTCCTGATTCAAGACAGGATTGCCGTCGGCTTTTTTCCAGCCACGGCTTTTCCAGGATTTTAACCAGCCCTTGGTGAAGCCGTTCTTCAGGTATTGACTGTCGGTGTAGATGGCGATCTTAGCCGGTGTCTTGGGAAATGACATGGCAGCGATAGCAGCGGAAAGCTCCATGCGGTTGTTGGTAGTACTGGGGCTTCCCTCATGAAGTTCTGTGACTTCACCGGTATGGACATTGGTGACAACGGCGGCCCAGCCGCCAGGGCCGTCTGGGTTTCGGAGACAGGAGCCATCGGTGTAGATGACGTAATCCTGTTCGCTGTCGGGGCGCGTGGGGGTAGATGATGACGGGCGGGGATGAGGGGAGCGGCGGGGAGATGCGCTCGGGCGCTGCGGAGGCGCGGGGCGGTCACCGCCGTTTAACCAGGCTAGTGCTTCGGCTATATCGGTGAACCCCTTATAGCGGGCGCCGGCGTAGCCGTCTACCTGTTTCTTGCATTCCTCCCAGGTGGTAAAGATTCCGCAGACACGGCCGGCGCGGACGGCATAGACTTTCTTTGGCATTAGTGTTCCTCCTGAAGGTGATTTTGATTAAATTCTATTATATAGGAAAAATATTGAGAAAAGAAGCAGAAAAATTACCGGCAAAATAGTAAACTTATCTTTACTATTTGGAATATCTCTGCTAAAATCGAAAGGTAGTGTATGATATGCTTGGGCGTATTCTTTAAAATACGAAGCGATAGGGGAAAGGAGGAGATGATGCTGCTGAAACTGTTGGAATTCGTTGGTGCTTTTGTCATGCGCCGGCTGGAGGAGTTTGGCACAATCGTGCTCCTCTATCGGGATACTATGCGGGAATTGGGGCATCGGCCCAGACCGCGGCATATCCTGTCACAGATGTCGCATCTCGGGGTAGATTCGCTGTTGATTGTCAGCCTTACGCTGTTGTTTACCGGCGTAGTCTTTACGCTGCAGACTGCGGATATCCTCATTAAATTCGGTGCCCAGGGAACTATCGGTGGCATTATTTCGATTGCCATTGGCCGTGAGCTCGGTCCAGTGCTGGTCGGTGTCGTCTGTGCGGGCCGTGTTGGGTCGGCTATTACGGCAGAGATTTCTACGATGAAGGTTACGGAACAGATTGATGCGCTGCGGGTTATGGCGGTCAATCCGGTAAACTATCTCATCGTTCCCCGCATGCTGGCGTGTATGATTGTCGTGCCAATCTTAACGGTGTTCGGTGATGTTATCGGCGTCCTAGGGGGCTGGGTTATTGCCGTCTATTATTCGGGCATCAGCTCGTATCTATACATGAATTCTATCCACACTTTTGTGGAGGTCTTTGATCTTACCGGCGGTGTCATCAAGGCGGTCTTTTTCGGCAATGTCATCGCTGTGCTGGGGTGCTATTACGGACTTCATAGTCCGGATGGTGCCGAAGGCGTTGGTAAGGCGACGACCAAGACGGTTGTGTCGTCGATTATTGCCATATTTATCTTAAATGCGGTTTTGACTTTCATCCTTTACTAAGAAAGACTTTATATAATGTGAGGCATTATGATCCGACTTGTGGATGTGTGCAAGAGCTTTGGGGATAAAGAAGCCCTGCACCATATCAATCTGACAATCGAAGATGGGGAGACGCTTGCCATCATTGGGGGCTCAGGCTCAGGCAAGAGCACGTTGCTGCGTTTGCTGATTGGACTCATTCGGCCGACTTCGGGTGAAATCTGGATTGGCGATACGGAAATTTCGCAACTATCGGAGGAGCAGTTGGATAAGGTCCGGCTGCATATGGGAATGGTGTTTCAGTATTCTGCACTGTTCGATTCGATGACGGTGGGCGACAATGTGGCCTTCGGTCTCCGGGAACATACGGATATGCCGGAGGAAGAAATCCAGCGCGTTGTCGAGGAGAAACTCCATTTGGTGGGACTCGAGAATGTAGCTTCGCGAATGCCGAATGAGTTATCAGGTGGCATGAAGAAACGTGTCAGCTTGGCGCGGGCCATTGCCTTTGAACCGGAAATCATCTTTTATGATGAGCCGAGTTCGGGTCTTGATCCTATTATGACGGAAAAGATCGATGAACTCATCAGCCACACCCAGCAGGCACTCAAGGTGACTTCGGTGGTGGTTACCCATGATATGGCTAGTGCTTGCCGCATTGCGGACCGCATTGCCATGGTTTATGAGGGGGAACTCATTGCAGTGGATAGCGTAGAGAATTTCAAGAATATCAAGGATGAGCGGGTGCAGGCGTTTTTTCACACCCTGCGAACGGTTAAGGGGGCATGACGCATGAGTACAGAAGCAAAGGTCGGAGCATTTACTTTGGTTGGCTTGGCGCTGTTGGCTGGTGTCATAATCATGCTCAGTGGTTTTAAGTTGGGCGGCGATAAGGGCTATACCCTTTATGCTGGCTTCAATCAGGTCGTTGGGGTGGAACCGCAGTCGGTGGTAAGACTGTCAGGCGTTCCCGTTGGAAAGGTCAAGAAAATCCAGAACGATGGACAGGGCGTTACTGTGACGCTTTCCATCAATAGTGATGTAAAAATACCGAAAAGTTCCCAGGCAACAATCGGTTCCTCTGGCGTCATGGGAGAAAAATTCATCAACATCCTGCCGGCTGACCCATCGCTCGGCTGGGTAGAAAATGGAGATTACCTTATCGGACAGGATGAGGCCGGCATGGATACCATGTTTGCTGGACTCAGCAAAGTGGTGGATCAGGCGCAGGAACTTATGGCTGGTATGAATAAGATTGTCGGTAATGCAGAGTTCCAAGGCTCCGTAATCCAGATGGCCATGAATATGCGGGATGCTACGGCACATATCAATGGCATGATGGCGGCCTTTGAAAACATGGCCTTGACGAATCAGGGCAATATCAATCAGATGCTGGCCAACATGAACACGATGACTGCTAGCCTTAACCGTACAGCCAGTGCTGTGGAGTCAATGATGACGAATCTGGCTACGGTGGGAGCTGACCCGCAGACGGCGGAAAATTTACGGTTGACGCTTAATAATATTGCCGATACCAGTGAGAAAATCCGCGTGATTTCCGAAGGGATTGCCAAGGTAGCCGGTGATGAGAAAACCATTGAGGATACGAAGGCGATTATTCACAATGCCCGCAGTTTGACGGATAAGGCAGACAAGCTAAAGAAGAAGCTGGATACCATTGAGGTGTCATCGAATGCCGATTTGCTTTACAGCGGGATGAAGCATGATTGGAGCACAAACTTCAATATGAATGTGGATTCTCAGTCGGGGGCCTTTTTGATGATGGGGATTGATGATATCGGCAACGCCGATCGTGGTAATTTCCAGCTGGGATCACACTTTGGTGCTTTTGATGCCCGTGGTGGCCTGATCTATGGCGAAGCTGGTGTGGGACTCGATTCGAGAATCGGGTCGCATTTCAAGGTGTCAGCCGATGCCTATGATTTCGATGATCTGGCAGTCCGGCTGCGGGCTCAATACGACCTGGGCAGCAATGGAACCTCGCTGTTGGGGCAGTGGAATAATGTCAATGATAGAGAACGGCGCGCTGCCTACATTGGTTTGCGTCAGTCCTTTTAAGGATTTGGATAAAGGAGGATTTTATCTTGAAGACGAATAAAAGATTTTATAGAAAATTAACCGCTCTGGTTATGGGGGCTTTGACGGCTGTGTCGATTTCTGGGACGGCGCTCGCTGCGGATACGATTCAGCTGAATTTGGATGACAGCATTCAGATGGCTCTGGAAAACAACCGCAATATCAAATCGGCACTGGCTGACGTTGATGCTGCGAAATGGAATCTTTCGAATGCCCGCCGCCAGATGGGGCCGACGCTTTCCTGGACAACTGGTGCGTTTTCGTTGGGCGGTCGTGACTATGATGCGAAGAAAATCGATTCGCAGTACAGCAATGCCCTGCAGGTGGGAATGCCGCTTTATAATGGTTCCTTGCGCGCTGCAATCGATAAAGCTGGTTATGGCATCAATGCCGCTGATGTAACGCTTGAGAATACGAAGCAGGCAATCCGCTATCAGGCTACGGCGGATTATTATCAAATCCTGCAGTGCCGCAACCTTATCAATGTTCAGCAGGATGCTGTAAATACGCTTCGCGAGCATTTGGATAACGTCAATGCGCATTACAATGTCGGTACGGTAGCGAAATCGGATGTATTGGCTTCGCAGGTTCAGCTGGCAAATGCCCAGCAGGCGCTGGTAACGGCCCAGAACAATTATGATGTGGCCGTGTCGACCCTCAACAATGTCATCGGCTTGGATACCGATACGGTGCTGGATATCCGCGATCAGCTCGGTTATACGCATTATGATTTGTCGCTGGATGACTGCACGAAATTTGCTCTGGCGAATCGGGCTGATGGAGCCGCTTGCTACTATGCAGTTAAACAGGCAGAGGCTGGAATCAATGCCGCGAAGGCTGGCAACTATCCGTCGGTAAATGCTGTGGCCAGCAAGTCAATCGCTGGAGGCAAGGCTTTTAAGGACGAACAGTCGGAGGCTTGGCAGGCTGGTGCTCAGGCAACTTGGAATATTTTTGACAACGGGGTTACGTCGGCAAGTGTTCATGCGGCTGAGGCAACGCTGCTCAAAGCGCAGGAGGCTTCCCGCCAGCAGGACGAATCCATCAAGCTCGATGTCCGTACGGCTTACTTGAACCTCCAGGCTGCAGAGAAGAACATCGATACGACGAAAACCGCTGTGACGCAGGCAGAAGAGGATTATAAG
This sequence comes from Selenomonas sp. ND2010, assembly GCF_000702005.1. Taxonomy (GTDB): domain Bacteria; phylum Bacillota; class Negativicutes; order Selenomonadales; family Selenomonadaceae; genus Selenomonas_A. Next base: position 123,861 of record NZ_KL370848.1, on the reverse strand, counting down.
ATTGCCAATGTCCGTTATAGTGCCGGCGTCGGTACAAACCTTGACGTCATGGATGCCAATGAAAAACTGACGGAGGCCAAGACCAATTACTACACGGCGCTTTATAACTACAATACCAGCAAGGCGTCGTTGGATCGTGCGATGGGACTGCCGATTGATATCGATGTGGAAAAATACCGCGCATCGCGCCTGCAGGGCAATCGCCTGAAACAGGTCCGCGAGGATGCAAAGCTGCATGATGATGCTATCCTCGAATTGACCGAAGAGGCGAAACAGAACTCGAAGGAAGAGGCAAAAGCTGGCCGCAAAGCGGAACGTGAGGCACGTAAGGCTGCGAAGGCTAAGCATGCCGACAAAAAAGCAGTAAAAGAGGAAGCGGTGAAGTAATTCACCCGTTAAAATACAGCCACGGACCGGCTTTTTGAGGGGATTATCATGAAGCGGAAAACATTGGGAATATTGGCGGCAGGCCTGGGCCTCGTGCTCTTGGTGCTGGCTGGCCTTTGGTACTATATGCAGACCAGTGCTTTTATGGAAACGGCAGGTCGTACTGCGGCATCGACGGCGTCGGAGATGCTCGGCGTACGTATTGATGTCGGCAGCATAGAGGTGAAGTCTCTCCGCACTCTCGAAGTCCATGATGTGGCAGTTTATGATAAGCAGGCAGAGATCATTGCGCGTGCAGAAAAGGCGCAGGTGACCTACCGCCTGCTTTCTGCGCTTTCTGCGCCGGCTGAGGCGGTCAAGGAAATCGAAATCTCCAATGTGGAGGCAGTGGTAGCACAGCGGGAAGATGGCAGCTGGAACTTTGAGGATCTCATCAGCAAGACATCAGGCGGCCAGCAATTCCATGGCCTGGTTCGCGTGGAAAATGGACGCGTCATTGGACGCATGCAGGGGAAGGAGCTTACGCTGGAAAAGGTTTGCGGGTCCTTGGATATGGCGGATTATCCGGTCATGAAAGCCGAGATAAGCGGCGAAAATCAAGGAACGTTGGTGGAAGCTTCCGGCACCTTTGATGACGATCGGCAGATTGTGAATGCCAAAATAAATCATATGGATTTGGCCAATTATCTGGAGCTTGTGCCAGCTGGTGTGATTCCTCAGGATATTTCTGTAACCGGCGGCAAGGTAGAGGCTGCTCAAATCCACGCCTTCCGGGATGGCAGTAAATTATCGTTTACTGGTGATGCGGATTTCACGGATGGCGCCGTTCATATCATGGAAACGGATGTGACGGGAATCAAGGGACATGCGGCGTTTACCGATGCGGAGGCTTTGGTTTCTGTAGAGGCTGATGCAGCGGGACAGCATGCCAAGGCACATGGCAAAATACGTTTTGACACCGGAAATCCGTATCTTGATCTTACTGCTTCGTCGGAATCATTCGATCCCAGCCTGGTCCTTAAAAATCTTCCCTATCAGGGGGCGGCTGCTTTTGACGTGAAAGTACGTGGCACCATCAAGGATCCGTCCATCGAGGGACAGGTAAAAGTGGCGGAAGGTTCGGCGATGGATATTCCGTTCCAGAATCTTTCTGCGAAGGTTCGTTATCAGGACCAAAACGTGTTCGTGAAGGATTTGCGTGTTCAGGTATTTGGCGGTCAGGCCGAAGGAGAGGCTGCTATCGCGGCGGATAATCTTTCGTATACGGCGCATGTCAAGGCGTTAGGGGTTGACATGGGAGCATTGTCCGAGAAGCTGCCGCAGGCAGCTGTTGTGACTGGCAAGGTAACTGCGGATCTGGGAATCAGTGGCGTAGGGACCAGCCTCGACCAGCTTCAGGCTTACGGTAGTGCAAAACTTGAAAATGGTTCCTATGGTGCGTTGCCGATTGAAAATATCAATACTTCCTTCTACCTGGCTGGTGACAGCCTGCAGCTGGATTTTTTAAGCATCAATCTGCCCAATCATAGCCGGTTGGCAGCCGAAGGAACGATAGCAAATCTTTTGACAGCGCCCCGATTGGATTTGGCGTATTATGGTGCGCATTTTGACTTATCGCTATTGCAGAAAGTTGAGCCGAATGCTGATGTTACAGGCCTTAGTGATTTCAAGGGAACGGTTCAGGGGGATTTGGCGAATCCGCAGGTGGTTGTCAAGTTCTCAGGTTTGAAGGGAACTTTATTCAAGCAGCCGTTCGACAGCCTTAAACTGACTGCGAGCGGCAGTTTGGATGGGGTTCATATCGATGATTTCCTGATGGAGAAAGATGGCAAGGAAGTCTGGCGGGTAGCTGGGTCTGTCGGTTTTGCCGGGGAACGGAAACTCGACTTGCAGATTGATACCATGGGCGCACGGATGGAAGATATCGCGGCCTTGGTGGCACCGGACCAACCGATAACCGGTAATGTGGATAACATCATCAAGTTTACGGGTACGCTGGATAATCCGAAAGGCGTCGGCTATATTCATTTTTATCGCGGAAGCTATCGTGGAATCCTGCTGTCCGGAATGGATGGCGACTATTTCTTGGACGATGGCGTAATTCGCCTGCAGGATTTTCATGCCTATTCGCCGATGATTGACATGATTCTCAATGGTACGATCGATCAGAATCGGAATCTTTCGATGAAGGTTGAGGCGAAGGATATTGACCTCAAGCGCATTGAACACAAACTTCCCTATGAGGTAAGCGGACACGGGACGTTCAAGGGCGACATCAAAGGCAATGTGGACCGACCGGAATTTTACGGAATTTTGGATGCGCCGGATATTGTACTCAATGATCAGGAAATCAAGAATCTCCACGGCATGGTCAAATACCGCAATGGTAGTGTGGATGTAGACCAGTTCGGCTTCGAGCAGAATGGTGGTACCTATGATGCGGTGGCTTCCATCAATACGGAGACCAAGGTGATTACCGGCGATGTCGTTGTCCAGAATGCCGATATCAACGCGATTACGGCGCTGCTGAATCAGAAAAACGATTTGGTTCAGGGGCGGCTGAACTGCAGTGCGACTTTTGGGGGGACGGTGGATAACCCGCAGGTATCCGTCGATGGCAGCATGTCGAAGGGGACTGTTGGCGGCTATGATGTCCATGATGTGGACATTGATATGCAGCTGGTCGATCAGGTGGTGACCGTTAAGGAAATCGCAGGGAAACAAGGCAGCAAGGGTTTGTTCACCTTAACCGGCACTGTTGGCGTAGCGGCAGAGCAGCCTATCCAGGGAAAACTTTCGGCATCTGATCTGGAAATGGGCATGTTTGCCAAGGCCGTTGGAATACAGGCCAATGTCATCGGCACCGCGGATATTGAAGCGGATTTCGGTGGCTTTGTCACGAACCCGTCAGCTGACGTAACGATTAGCGGGCACAATGGGGGCGTACAGGGTTCCACTTTTGATAATTTGGATGGTGCTTTTCATTTGAAAAATGGCCTGATAACGGTGGACAAATTCACCGTCCAGAAAGCTGCCGGGGATAAAACGTATCAGGCGAGTGCCCAGGGAATCATTCCTTCACGGGCGATTTTTGCCGATAAGAATGAGCAGCTTGATGATATCGAGCAAATTCAGCTTACCGTATCGCTCGATCAGGCGGACTTATCACTTCTGCCGACTGTTTCTAAGCAGGTTGATTGGGCAGTGGGCGCAACGACAGGAAATCTAAAAGTCCATGGAACGCTCGCTCATCCACTGATCGATGGTACGGTAGGACTGGCCAGCGGCGCGGTGAAATGGAAGGCACTTGAAAAGCCGATAACGGATATGAATGCAAAAATCACCTTCGCCGGCAGCAAAGTGACAGTCCAGGAATTTTCTGGTAAAATGGGCGAAGGTACGTACTCTCTTACGGGTTCGCTGTTGCTGGATGGCGTTTCTCCGGATAAATACGATTTCACTTTAAAGGCTGACAAGCTGGATATACAGAGTGATTTTTTCCGTGGGCCAATTACTGGCGAAATGCATGTTTTCGATACCGATTTTTACGGGCGTCATATGCCTAAGATTTCGGGAACGGTGGATTTCCAGAACTGTATGATATCTGTTCCGACAATTCCTGAGGGAGACAGTAATCTTCCCGATGCCGTCATGGATATTCAGGTCAATGTGGGGAATAAAGTTCACTTCTATAGTTCTTATCTCTACGATTTGTATTTGGGTGGTCAGTTCCATATGGGAGGCATTGTCAGCCATCCGAAGATGTCTGGCAGTCTGCAGGTAAAACGCGGTGGCACGATAAATTATCTCAAGACCGAGTTTAAGATTCGTGAAGGGTTGGCGACGTTTGACCAGGTGGCTTCATTTCTGCCAAGTATCGAATTCTTTGCGGATACTCGTTTGACGCAGGCGAAGGTATTCCTTTCGGCTAAGGGACCGCTTGACAAGCTGGAAATCAAGTTGACGTCCAGTCCGGAAATGAGTCAGACACAGATTATTCAGCTTTTGACTTTACGGGATGCTTATAAGAATGGTCAAAAGAATATGAATGCAGGAGATATGCTTTCGGTAGGGATTCAGATGAGTTTCCTATCAGAGGTCGAAGACGTCCTGCGGGATTTCTTGTTCCTGGATCAGTTTACGATTTCTCGTGGTAGTGGTTCGATTTACGACCATCACGATTTAGAAAATGAAACAAACAAATACGATTTTAATGTTCAGATGGGAAAATATATCTCAGACCGGGTGATGGTAAAGTATACGCGCAGCCTTGGTGGTCAGAATGTCAATCGATATGGTATTCAGTATGACCTGAATGATAAATTGGGATTGACCTTTGACCGGGAAGGCAGTGGCTACATCGTCGGCCTCGAGGCGAGAATGTCCTTCTGAGCATTATCCGAATAATGATTAAAGGAGGTGAGCAGGATGCAATTTGAGCAGTACATCGCAGAGTTGAGCCGGGTACGGTTGTTAGAGCCAGCACAGGAACAAGTGTTATGGCACAGGTATAAAGAAGAGGGCGATGAAGAGGCAAGGCGCCTGCTCATAGAGTCCTATCAGCCGTTGGTTTTTAAACAGGCTTTGCCGTATCGTCAACTGCAATCCGTTATGGATATGGTACAGGAAGGCACGGTGGGACTTATTGAGGCCGTAGAACATTACGAACCAGAACGCGGGGTGGCATTCAGTTTGTTTGCCGTCCATCGCATTCGTGGGCGCATGCTGAATTTTCTTCAGAAGGAAGGGAGTTCGGATGTGGCCTGCATGGATGCACTGCCTGCGGATGGTGGAGATTCCCTCAAGGATAATTTGGCGGATATGAGCCCATCGGTGATGGAACAGGCGGAAAGCCATGAGCTTGCAAGCCGTCTCCACCAGGCGATAGATCGCCTGCCGGCAAAGGAAAAAGCCGTTTTGGAAGGGCTGTATATGCAAAGCGAGGCAGCTGGCGATATGGCGGAGGGGTTGCAGGTCAGTATCTCCCATGTCTACCGTTTGCAGAAAAACGGAATTCGCCGTGTGCGGGGAATGTTGTCACGTTTTATGCATAACTGGTGAATTCTGATGAAAATCAGTAAAAAACCGATAAAAAATGCTAAAAAATGGCAATAAACAGGGTTGCTTTAGGATAATCGTGCAAAATAGCAGGTCAAATAGCGAACTTCGTGTTGGATTATAATTCTAGAGAGTTTTGAGGATTGGAATCACAGGAGGGGGTTCTATGTCGGATCGGCGCAAAGCACAAAAAAATCATATACGTGCGGCCCGTGATTGGCTGGGACAGGCAGAACATTCCCTGGACAAAGAAAATGATGTCCGGGGGGAGTTGAACTTGATGCTGGCTAAGGCAGAGCTGGCTCAGGTAAAAGACAGCCCGCGCAGTGCTAAGCTAAAGCGCTGGGGCGGCCGTCTGTTGCCCGCGCTGGTGGCAGTCATCTTGGTGGTGGCGGGAATGGCGGTACTCCCTCAGGGGAAAAGTGTGCCGCTGGCGCCGCAGCAGGATGTTTCTCTGCCTTCGGAATCCGTGGCCGAAGGCAGTTCTTTGGGAGGGAGAGATCAGTCCCAGCCGAACCGCCCCGCCGAAACGGCTGCGCCGGCACCCGAGCAGCCGCCAATAAAAGCGGAGGGGCCGAGGACTCTGCCGGCAGAAGCTGCCAAGGAACAGCCGCGTGTCCTGCCCCCGCAAGAACAAGCGGCACCTGCCACCAAGAAATCCGGCCATGTACCGGATGCAGAAACACAGAAACTCATGCAGTCAGCGGGCAAAGCCCTGCGGCAGTAGTGATGATAGATATTTACACCTAGGAGGTTTTGATCCTTGAACAAAAAGAATGAAAGATTCCTTGCTTATGCGGTAGCGCTTGCTGCCAGCTTTTCGGTATTCCCAGGCGCTGCTTATGCTGCTGCCGATGTGACGGCTCCAGCCGCCAGTGCAGAGGCTTCGACGCAAGCAGCTGCAGAAAGTGCTGCAACCGAGCAGAAACCGGCAGAGGAAACGAAAGAACAGGCAAAGGATGCTGTCGATACGCGTACTCAGGAGTGGGGAAAAGTACGCCCCCAGGAAAAGGAAATCGCCGAACATATGAAGTCGTTTGAAGGTCAGACGATTGTCGATACGGCTTTTGAGGGAACGACGAAGTCGACAGAGGCTACGGCCAAAGCTGCAATTACGATGCATACAGGGGATATGTTCACGGTTAAGGGCTTGAACAAGGATCGCGATGCGATTTACAATACCGGTTATTTCTACGACCTCTATCCGACATTTGAAAAGGTTCCGGAAGGTGTAGTTATCACCTATCATGTATTGGAAAATCCAGTCCTCTCCAGTGTCAAAATCGTTGGCAATACCGTGGAGTCTGATGAGGTTCTCTACGGTCTGATTACGGTCAAGCAGGGCGACCTCTTGAACAGCCGCACACTCCAGCAGAACGTCCAGGCGATCCAGGATCAGTATCGCAAAGACGGTTATATTCTGGCGAAGATTACGGATATGAACATTGACCGTAACGGCAATCTCGTTTTGAAAATCAACGAGGGAACGCTGGAGAGCTACAAGATAAAAGGCAATACCAAGACGAAGGAGCGTGTCATTCTGCGCGAGATGCGCCAGAAGCCGGGTGAGCCCTTCAACTCGAAGCAGGCACGCCGCAGTCTTCAGCGCGTTTACAACCTCGGTTTCTTCGAAGATGTAAATATCAAGATGAATCCGGGCGTTGAGCCGAATGCCGTAGAGGTAGAGCTTGATGTCAAAGAGAAACGCACGGGTTCCTTCGGCATCGGTGCTGGTTACAGCAGCGAAGACGGTGTCATCGGCATGATCAGTGTCGGCGATACAAACTTCCGCGGCACGGGCGATGCTGTCAGCCTGACCTTTGAGAAGAGTGGCGACGATTCTGACGCCCATGGGTATTCTTTCTCCTATCGCAAGCCATGGCTTGATGATAAGGAAACAGCGGGAACCTTCCGCATTTATAACCGTACTTATGAATATGATGATTATGATACGGACGGACATCATAAAGAGTCTTATATGCGGAAATATTCCGGTGGTGAGATTACGTTGAGCCGTCCGGTAAGCGAATACTCTACGAACTACATTACGCTGCGCAACCGCAAGGATCAGTACGTACGTCATACGGAGAATGGTAATGCCGGTAATCGCCAAGGCACTCAGTGGGTGAAGGACAACTTTGGTACGACCCGCAGCGTTACCCTGGAGCATGTAACGGATACCCGTGACAATATCTACAATCCGACAACGGGCGGACGTATCAGCATCTCTGGTGAGGTGGCTGGCCTGGGGGCAGATTTTGACTTCCAGAAGATGACCATTGAAGACCAGCGTTATGTAAAGGTGGGCCATGCGCAGGTATTGGCGATGCGTGGCCAGTATGGTGCAGGCCGTGGTCATATTTCGGAGTTCAACTTGTTCAAGGTTGGTGGCCAGAGCAGCTTGCGCGGTTATCGTGAGGACCAGTTCCGCGGCACCCGTATGGCACTGGCGACCCTTGAGTACCGCTTCCCCATTGTTTCGAAAGTACAGGGCGCCCTGTTCACTGATTGGGGCGGTGCCTGGTACAATGATTGGGTACCGGGGGCGGACAATATCCAGGGCAGCGTAGGTGTCGGACTCTCCCTGAATACGCCAATCGGACCGCTGCGCCTCGATTATGGCCGCGGCAAGAATGGCGGTCGTGTCCACTTCACGGTAGGTGGCACGTTCTGATTGCCGAAGAAAGGAAGTGTCTGGCCGCATGAAGACCATCCTAGCCTTGCTGATGGCTCTTGGCTGGCTGTCTGTCTGCCAGCCAGTGGAAGCGGTGTCCGTGCAACGGGTGGAGAAGGTGACGGCTGTTGTTGCCGCCGCTGATAGCATGCCGCCATTGGTGCAGCAGCGCATGCAGCAGAGTGTTCAGGCGATAGCTGGACAACTTATCGATGGTCAGACGGTAGCGTCAGTCGAGGCGTCATGCCAGCAGAAGGAACAGCTTATTCATGAGGTGTTCGATAAGGTGTTGGTAGGCTATACGGTCCGTCAAGTGACGATTCATCCGGCGGCTGATACAAGGGTAGAGGTACTGCTTTTGCCGTGGTCAGAGGTTATTAGCAAGGTGGATGTCGATGTGCAGGTGGAGGGAATGCCGCCGCGTATGGAGGCTTTGGTCCGCAGGGACTTGGCAGATGTGGATAAGGTTTTCCAGGACGCGTTGACGGGACTTCCCACAGCAGCAACAGACTGGACCAATGGGGTGCTCAAGCATCATCTAAACGATTATTTGGCGGAACATCTGCCGGAATTCCGTGGCGATTTTGAGATTGACCCGGAACGCGAAGCCAGGGTAAAACTAGTAGTTTATCCAAAGCTTCCGGTGGTGCGGACGGTGGATTTATCCATGCGTTCGGATACGGTGCCTAATGTCACGCTGCTATCCCGCCGCGAGGTGATGCAGGATAAGGTGGATGATTTAGTCGGTGTTCCCGTGAAATTTATCAAGCGGCATGAACGGGAACTTTCCGAGCAGTTTGCACAGGAACTTGATGCGCTGACGGATTTTCGTTCCTATCATATGAAAACGACGGTCAGCATGGATGTGGCGGAAAGGCTGCATGTTATGAGCCGCTCGGATACGAGCCGTTATCGGCTCCGGTTGACTGGCTGGCTGGATATTGGGCGCAAAGATAAAAATGGCCATGAGGACAACGAGAGCTTGTTGTTCCGGTTCCATGCCGGAACGATGCTGTCCCAGCAGGATGAGTTGTTTTTGCTCGTAGATCTCATGCCTCAGGATATGGATTGGGGCTGGGCAGCTGGCTATGACCGCCGCCTTAGCTCGCGTACCCATGCACAGCTTCGCTATGATTTACACGAACGGCGTTTTATCATGGCAGCATCCCAGCAGTTAGCCCCGCGTTGGCTGCTGCGGTATGAGTATCGCTTCTTGGATAAGATTGGTGAGGCGGCCCTGTGCTACAAAATGCATGATTTCCTCGGTTTGGAATATCTGGCCGACCGTCATCAGAATTGGCTTCGTTTAGTTGGCAATTTCTGATTTTGGGCACAGGAGAATTGAAGGAATATGCTTGAATAAGGAATAAGAGTTTGTTATAATGAAATTCGTGTATGGCGGTTTAGGCCTTGCCATAGCGGAAATTTAACACTACCAAGCCCCGCAAGGGAAAAGGAGAATTTGAAATGGTTAAATTACAGAAGAAACAGGTAAAGATCATCAGCGTTCTTATCGCTATCGTTTTTGTCGGTTCCGTGGTTGTTCTGGCTCTTACGCAGTCTGGTACGGGGATTGCCAATGCTGCCAGCTCGAATGTTGGTGTTGTTGACTATAATCAGGTAATGAGCCAGAATCCGAAGGCACAGGATGCGGAAAAGGAATTCAATACGGCTTATGAGGAAGCACAGAAAGAGTTCGCTTCCAAGACGGCCAACATGAACGATCAGGAGAAGCAGGACTATGCAATGCAGACGCAGCAGCGCCTCATGCAGAAGCGTCAGGAACTCACCGAGCCGCTGCAGAAGAGCGTCGAGGAGTCTGTCAAGAAAGTTGCTGAGCAGAAGGGCCTCTCGGTTGTCCTGGAGAAGGGCGCTGTAGTTTACGGTGGCCAGGACATCACGCAGGATGTCATCAAGCAGATCAGCAAATAATCCAGGACGCCGGTAAGCGGACGTTCCGATAAGGGTATATGGACCTGGAAATACCGAGCCACTCGTTGCGCTCGGTAATTCTTTTAAAGAGGTGAGACAAAGATGGGAGAGGATAAGCCCGCGGAAAAATCGATGCGTTTGTCCAAGCGGCGGCGCAATATCATCGCAGGTGCTATTGTCGCTGCCTGCTTGGTGGCCGCAGGAGCGGGACTCTTTCGTTCCTTTGTCACCCGTACTGTGGTGGATAATGAGCAGGCGGCCGCTCGGGCCGATACCGGCCTTATCGATTGGCAGCAGGTCATTGAGGCTCATCCGGACTATGAAAAGCTCAAGAATCTTCGAGAAGACTGCCGGGTATTAGAACTTGAATCGAAAGACTTGGCGGAGCTTTTTACCGTTAATTCACCGGAGCTTGATAAAAAGACGTTTGACGATTCGGTCTGGGCTAAGAACGCGCAAGATGTAATTGGCAAGCGGGCGGAAATCGAACGGAAGAGCAAGCGCCTTACGGAAGAATATCGCACGGCGACGGATGCCGAATATCAAGCCCGCCGCAATGCAATCAACGAGGAATACCTCAATGCATTGTTGAACATCAACATCAAGCTGGATAATCAGGCAGCTATGCACAACCCCTTGGACAGCAAGCAGCAAAGAGAGGCTGAGCGGGCCGAGTGGGAGGCACAGCGTCAACAGCTTCGGCGTGAGCGTGGCCTGCGTCAGGTGGAACTTTATCGGGAATATCAACAGCAGATAAGTGACCATGTAAAGCAGGAGCTGGCACCGGAACTTGAGGCTTGGCGCCAGGATTTGCCACAGAAGCGGGATGCGCAAAAGGCTGATGCTGCGGCGCAGAAGACCGAGGCAGAAAAGCGGAATGCCGAAGCCATGCAGAAGCAGATGGAAAAAGTCCAGATGGTTCAGCAGCGCTTGGAAAAACGCAAAGAGTTGGCGGACAAACGGGCAAAACTTCAGGCTTTGGAAAGTCACATTTTGAACGATGTGGCGGGGAAGGCTGCGAAGGTTGCCATTCTTCATCACTTTACCTTGATCCTCGCCAACCGGCCACAGCTGCTTTCGAATTTTGGTCCGCACCAGGAAATGTTTGAGCGGGTTACTCGTTCGACTGGTATGGTGGTAGGTGTTGATACCGTCGATGTGACGGATGAATTGGTACAGGAAATCAGAACCCTTCCGTCCCAAGCGGAAGAGGGTACTGAAGATAATAAAAGTTGAAAGAAAGAAGCGAATAACAACATGAAATTACGCAAAAGATCTACGGCCCTGCTGGCAGCAGCATTCGCATCGATGATGCTCATGAGTGGTTGTGGCCAGGCTAAGATTGGTTATATTGATGGCGAGCGTGTTTCCAAGGAAGCACCGCAGATTTCGGCTTTGGTAGAAGAGGGCAATCAGAAACTGAATGAAGCCAGAGCGCAGTCGCAGGCTGAGATTCAGCAGAAGATGAAGGAAAATCCGAATATGAGCCAGGAAGATGCGCAGAAACTCCAGATGGATGCTCAGCGTAAACTTCAGGGGATCAATCAGTCGTATTCCCTCCAGCTTCGCCAGAAGATGGATGTTGCTCTCGGAAGCGTATCCAAGGAAAAGAAACTGGATGCCGTGGTCAATAACTCTCAGGAACAGCCCATTGCCATCACAGGTGCTGTCGATGTGACGGATGAAGTCATCTCGAAGCTTCAGTAAGGAAAAGGATGGAGAGAAAACATGAAAAAGACGTTGCAGGAGATCGCAGAGTTTGTCGGCGGTCGTATTGTGGGTGATGCATCTGTAGAGATTCATGGCTTGGATAATATTGAAGGTGCGGGAAAAAACGATTTGACCTTCGCGGTTGACCCGCATATCGAAGAGGCGAAAAGCTGTCAGGCGGCAGCTGTCATGCTGCCTGAGGGAATCGAGGATTTCCCGAAAACGGCATTGTATGTCGAGGAGCCGCGGGCTGCTTTTGCCAAATTGCTGGAACTTTTTACGCCGAAGCTTCAGTTTGAAATGGGGGTAAGTGAACAGGCACATATCGGCAAAGATGTAAAAATCGGGAAAGATGTCGTAATCATGCCGTTTGCCGTGGTTGATGACCATGCCGTTATCGGTGATCGCGTAACGCTGTATCCGCACACCTATATTGGCCAGTATGCAGAGATTGAGGACGACAGTGTTATTTATTCTAGTGCTACGGTTCGTGAGCATTGTCATGTGGGCAAGCGCTGCGTCGTACACAGCTCCGCGGTAATCGGTTCCGATGGCTTTGGCTTTACAACGAAAGACGGTGTTCATACGAAGGTGCCGCAGGTGGGCAATGTCATCCTGGAGGATGATGTGGAGATTGGTGCTCATGATGGTATCGATCGCGCCGCTATGGGGTCGACGGTTATTGGCAAGGGTACGAAGATCGACAATCTCGTTCATATCGGCCACAATTGCAAAATTGGCCCGAACTGCTTGATTGTTGCCCAGACGGGTATTTCCGGTTCGACGACCGTTGGTCATAATGTTACCTTCGGTGGTCAGGTCGGAACGGTTGGCCATATCAATATTGGCGCCAACTCGGTTTATGCAGCTCGTTCCGGTATTATCAGCAATATGCCGGAGGGCGTATTCTGTGCTGGTTTCCCTGTGCAGTCCCATACGGAATGGCTTCGTATGCAGGCAGCTATGAAGCATTTGCCGGAAATGAATAAAAAGCTCAAACAGTTGGAAAAGAAACTGGCAAAGTACGAAAAAGAGTAATTGCTTAGCAGAGGCCTCCTCCTTTGAGGGGGCCTTTTTGCAAGAGTATGGAATCGTTAGGAAAAGGGAGGAAAAAAGATGTTTTCCTACTATCTGATGAAGGCAATCAGTGCGATTGCCTGCATGCTTCCACGAACCGTGTGTGAGGCATTGGGACGCGGCTTGGGAAATTTTGCCTGGCTGGTCCTGCCAAGCAAACGCAAGCGGTTGGCACGGGAACAGATAAAGAAATGTTTGCAGGTCAGTGAAGCGGAGGCAACGCGAATTGCCAAGGCCAGTGCTGTCCGCTTTGGACCGATGCTGTTTGAGGTGCTTCGCTTTCCACTGATCAAGAAGAAACCACAGGAATACGTTCGCATCGAGGGCCTGGAAAAACTTCAGCAAGGCATGGCTGAGGGAAAAGGAGCAATTATCGCGGCAGCACACAGTGGCAACTGGGAGCTCATGGGCGGCGCGTTTGCCATGGCTGGTATTCCGCTGGTCGGAGTGGCCATGAAACAGAAGTCATCAGGAGCAGACCGCTTCATCAATGAGTATCGGACCATGATTGGCATGCATATCACCTACAAGACGGATGTGCGGGAGATGTTTGCGATGCTGAAAAAAGGCTGGGCCATTGGTTTGATTATGGACCAGGATACCAACCGTCATGACGGCATTATCCTGGATTTCTTCAATCAGCCGACGAACTGTACGCCGGGGGCGGCTTCGATGGCTCGTTTTCAGAACGTCCCGATATTCACTTCGTTTATGCATCGGGAAGAAAATGGCAGGCATACGTTGATTGTCGAGGGACCGTTCCATGTGGAAAAGACCAAGGATAAGCGTGAGGATATTCGTCAGATGTCTCAGTTGTTGACGAAAGCGATCGAAGACCATGTCCGGAAATATCCAGAAGAATGGTTCTGGCTGCACGACCGCTGGAAGTCTGTCCGTGAAGAGTGGTGAGTACTTCGGCTACTTGCGCAACCGAACATTGTTGGGTAAAATAGAGAAAGGAATTTTTATTCGGGGGGAGTAGTTTTGCAGAAACAGATTACGATTGCGGCAGAGGTTTCCTATACCGGCATCGGATTGCATTCGGGCCGGGAGGTTCACATGGTGCTCAAACCAGCACCGGTTGACACGGGAATCCTGTTCGTTCGCACCGATATTGCAGAACGGCCGTCAATCCATGCTGCAGCCTCAAACGTCACGTCGACGCTGCGCGCGACAACGGTTGAGGAAAATGGCTATAAAGTATTCACGATCGAGCACTTGATGAGTGCCTTTCATGCGCAGGGCATCGATAACTGCGTGGTGGAAATGGATTCGGAGGAACCACCAGTGGCAGATGGCTCTTCGCTGGCATTTTTTGAGTTGCTGGAGAAGGCTGGCCGTCAGGAGCAGGAAAAGGAATGCCATGAGATCGTTATCGACAAGGTCTATCGTATTGATGATGAAGAAAATAAACGGTTTGTCATGGTCGTTCCTTACGATGGTTTCCGTGTAAGCTTTACGTCGCTGAATCCGCACAAGCTCATTGGTGTTCAGTACCAGAATTTCGAGATTACACCAGAAACTTATCATAAGGAAATTGCACCGGCCCGTACGATTGCTTACGAAAAAGAGATTGAAGCACTTCGTAATATGGGACTGGGGCTGGGCGGAACCCTGGAAAGCGTCATCGTTTACAATGACGAGGGATGGCTGAATCCGCTTCATTTTGAAGATGAGTTGGTCCGTCATAAGATTTTGGATGTGATTGGCGATTTGCGCCTGGCAGGAAAAATCCGCGGTCATGTCATCGCGGTGGCTTCTGGTCATGCGCTTAATACGCAGCTGGCAAAAGTGATTGCTGGTTCATTGGGTTAATGTTGGATTGTGATTAATTAAAGGAAGAAGGAAAAATCATGGTTTTAGATATCAACGAAATTCAGAAAATCCTGCCGCATCGTCCGCCGATGCTGCTGGTTGACCGCATCATTGAACTGGACCCGATGAAATCGGCAACAGGCATCAAGAACGTGACGATGATGGAGCCGCAGTTCCGTGGACATTTCCCGGATCATCCCATCATGCCTGGCGTTTTGATTCTTGAGGCGATGGCTCAGGTCGGCGGTGTTATGATGCTGTATCCGGAAGAAAACCGTGGCAAGATTGCACTGTTTGGCGGCATGGAGAACGTCAAGTTCAAACACCCGGTAGTGCCGGGCGATCAGCTGGTGACGAAGTCTCACCTCGTTCGTGTGCGTGGAGATTTTGGTATGCTTCACTGTGATGGTTATGTGGATGGTAAGCTTGCTGCTTCGGCTGATTTCAAATTTGCTATGAGAAAGAGCGAAAATCTTTGATTTTCAATGATTTTTGCATGAGAGAAAGAGATAATCTTTGTTCAACTCGAAAAACGCCTGGATTTGCTGTCATATAAGATACGAGAATTTGGAGTTTCTTGGGGAATATATAAATATAAGGACAGAGCAAAGAAACCTGCAGCCATATTCAGGGGTGAATGGCTGTCAGTTTAAGGATAGTTGAAGGAGTTGGAGCAGATGACTACTGAGAAAACCAGTATTACAAATAATATACATGAGACTGCAGTTATCGCACCGGGGGCGAAGATTGCCGCGAACGTCACGGTTGGTCCGTACTCGGTTATCGGCGAGAATGTCGAGATCGGTGAGGGCACGGTAATCGGCCCGCACGTAGTAATCCAAGGCTGGACGGAAATCGGCAGAGACTGCCATATCTTCCAGGGGGCATCGATTGGCGAAGAACCGCAGGACCTCAAGTTCCGGGGGGAGAAGAGTTATACCGTAATCGGTGACCGGACCACCATTCGCGAGGGGGCAACGGTTCATCGTGCTACCGGTGAAGGCGAAGAAACCCGTATTGGCAGTGACTGCCTGCTGATGGCGCTGACCCATGTTGCGCATAACTGCATCGTGGGCAATCACGTCATCATGTCGAACCTGGCAAGCCTGGCTGGTCATGTTGTCGTAGAGGACCGCGCCGTTGTCGGCGGCATGGCTGGTGTGCACCAGTTCGTCAAAATTGGCCGCAATGCCATGGTTGGCGGCATGTCAAAGCTTACGCAGGACGTCGTTCCGTTCACTATTGTCGATGGACGCCCGGCCAAGGTCGTAGGCCTTAACAGCGTCGGAATTTCCCGCGCTGGCATCAAATTGGAGGCCCGCCGCAATATCAAGCAGGCGTACAAAATTGTTTACCGTGCTGGTCTCACGTTGGAGCAGGCAATATCGGTAATCGAGCAGGAAGTAGATTCCTGTGATGAGGTCGATCATCTGCTGCGCTTCCTGCGCAATGCTGACCGTGGCATTTGCCGGGAACGTCGTGATAATGACTGAGATTTGATTGATTTGGAGGATTTCCATGGAAAGAGTCGGACTGCTGGCCGGCATCGGTTTTTTGCCGGTGGAATGTGCCAAAGCAGCCAGAGCACAGGGCAATGAGGTATATATTGTTTCCTTGCTTCCGGAGACGGAAGAATGCCTGAAGGAATATGCTACGGACTATCAGGAGATCAGCGTCTTTAAGGTCGGTAAGATTCTCAAGTATTTGAAGAAGAACAAGATTACCCAGGTGACGATGATTGGCAAAGTTACCAAGGAACTCTTGTATGCGCATAAGGCGATGCCGGATCTTAAGACCATGCAGATTCTCATGAGCCTCAAGGACCGTAAAGATGATACGGTTATGGAGGCCTTGGTGGCTGCTGTCGAGAGCACCGGGGCCAAAGTTGTCGATCAGACCGCGTTGATTCGGCCATTGATGCCGGCAGCAGGCGTGCTTACCAAGCGCAAACCGACTGAGGATGAGAAGAAGGACATGGAGTTCGGTTTTCGGATGGCAAAGGAAATCGGCCGCATGGACGTAGGTCAGACTGTGGTCGTGAAAGGACTGGCTGTCATGGCTTTGGAAGCCATTGAAGGCACCGATGCTTGTATCCGTCGTGGCGGTCAGCTGGCTAGAGGCGGCGCTGTGGTGGCCAAGGTGGCCAAGCCACAGCAGGATAAGCGCTTCGATGTGCCCGCGGTAGGTCTTACCACCTTGCGCACAATGGTGGAAGTAGGCGCCAAGGCTTTGGTCATTGAGGCCGGTGAAACCTTATTGGTTGAACAGGACAAGGTCCTGAAACTGGCGGATGAAAACGATATAACGATTGTAGCAATGTAATTCGTAGACGCAGTGGATACAAAAATGTGTCCATTTGCGTCTTTTTCATGTAAGAGGGGGTGTGGAGTGCTTTGCACTCTGCATCAACTTTATGTATAATAAAGAGTGGACTATTATGTGAAATAGCAGGAGGTGTTCTGCATGAAAATCATGTTTTCTGCCGGTGAAGTGTCCGGTGATGTGCATGGAGAACAGCTGGCATCTTCTATCCTTAGGATGGACCCGTCCATTGAACTTATCGGTTTTGGCGGTGCGCGGATGGAAGAGGCTGGCGTACGGCTTTATGAGAATTTTGCCGATTATAATGTAATGGGCGTGTGGGAAGTGATTAAGAACCTGCGGCGCCTTCTGAATCTGTTGGATGGTCTGACGGAATTCATGAAACAGGAAAAGCCAGATCTTTTGGTGTTGATCGATTATCCGGATTTCAACTGGCGGTTGGCCAAGCGGGCCAAGAAGCTCGGTATCCCCGTGTTTTCGTATATCCCGCCGTCGGCTTGGGCTTGGCGCAAGGGAAGGGCAAAGGAATGCACGAAATGGGCCGACGAATTTGTGGCTATTTTCCCGCACGAGCTTCCCGTATATGAAAAGGCTGGGGCTAATATTTCCTTTGTCGGCAATCCGTTGGTAGACAAGGTAAAGGCGGAACTGCCGCGCGAACAGGCCAGGAAACACTTCGGCATTCCTGCGGATAAGGCGGCAGTCTTGCTGATGCCTGGCAGCCGCAAACAGGAAATCGAATTGTTGCTTCCTTCGATGCTGGTTGGTGCGAAGAAGCTTTTAGAGCAGAAGCCGGATACGATGCTGCTGCTGCCGGTGGCCGATGGAATCAATGAGGCGCGGATTCGCCAGCTCATCGAGGAAGCTGGTGTGCCGGTGACGCTCACCCATGAGATGCGTTATTCGCTGATGGGGGCGGCCGATGCTGCTGTGGCAACTTCAGGGACGGTTATCATGGAGGCTGCCCTTATGGGGCTGCCATGCGTGGTGCTCTATCGGTTGTCGCCAATTTCCTATGCCGTAGGAAAATTGTTAGTACATGTAGAGAATTTCAGCCTGCCGAACATTCTGCTCGGCGAGCAGTTTGAAACGGAGCTGCTGCAGGATGCAGTGACTCCGGAAAATATTGCCACAGAGCTCCTGCGCCTCTATCCAGGCGAGGAGAGCCGGGAAGTTGTGGTGACCAAGCTTGCGGCCGCCTGCGAAAAACTGGGGGCACCGGGAGCTTCGGCAAGGGTAGCGGAAAAAATCCTGACGGCTGCCCGCCGCTTTTCGGAAAGTAAAGAATTATCGGGGGAAGAACATGAAGAATTATAAGCGACTGCTTCAGTTTATTCGACCATATCTGAAGCAGCTGGTCCTGGCTATTATCTGCATTATTGTAGCAGCCGGCTGTAACCTGTACCTGCCTTGGATTATCAAGGATATGATCGATAAAGTGTTAGCGGATAAGGATATGATGATGCTCAATATGATTTGCGTTGGCATCGTTGTGGTGTTCTTTATTCGTGGCATATTCTTTTATGGGCAGTCCTATCTGGTGTCGTATATTGGCCAAAAGGTAATCATCGATGTCCGTGAGGTTATGTTCCGTAAATTCCAGCGCATGCCGATGGCGTATTTTGATAAACATCAGACCGGTGAGACGATGAGTTACATCACCAACGATGTTGCGGCCATCCAGTCAGCACTCGTGGACCAGCTCATTGAGATGGTCACGGAAGGTTCGATTCTTATCGGTTCGCTGGTTTTGATGGTTTACCTGGATTGGAAACTTTCCCTGCTGACTTTGGTGGTCATTCCTTTGGTGGGGCAGGCGATGAAAATCTTTGGCCGGAAAATCAAGCGCAATGGTACGGTTATCCAGGAACGCATGGCGGACATCACTTCCCTGTTGCAGGAGAGCATTTCGGCGATTCGCGTGGTGAAATCTTTCGTCCGTGAAAAGTATGAGACGGATCGTTTTACCCATCAGAATCAGCTCAATTTCCAGGCGGCTATGAAAAATGTTCAGCTTACGAGCCTGTTGACGCCGACAGTAGAATTTCTGGCGGCAATATCGGTCACCTTTATCGTGTGGTTTGGCGGCTATGAGGTTGTCAATGACGAAATGACGGCTGGTGCATTGGTGGCATTTTTGACGTATGCCGTCAATCTGGCCAATCCGGTCAAGCGTTTGTCCCGCGTATATGGCAACCTGCAGCGCGCTATGGCTGCGGTTGACCGCGTCTTTGCGGTCATTGATTTGGAAGAGCCTATCAGTGATAAAGAAGGGGCAAAACCGCTGCCGGAGATTTCCGGTGCGGTCAAGCTCAATCACGTATCCTTTGAGTATAAGAAGGGGGTTCCGGCCCTGTCGGATGTCTCACTGGATGCTAAGCCAGGCCAGATGATTGCCTTCGTTGGGCCGAGTGGTGCAGGCAAGTCGACGATTGCCAACCTGATTCCGCGCTTTTATGAGATTACGGATGGTTCCATCTCAATCGATGGAACGGATATCCGCGATGTTACGGTTTCGTCGCTGCGGGAACAGATTGGTATTGTTCCGCAGGAAACCCTGTTGTTCTCGACAACGGTAATGGAAAATATCCGTTATGGCCGTTTGGATGCTACGGATGAGGAGGTCATCGAGGCAGCCAAGGCGGCCAATGCCGATGAATTCATCCGCAACCTGCCCCAGGGCTATGAAACGAAAATCGGGGAGCGCGGGATGAACCTTTCGGGCGGGCAGCGCCAGCGCATGGCCATTGCCCGGGCAATCCTCAAGAATCCGCGGATCTTGATTCTTGACGAGGCGACGTCAGCTCTGGACACGGAAAGTGAGAAAATCGTTCAGGCTGCCCTAGACAAGCTTATGGTGGGTCGTACGTCCTTTGTCATTGCCCATCGCCTTTCGACGATTTTCAATGCCGACCAGATCTTTGTTATTGACAATGGTCATGTAAAAGAGCATGGTACACATGAAGAACTTTTGAAACTTGATGGCTTGTATAGCTATTTGTATAATATTCAATTCAACAAGAAGAACGTGTAAGAAGGGAAAGATAGAGATATGCAGATACTCTATAATATCTTGGCGATCATTGTTGCCATCATGATCATTCCCGTTTTCATGGTGCGATCGATTCGTGAAAAGGGATTTGTGATGCGAATCCGGCAGAGCCTCGGTTTCTTTCCCGAGCATGCTTTGGAAAAAGTGGCCAAGAAGCATTGCATCTGGGTACATGCTGCCTCCGTGGGCGAGATTGTGGCGACAAGCCCGCTTATCAAGGAATTCCGCAAGGAGTTCCCGACGAGCCCTATTCTGGTGTCAGTAGTAACGACTAGTGGTTACGAGATGGCGAACCGTATCATCAAGGATGCGGATTCCATCATTTATTTTCCGTTGGATTTGCCATTCTTGGCCGGACATGTATTGCGCCGCATTCATCCACGGGTGTTTTTGCCGGTTGAGACGGAGCTTTGGCCGAATTTCCTGAAAACCGCCCGTCAGTTGCACATTCCGGTCATGATGGTCAACGGCCGCATCAGTGACCGGAGTGTCAAACAGTACAAGCATCTCCACAGTTTGCTTACGGAAATGATTGGTACGGTTAAGAAGTTTGCGATGCAGTCTCAGATTGATGCGGATTACATCATGCGGCTCGGTGCGCCGCCAGAATTGGTCACGGTTACAGGCAATACGAAGTTCGATCAGACCTATACGGATGTCAGTGCGGAGGAAAAAGAACGGATTATCCGGGAGATGGGGCTCACGGATAACGAGGGGATTTTCCTGGCTGGTTCCACCCATCGTGGGGAAGAGGACTATGTGCTGAAAGCCTTTCAGGCAGTTCGGGAAAAACATCGCGGTGCCAAATTGGTCATCGCACCGCGAGAATTGCTTCGTACCCAGGAAGTCATTCACCTCTGCAAAAAAGCGGGCTTCACGGTGACCACCCGTACAAAGCTCCAGCAGGAAGAGTCCCATAACGAAGATATTGTCATTCTCGATACTATCGGTGAGCTTGGCAAGGTATACAGTGTGGGTGATGTGGTGTATGTAGGCGGGAGTCTGATCCCGCATGGTGGGCACAATATTTTGGAGCCGGCAGCACATGGCAAGGCCATTATCGTCGGTCATAATATGTTCAACTTCAAAGACACCCATGCGCTATTCAAGAACCGCGATGCTTGCATTACCGTAAACAATGAGGAAGAACTCGCCAAAGAGGTAGTTCGTCTTTTCGATGACCCAGAGCACCGCGCCCGCATGGAGGCGGAAACGCTCGCCATCGTCAATGAAAATAAAGGCGCATCGCGTAAATCGGCGGTTATTCTGCGGGAAATGCTCGAGGCTTATGAAAGTTGTCCGGAGAACCGTCAGCGCGCCCGCGCTACGCAAAAAATCGATAATTTCCAGACGTACTTTATCGATTTGGTGCACAGTAAGGAAGTTCATGGTTTCTTCATGCATATCATCATGGGCATCCTCTATGTATTTTCGCTGATTTATGCGGGTCTGGTGAATCTCAAACTGGCCGGCTACCGCGTGGGGATATTTACCCATCGCAAGCTGGACTGCTTTGTCATCAGCCTGGGCAACGTGACCGTGGGCGGCACGGGTAAGACGCCAACGGCACAGCGGCTGGCAACCGATATCCGCAATATGGGCTATCATGTGGTAATCCTGAACCGTGGGTATCGGGCGAAATGGCATGGGAAAGTCGGTATCGTATCCGATGGCAAAAAGCTCCACATGAGTGCTGCCGAAGCTGGCGATGAAGCCTTTATGCTGGCAAAGCATCTGCCGAACGTACCCGTTCTCATCGGTGCGGACCGCTCGCTCACAGGCAAGTATGCGATAGAGCATTTTGGTGCGGAAGTGGCCATCCTCGACGATGGTTATCAGCATTGGCAGCTCGAACGCGATATGGATATTTTGCTCGTTGATGCCGTTAACGTGTTTGGCAATGGCTACATCCTGCCGCGTGGAACATTGCGCGAGCCAGTATCGCATATCAGCCGTGCCGATGTCTGCCTGATGACAAAAGTCGATCAGGCAGCCGAAGGGTCCTGCGAGTACATTCGCCAGACCGTCCGGAAAAATAATGCGGATGCTCAAATACTCGAGAGCATCCATCAGCCACGCTGCTTTATCCCACTGTCGGATTGGTACGTGGATATTGCCGGTGATGGCATTGAAGTAGATCAGATGCGTGGGAAGAAGATCATGGCGGTATCGGCTATTGGCAATCCGGCTTCCTTTGAACAGACGCTGTCCGATCTCGGGGTGGTCATCATTGAAAGCCTGCGTTATCCCGACCATCACGATTACAATATGCAGGAAATGACCGATATCCTGCAGCAGGCGAAAAATATGGGAGCAGAGGCAATTATCATCACGGAGAAGGATGCGGTTAAGGTGCCGGCGGAAATCATCCAGGCGGGCATGGACATCCCCGTGTATGTCATTTGCGTTGAGGTCAAGTTCCAGCAGGGCAGCGAAGAATTCCGCCAGCTGTTGGTAAATCGTTTGGCCGAACGGCTTGGTTCCCGTTAATCTCAAGGAAATGTTCATGAAAGGATGGTACAATCCATGAATGTATTATGTGTCATCCCGGCTCGTTTCGCTTCGACGAGACTGCCGGGTAAACCGCTGAAAGATATTGCCGGCAAACCGATGATTTGCCGTGTTTATGACCGCGCATCAAAGGCCGGAAAAGTCAGCCAGACAATCGTCGCTACGGATGACGAACGTATTCTGAACGCCGTAAAAGAGCATGGTGGTCAGGCGATGATGACACGGAAAGACCATCCGACGGGGACGGATCGCTTAGCTGAGGTGGCGGCTTCCTTCCCTGAGGCAGATCTAATCATCAATGTACAGGGCGACGAACCGCTTATCGAGCCGTCGCTTATTGATGAACTCGCAGCAGTATTTGAAAAGGATGAGGAGCTCCAGATGGCTACGGTCAAGACGGAGATTACCGATGAGGAAGAGAAGTCAAATCCCAATAACGTCAAAGTCGTAACGGATAAGAATGGCTATGCGCTGTATTTCTCTCGTTCCTTGATGCCGTATCCACGTCATGAGGGTTGTCCGGTCTATAAGCATATCGGGATTTATGCCTACAAACGCGAATTCCTGCTGCAGTATGCCAAAATGGAGTCTACGCCGTTAGAGTCTGCGGAATCCTTGGAACAGCTGCGGGCGCTGGAAAATGGTTATCGTATCAAAGTGGTGGAAACCAAGGCGAAATTCGTGGGCGTCGATACGGCAGAAGACCTGGAAAAAGTCAACGAGATTTATCGTAAAATGGCGTTATAATTTGGGAAAAGATGGCCCCTGCCTTTATGGGTGTGGGGAAATATAAGCAATGTAAATTCTTTATAAAGGAGAGACGATTATGAATAAGGTAAAAGTGGGAAATTTTGAAATTGGCGGCGGCGAGAAACTGACGCTGTTGGCTGGCCCTTGCGTGTTGGAGGAAATGGACCGCTGCCTGTTGATTGGCCGCACCATCAAGGAAATCTGTGAGCGACTCGACATCAACTATGTTTTCAAAGCTTCCTTTGACAAAGCAAATCGTTCCTCCTTCCACAGCTTCCGCGGCCCGGGGATGGAAAAGGGCTTGGAGATGCTGCAGCAGATCAAAGAAGAACTGCAGGTTCCGGTTGTAACGGATATTCATGAGACCTATCAGGCCGAACCCGTGGCAAAAGTCGCCGACATCCTGCAGATTCCGGCCTTCTTGTGCCGCCAGACGGACCTGCTTCATGCTGCTGCCCAGACGGGGCGGGTGGTCAACGTCAAAAAAGGTCAGTTCCTGGCGCCCAAAGACATGCGCAACGTCGTGGACAAGCTCCATGAGAGTGGCTGCGAGCAGATCATGCTGACGGAACGCGGGGCGTCCTTTGGCTATAACAATCTGGTCGTAGATATGCGTTCGCTGCCGATCATGCGGTCCTTTGGCTATCCGGTCGTTATGGACGGTACCCACAGCGTACAGCTGCCGGGCGGCAATGGCACGACTTCAGCTGGCAATCGTGAGTATGTGGAATTCCTCGTCCGTGCTGCGGTCGGTGCTGGCATCGATGCGCTGTTCCTGGAAGTCCATGACAATCCGGAAGAAGCTCTCTCGGATGGCGCGAACATGGTTTACCTCGATAAACTCGAAGATCTCTTGAAAGATGCCGTGGCAATCCATGAAATTGTGCGCAAGAAATTCAAGGGCTGATGCCTGCTATTAAGACACTTTGTTGGAATGATTGTTACATAAGGGGAAAAGACTTGTGATAAAGGTAAAAGAAAAGGCCATCGAAACGCTGGAAATTGAAGCCGATGCGGTATTAAAGCTGAAAGAACGCATTGACGATGAATTCATGGCGGCGGTGCAGTGCATTCTGGATTGTCCGGCCCGTGTCATTGTTACGGGCATGGGAAAATCTGGCCACATCGGCCGCAAGATTGCCGCTACCTTTGCCAGCACGGGAACGCCTTCGTTCTTCATGCATCCGGCAGAGGCCTTCCATGGTGATTTGGGTATGGTTACGGAGAACGATGTAGTCATTGCCATCAGCAATAGTGGCGAGTCGTCGGAAATTGTCAATATCCTGCCGATTATCCGCCGCATTGGTGCCAAGATTATTGCCATGAGTGGCCGGCGTGAATCCCAGCTCGGAAAGAACAGCGATTATTTCATCGATATTGGCGTGGAAAAGGAAGCCTGCCCGCTGGGATTGGCGCCAACGGCCAGCACGACGGCAACGCTGGCGATGGGGGATGCCATGGCGGTAGCGCTGATGTCGGTCCGTAACTTCACCAGTCAGGATTTTGCCCTGTTCCATCCAGGTGGAGCACTGGGACGCCGTTTGCTCCTGAAGGTTTCAAATGTCATGCATACCGGGGAAGACAATCCGGTTGTATCGCAGGATAAGACGGCGAAAGATGCGCTCTTTATCATGACGGACAAGGGCCTTGGCGCTGCTTCTGTCGTGGATGAAAATGGTAAGTTTGTCGGCCTGATCACCGATGGAATCATTCGCCGTGCGCTGGCTAAGGATTATAAATTCCTCGATGAACCAGTGCATAATATCATGTTTGAGAATCCGCTGATGATTCGCGAGGACGCTTTGGCAGCTTCGGCACTTTCTGTTATGGAGAAGCACAAGCCGCGTCCGGTTACAGTTCTGCCGGTAGTGGATGATGACCACAATCCGGTTGGCATTGTCCATCTGACCGACCTGCTGCGTCAAGGAGTTGTTTGATATGGACCAGAAATGCGGTGCCCTCGAACGGGCAAAACACATCAAGTTGATTATTTTTGATGTCGATGGGGTTTTGACCGACGGTGGGATTTATATCGGCGCTGAGGGGGAGCTATATAAACCGTTTTTCTGCCGCGATGGGCTTGGCATCACGCTGGCGCATAAAGCTGGCATCAAGACCGCCATTATAACGGGCAGAAATTCGAAACAAGTGGCTTTTCGCGCCAAAGAGCTTCATATTTCGGAAGTGTTCCAGGGTAAGCTCGACAAACGGACTGCCTATCAGGAACTCAAGGAGAAATTAGGCCTGCGCGATGAGGAAATCGGCTATATTGGCGATGATCTCATCGACCTGCCAATCCTGTTACAGGTTGGTTTACCGATGGCGGTAAACGATGCTGTTGCGGAGGTTCGCCAGGAAGCTTTGCTCACGGCAAGCTATCCAGGAGGCCGTGGTGCCGTTCGCGAACTCATCGAATTCATTCTGAAAGCGCAGGGAAAATGGCAGGCGCTCATGCAGGATTTTTATCCGTCAGCTTCGCCGACTAGTGGGGAGCTGGCGCAGTAATCAGGAAACAGTGAATCAAGTGTATTTGGGGGAACGTAATCCATGCATTATAAATTTGTGATGTTCATGAGCTGGCTGGTATGCCATATGCCATACCGGCTGCTCATGGCAGCTGGCCGGGTGCTGGGCAATCTCTATTATCTCCTGGTAAAAAAGGAGAGGGAGCGGGCCGTGGCCCAGATGATGCCAGCACTCAATCTCTCGGAAGATGAGGCCCGCAAGGTCGTGCGGGAGTCATTTGTGAATCTCGCGCGCAATGTACTGGAAATCCTCTATATGCCGCATCTTAACGAGAAAAATTTTGAGCAGTATATTGAAATTGACCATCTGGAGCGTTTGAAAGCAGCACTGGCCGAAAAGAAAGGCGTGGTAATTGTCACCGGCCATATCGGTACTTGGGAATGGCTTTCGGCTTCGTTCACGTTAAATGGTCTGCCCGTTACGGCGATTGCTAAACCGCAGCCCAATATGCAGTACACCAATGCGTTGAACGACCTTCGTAAGACCATCCATGTGGAGATTTTCTCCCGTGGTACCAGTGAACTTTTGTCAGCGGCCCGGGCACTTCGCCAGGGGAAAATTCTTGGCTTCCTGTCGGATCAGGATGGCGGACCAGGTGGTGCATTTATCCCGTTTTTGGGAAAGATTGCCTCGACGCCGATGGGAGCTGCTGTATTTGCGCATAAATTCAACTCGCCGGTCGTGCCAGCTTTCATTATCCGTCAGCCGAACGGTAAGCATAAAGTTCTTGTAGGGGAAATCATGCGGTATGAGGATACCGGTGATACGGACAAGGATCTCTTCGATTTTACGGTACGTATGACGAAAATCGTTGAGCAGGTTATCCGCGATAATCCGACGCAGTGGCTGTGGTTCCAGAAGCGTTGGAATACGCCGCCTGAGGAGCAGAAAACCGGCAAACATCATACGGTCAAATCGCAGGGGGCAGATAAATGAGCAAGCGAAATAAGATTTTGCTGGCCCTCGGTATCGCAGCTTTTGCCGCACTGGTAATCTGGGCGGTGGCAACTGTACCGGAGGCACCGCAGCAAACGGAACAGTCCCAGGAAACTAAGGTAATGACTTATGATGGCAACACCATCCGTGAGGAAAAAGATGGCCGGACTATTTGGGAACTGACGGCGGAACATATCCAAGTGGATGTGGAGTCGAAAAATGTTACCTTTGAGAAACTTACCGGCAAATTTTATGCAAAGGATGGCCGCACGGTCGAGGTTCATGCCGATGGTGGAAACTATGACAACGAGACCAAGGATATTGCGATTACCGGTAACGTAGCCATCACGACCAGTGATGGGGCAAAGCTTTCGAGCAAAGAGCTTCGCTGGACTGCGAAAGACGAATTGCTGGCAGCTGTCGGTGATGCAACTGCTGTGAAAGATGATATGAAGGCAACTGGTGACCGCATCGAGAGCACCGATGGCTTCAATAAAATCAAAATTGTCGGCAAGGCACACCTTGTCAAGGGAGGAACTAGCGAATGAAATCGAGCAAAATGAAAAAGATATTGCTGGCATTAGCCGTCAGCGCGGTCCTGCCAATGCATGGTATCAGTGCCGCAGGAGAGCCGGCGGAACTCAATGCCGATACGGTGGAATACGATATGAGCACAGGGCTGGCATCAGCCGATGGCGGTGTGACGATGACGCGTGGGAATTCGCGCGTCACGGGCCAGCGGGCAACGTATAATACCAAAACGCAGGAAGGTACTGTAGAGGGAAATGTCGTTGCGACTACGGATGATACGCGCATTACCTGTGCGAAAGTCATGACGGATGGACAGAATCACATGCTGGCTACTGGTGGTGTTTATGGCACTCAGGGCGATAAAAGTTTCAGTGGTGAGCAGGTGGATTACTACCCGAACCAGAATAAATATGTGTTGATTGCATCCGGCGGTACGATTTCTAGTGCGGACGGCACCTTTACGGCCAATCGCCTGGAAGGTTGGCTGGACGATGCCCATTATGTCGGTTCGGGCAATGCGCATCTCGTTAGTCCGCCGAAGGACATGGAAGCCGGTGGCGATCGCATGGATTACTATGGTAAGGAACAGGGACGCGTTGTCGTAACGGGCAATGCCTGGGCAGTTCAGGATAACAATACGATGAAGAGCAATCGTTTGACGATTTACCTTGCAAGCGATGGGGCGGCTAAGGTAAAATAAGCAGTATATTGTTGGAGGGTTAGGGCTTTGCATATCGAAGCGAAGAATCTGGTAAAGAAATTTAAGGAACGCACGGCGGTGAACCGTGTTTCCCTGCGTGTGGAAAAGGGGGAGATTGTTGGTCTCCTCGGTCCGAATGGTGCCGGTAAAACGACGACGTTTTATATGATTGTGGGACTTGAGCATCCGACATCTGGCGAAGTATACCTTTCGGACATTGACATCACGAGTTCGCCCATGTATAAGCGGGCAGAACTGGGAATCAGTTATCTGACGCAGGAAGCTTCGATTTTCCGGAAATTGACCGTGCGCGAAAATATCATGGCAATTCTCGAGACGACAAAATTGTCCCCGGCGGAACAGCAGGCCAAATATGAGGAGCTCATCGAAGAGTTTCATATCGGTCATGTTCAGGAGCGCAAGGGAACGGAACTTTCCGGTGGTGAAAGACGACGGGTTGAGATTGCCCGCTGCCTGGCACTTGAGCCGCAGTTTATTCTGCTCGATGAGCCGTTTGCCGGTGTCGATCCGCTGGCCGTAGCCGATATTCAGGATATTATCCAGTATCTTCGCCAGCGCGGCATGGGCATCCTGATTACCGACCACAATGTCCGTGAGACGCTGCAGATTGTCGATCGCGCCTATATCCTGAGTGAAGGCAAAATCCTGCTGGAAGGCGACAGCCAGACGATTGCGAGCAGCCCAATCGCCAAGAAATTTTATCTGGGTGAGAATTTCACCCTTTGATTGGAGAACAAACGATGCATATAAGAATCTTAGACAAATACATATTTCGGGAAGTGTTCATGACCTTCTTATTCGGCATCTGTGCCTTCTCCGCAGTTTTTATCGGTTCGGGAACGCTTTTTAAGATCGCCAAGTATATTACGGATTATGGTGCTTCGCTGCAAGCCGTAGTAAAAATCTTCATCTTTGGTCTGCCAGCCGTTATCATGTGGACCTTCCCGATGTCGATGCTGCTGGCGAGCCTGCTGACGTTTGGCCGTTTGTCGAGCTCCAGCGAGATTACGGCGATGAAGTCCTGTGGTATCGGTTTTGGCCGTATTGCGGCACCGGCTATTTTGATGGGGCTTATCGTCAGCATGTGTGCCATTGCGTTCAATGAATATGTTGTGCCATGGGCCAATACGGCTTATCGCAACGTTCTTTATTATGAAATCCAGGGCAATACCGGGATGAAGTCGCAAGAGCACATCATTTTGAAAGACCTCAACCACGATAAGATCCAGCGGTTGGTTTATGCGCGCCGCTATGATGCAGAGTCGCAGACTCTGCAGGGGATTACCCTGCAGGAATTTAATGATGAGGGCCAGGTCAGCCATGTCGAGAATGCTGAGTATGCGGAGTGGAGTGGCAATGAGTGGAATATGCACAATGGCATGATTTACGATATTGCGACGGAAGCTGGCAAGAGTGAGCATACGATGCGCTTCGATTCCCAAAAGCTTCCCATAAAGGCGAATCCGAAGCAGATTGTCCGGGAACAAAAAGACCCGGAAGAGTTAACGATGAAGGAACTCAAAGCCCAAATCGAAATCATGAAGACGCAGTATATCAATACCAATAAGCTCGAGGCGGAACTTTATCAGCGCGTTACGGTGCCGATGGCCAGCTTGATTTTTGCTTTGATTGGTGTGCCGCTTGGCCTGCAGCCGACGCGTAATTCTTCGTCGGCAGGATTTGCCATGAGTGTCATCATCATTTTCTTCTATTATGCGTTGATGACAATGGGCAATGCCTTGGCACGCAGCGGTGCGATTGCGCCGATGCTGGCGGTATGGATTCCGAATATCGTCGGCTTGATTGCTGGTTTCTTCCTGATACGCAGAGCATCACGCTGACGATGACTGCTGATTATTGTGAAAGGTGGATTGAGGAAGGATGTATGGAGTCCTTTTGATTGTCGTGCTGATTATTACCGGTGGCGCAATTGCGTTTATTGGCGATCGGCTCGGAACAAAAATCGGTAAGAAGCGGTTGTCGCTTTTTGGCCTTAGGCCACGCCATACATCCGTTGTCATCACGATTTTTACCGGTATCTGTATTACTACCCTGACCTTTGGCGTCATGGCGGCTGCTTCACAAAATGTCCGCACAGCGCTTTTTGGCATGGAGCAGCTTAATCGCACGATGCGGGAGACAAAGGACAGCTTGAATCAAGCACAGGCCGACTTGCAGCAGGCACAGGTTGAGCAGCAGCAGACCGATGAGGCACTGGCAAAGTCGAAAGACGATGTGGAAAAGCTCAAGGGACAGCAGCAGGAGCTCGAAGAAAAATCGGCCCGGCTGCAGGAGGGCAATCGCCTGCTGGAGGCGGCAAAACTCGATTTGCTGCATCGCAATGACGTTTTGGCAGCCGAAAATTCCACGTTGGGTGCCCAGAACGAATTGCTGACAGGCACCAATAAGACGCTTACCGAGAATAATGCAGTGCTGGAACGGCATGCACAGAATCTCCGCGATGGTTTGATTACCATCCGTGAGGGAGACATCGTTTATCAGGCCGGGGAAGTCATAGCCAGTGGTGTGGTTCGTGGCGGCCGCACGCAGTTTGAAGTCGATAACGATCTGCGGGCCTTGGCGGAACTGGCCAACCGCAACGTATCGGAAAAGCTCGGTGAGGATAAATCGGACCAGGATATCTGGATTTATCAGCCCGAATACGCCGAGGCTGTGAAGACGATTGCAGCCAGCCGCAACGATATGGTTGTCCGCATTGTAGCTGCCGGCAATCTTGTCCGCGGCGAGGCAATCCGGACGACATTGGAACTCTACAAGAACAGCACGGTATACGAAGATAAGGAATTCATTCTGGCTAAGCCGTATATGCTGACCGGTAAGTCGGACAGCGAGCCGGAGCAGGTAGTCATGGACTTCCTCAACGAGGTCAATCGGGCGGCTACGGCCAAAGGGATCCTTCCCGACCCCATTCGTGGCACTGTCGGAGTAATTGAGGGAGCACAGTTTTATGATATCGTAGGATCCTTGCGCGGAAAGCATGGTTCCTGGATATTATCGGCTTATGCGAATGGCGCAACCGATGCGATTGGACCGCTGCGGCTGAAAATTCGAGTCGAACAACAAGGGAATTTACCTTAACAGGAATGAGAAAGAAAGCCTTCCTCTTTGAGGGAGGCTTTCTTGCAGGAGGAATCGATGAATATAGCAGCATTGGACCCGGGCCGCGACAAATGCGGCTTTGCCGTACTAGCCCAAGACGGCCGGGTGATTTGGCAGAAGGTCATTGAAACGGCAAGGCTGGAGGCAGAATTGGCAGAAGCCCGCCAGAAATACGGTTATGAAGTTTTAGTAGAAGGCAATGGGACGACGAGCAAAGAGGCCCGGGCGCGCATCCAAACGGCTTTGCCAGAACTTGCTGTTGTGGTATTGGATGAGTACCGCACGACGGAATTGGCTAAGGGCGAATATTGGAAGGCTCATCCGCCCAAGGGCTGGCGGCGGCTGCTGCCGGTAACGATGCAGGTCCCGCCGGAGCCGGTGGATGATTTCGTAGCGGTCATACTGGGACATCGCTATTTAAAGAGTTTGGAGGAAGGTCATCATGAGTCGTGAAAAACAACAGCGTCCGGATTGGACGGAATATTTTCTGGATATTGCGAAAGCCGTTGGCCGCCGGGCAACCTGCCTGCGCCGCCGTTATGGAGCGATCATCGTCAAGGATAAAATCATCATCAGCACGGGGTACAATGGTGCTCCCCGCGGTGAGGCAAACTGCATCGATACCGGCATTTGTGAACGGGAAAGGCTTCACGTACCGAAGGGGCAGAATTATGAATTATGCGTAGCCGTTCATGCCGAACAGAATGCTATTATCAACGCAGACCCGTCTGATATGGAAGGCGCGACGATTTACATTGTCGGCATCAATGCCGACGGCAGCCTGGCTTCGGGCAAACCGTGCCTGCTTTGTCGCAGGATGCTCCGCAATGCGAAGCTGGCCCAAGTCGTTTATTACGAAACCGATGGCAGTATCGTAACCTGCCGGCCGGATGAGATTCACGATTAATTCCGGTCCATTCAGCTTCTTTCCATTGACACTAGACACCCACTGCGGTAAAATAGGCTTGCTATGAAAAAATGAATGTTTTTGAAAAAGAGGTGCAACTTGTATGCCAGATTATATGTTGGCGTTTGTTATTGCTGCCGGTGTGGCGCTGCTTATTACGCCAGGCGTGATCTTTTTGGCGGCCAAGACGGGAGCGATGGATGCTCCTGATGCGAGAAAAGTACATAAAAAGCCGATTCCACGTATTGGTGGACTTGGCATTTATGCTGCCTTCATGGTGGCAATGCTCACGCTTCTTTCCTTCGTACAAGTTACGGATGAAGTCATGACGGAGCTGGTTGGCCTGATGGTGGGCGGTTCGCTTATCGTTCTGGTAGGTATCATCGATGACTACAAAAACCTGCCGGCGAAGGTTAAACTGCTTGGTCAGATAATCGCAGCAGCAGTTCTGGTTATCGCCTTTGATGTCCGCATTGATTTCGTCACGGACCCATTTGGGGATTATATCTACACGGAATGGTTTGCCATCCCCGCAACGATTTTCTGGATTGTTGGCCTTACCAATACGGTTAATCTCATTGACGGCCTTGATGGTCTGGCTGCTGGTGTATCCACCATTGCGGCAATCACCATCTTCCTCGTGGCCTTGCAGCAGAATATCCTTTTGGTAGCCGTGCTTACCGCAGCGTTGGCCGGTGCAGCATTTGGCTTCCTTTATTACAACTTTAACCCAGCACGCATTTTTATGGGCGATTCCGGCAGCATGTTCCTTGGTTTCATGTTGGCTGGCATTTCGGTCATCGGCGCAGTGAAATGTGCTGCGACGATTGCGCTTATCGTGCCAATCCTGGCTTTAGGATTGCCAATCCTGGATACGACGTTTGCGATTGTGCGCCGGTATCGCGGTGGCGTTCCTATTTTTAAGCCGGATAAGGGGCATTTGCATCACCGTCTGCTGGATCTTGGCTTCAGCCAGCGTCAGGCGGTTCTCTTGATGTATGTCATCAGTGCACTTCTTGGACTCAGTGCCGTAGCACTCACCGAGGTAAGCAGTCAATTTGCTATTCTCATCGTCTGCGTGGTTGTTTTGGCTGTATTTTTTGGCGCCAAGAAGATTGGCATTTTCCACATGAATGATTCTTCGCATCAGCACAGTGCTGCTGCGGGAAGACAGTGAAACAGAACCCGGAAGGCAGGCGTAAGTCCTGCCTTTATTTATAGAAAGGGGATTTTTAATGGACAAGAAGAAAATCAAGGTAATGACGGTCTTCGGCACGCGTCCGGAGGCAATCAAGATGGCGCCAATCGTTTTGGAACTGCAGAAGCATTCCGATAAGATTACGCCGGTGGTGGCGGTAACCGCCCAGCATCGCGAAATGCTGGACCAGGTATTGAATCTTTTCAGTATCACGCCGGACCACGACCTTGATATCATGGCGCAGGGACAGACGCTTTTCGACATCACGACAAAGGCGATGAAGGGCTTGGATCAGGTTATGACGGAGGAAAAACCGGATATCGTTTTGGTTCATGGTGACACGACCACGACCTTTGCTGGTGCATTGGCGGCCTATTATCATCAGATCCCGGTGGGTCATGTTGAAGCTGGCCTGCGCACGCATAACAAGTATTCGCCGTTCCCGGAGGAGATGAACCGCAAGCTTACGGGCTGTATTTCGGATCTTAACTTTGCCCCGACGGAAACCAGTGAGGCAAATCTGCTGGCTGAAAATGTTCCGGCGGAAAGTATTTTTGTAACGGGCAACACGGTAATCGATGCCCTCCATCACACGGTTCGTGATGATTATGAGTTTGACGATGAGATGCTGCGTCATATCGATTTCACGAACAAGCGCATCATTCTCGTGACGACTCATCGCCGCGAAAATCTTGGGGAACCGATGCGTCATGTCTATAAGGCCCTGCGTCAGCTGACGGAAGAGTTTGATGATGTGGAAATCGTCTTCCCGGTTCATAAGAACCCGAAGGTCCGCGAAGTTGTGCGTGAGGAGCTGGGCGGACTCAGCAAAGTTCATCTGATCGATCCGCTGGATTACGAGCCGTTTGCCAATCTGATGAGCCGTGCGCATCTGATTCTTACGGATTCGGGCGGAGTACAGGAAGAAGCTCCGGCACTGGGCAAGCCGGTCCTCGTTTTGCGCGATACCACGGAGCGTCCAGAAGCTGTTGCTGCTGGTACGGTCAAACTCATCGGTACGGACCGTGAGCGCGTTTATCAGGAAGCAAAACTTTTGCTCACGGATGAGGAAGAATACGGCCGCATGGCGGAATCGGTCAACCCGTACGGTGACGGCAAGGCATCGGAACGCATCATTCAGGCAATTCTTTACCATTATGAGATGGTAGGGGAACGCCCGACGGTATTCATGGGAAAATAATAAGCAAGGGACTGTTGCATTGGCGGCAGTCCCTTTTTTAGGAGGGAAACCGATGGAAAAACAATCGGGGGAAGAAAGGCATGAAGGCCTGCGCCAGGCCGTCAAGGCCTTTTCGGTGCTGGGCGGTATCGGGATTTATCTGGTGGTTTTTGTAGGAATCTGTGTATTCCTGGGAAATCTGGCGGATGAGAATTTTGGCCTTGGCTATATGGGAAAGCTGGCGGGCATCCTTATCGGCTTTCCGGGAGCACTCTATACGCTATATCGTCAGCTCAAACAGGGCAATCTCTTGTAATGAGTAAAAATACGATATTTCGTGAATTGTTGCTATCT
The DNA here is from genome assembly GCF_000702005.1 of Selenomonas sp. ND2010. Lineage (GTDB taxonomy): Bacteria > Bacillota > Negativicutes > Selenomonadales > Selenomonadaceae > Selenomonas_A. The sequence goes on along the minus strand of NZ_KL370848.1, from coordinate 89,100 downwards.
TTATATTTTGGCGAAAAAAGTCTTGCTATTCGTTAATCAATCGAATATAATAGGCATTGCGACCGACTACGATAAACCAATTGTATTGATTTATCGTAGTATAAATAATCATTATTTATGACAAAATGAGGGATAAACGGCTGATTTTTTTTTGTATTTATTTGCAGAATTAGTAAAGGGTTTTATCGTTTCATGTCGAAATATGATTTTTAGGCGGGGCGCGTCTCTTCTATGGGATCGTCCTTGTCGCGCCGATATTCAACGAAGACGATGGACAGTTTTCTGCCTGACGTTGGAGGAGGAATATGAAGGAAGTTTTATCGATTTTCATAAAGCGCTTGTCTTGGGGACTGGCAGTGTTGACGCTGATGTTGGGAAGCCTTTTGCTCGCAAGGGGAGAAGGCGGACTGATCGGAGCTTTGCTGCTGGGCTATATGGCGGCGTTGGTATTTGTCTGGAACATGGCCTGGCGATTGTGGAGGATTGCCGAGGCACCCACTGGTGGCGCAGCGAAGCAGATGCTTTGGGGACTGGTCTTGCGGATCGTGGTATTATTGCTGGTTCTGCTGACAGCCATAAATATTTCTGCGAAGGTATTCGGTGTGACTGCATTGGGCTTTCTTCTTTGCTATGGAATGGCGATGTTCTTGCTGATCCACATGAATTTGCGGTAAAGGATATTTTCTAGGTTTTATTGGGAAGGAGGTTGAGTGTATGGGCGAAGAGGTCGTTCATCGCGGAACAGAACAAATCATGGGCTTTTCCTTCAATATGGAAACGCTGTACATGACTTGGCTAGCCATGGCTATCGTATTACTGATTGCTTTTCTGGCCACCCGCAGCCTGAAGATCATTCCGAAGGGCTGGCAGAATGTCGTGGAGATTATCGTTTTGTGGCTGCATGAACAGCTGGATGCAATGATGGGCGAACGCGGCCGTTTCCTGGCTCCGTTTATCGTATCGTTGTTCATGTTCCTGCTGGTTTCCAACTGGCTGGGACTTGTACCGAAGATGGCATCGCCGACCAATGATTTGAACACTACGCTGGCATTAGCACTCCTGGTTATTGTCATGGTACATGTACTGGGAATCTTTATGAAAGGTGGGCATTATATCGCTCATTTCTTCAAGCCGACGCCGGTATTCGTAATCATCAACGCAATCGAGGAAATTGCCAAACCAATTACATTGGCATTTCGTCTATTTGGTAACATCCTGGCAGGCGAGATTCTCATTGTCGTCCTGCTGAAACTCATGCCAATCTGGATGCCAATCCCGGCTGTTGCCTGGCTCGCATTCAGTATCTTTATCGGCGGAGTTCAGGCCGTTATCTTCACAATGCTGTCGATGGCATATCTTGCCAACGCAGTAAAGAAAGATGAAGAGGAATCATAACTCTACTATCTGAGAAGTTTTTACATTTTTAAGGAGGATTTTTTCATGGAAAATGCAATTATGGTAGCAGCAGCTTTAGTCGGTGCAGGTCTCTGCATGGGTCTTGCAGCAGTCGGTGCAGGCCTTGGTGATGGTATGGTAACGAGCCGTTTCATCGAGGGTATTACGCGTCAGCCGGAGGCTAAAAACACGCTGTTCACCAATACGCTGATTTCCGTAGGTCTGATCGAGGCAATGGCAATCATCGCAACGGTTGTCGCTCTGATCATGCTCTATGCTAACCCGCTCATCAAATAATTTTTTTGGTGAAAAACGACAAAAGGGGGGGCATAGTAATTGATCGAGTTAAATATGACATTCTTCGCGCAGATCATTAACTTCGTCATTCTCGTAGTTCTGCTGCGCGCTGTGGCTTATAAGCCGGTCGTCAACATGCTCAAAGCCCGCGAGGATAGAATCAAAGAAAGCCTTGATAAAGCAGATGCCGATGCAGCGGAAGCTGATAAGCTGCTGGCTGATTACAAAAAGAAGCTGGCTGCTGCCAACGTCAAAGCTGAGGATATTATCCGCAACGCGGAAAAGCGCGCCAGCGAAGAACGCGAGGCCGCTCGTGCTGAGACGAAACGCGAAATTGAGCAGATGAAGAAGGCTGCTGAGGCTGAAATCCAGCGTGACCGCGAGCGTGCTGTGGCACAGCTCCGGGGCGAGGTCGTGGCTCTTTCCATGGCTGCTGCTGGCAAAATCATCTCCAAAAACATCGATAAAGCTGAGAATGAGCAGCTTATCACGGAATTCGTCGATAAGCTTGATAAAGATAAGATTGGTGATCTGCCATGCTAAACTTACAGCTTGCACGTAAATATTCCACGGCAATCTTCGAGATTGCCCAGGAGGAAGATAAGCTTGTGGAGTATGGCAGGGAACTGGCTGAGGTCCGCAGCGGTCTTGCAACCGTTCCGGCAGCAATCGCGTTCCTTTCCAATCCGCAGGTCGAGACAAAGGCTAAAAAAGAGCTGATTCAGAAGCTTTTTGAAGGTGAGCTTTCCGCGAACGTGTACAATTTCTTGATGCTGCTTATCGACAAGCGCCGTATCGCGCTGTTCGAGGCCATCGAGGAGTCGTATCGTGAGCTTTCGAATGAAGCCAGAGGCATCCTGATTGCGGATGTGACGACGGCAGCACCGGTGGATGACGCACAGGCTTCGTCAATCAAGACTAAGCTTGAGAGCATTACCGGCAAACAGGTGGAACTCCGCCTGCATGAGGACAAGGACATTATTGGCGGCGTAGTTGTCAAGATTGGCGACCGCCGTATTGATGGCAGTGTCGCTGGACGTCTCGAATCGCTTAGAAAAGAACTACTGGCTAACAATTGATGAAACTGGGGTGACAGCGAAGTTATGAAAATGAATCCGGAAGAAATAACAGCCATCATCAAAGACCAGATTAAGAACTACAATGTAGATCTTAACGTCGATGATGTTGGAACGGTTATCGAAATCGGTGACGGTATTGCCCATATCCATGGCCTCGAGAAGGCAATGGCTGGCGAGCTGCTCGATTTCGGCAATGATATTTATGGTTTGGTCCTGAACCTTGAGCAGGACAACGTCGGTGCCGTTATCTTAGGCGGTGAGACGAAAATCAAAGAGGGCTCGCAGGTAAAACGCACGGGCCGCATCATGCAGGTACCGGCAGGCGAAGCTATGATTGGCCGCGTTGTCGATGCTATCGGCCGTCCAATCGATGGCAAAGGCGAAATCAAAGCGGAGACCATGCGTCCGGTTGAGTATCATGCACCGGGCATCGCTGACCGTAAATCGGTCCATGAACCGCTGCAGACTGGTCTGAAGGCTATCGATGCCCTCGTACCAATCGGCCGTGGCCAGCGCGAGCTCATCATTGGTGACCGCGGCATTGGTAAAACGGCTATCGCCGTTGATACGATTTTGAACCAGAAGGATCAGGATTGTATCTGCGTTTATGTTGCCATCGGTCAGAAGGCATCGACGGTTGCTCGTGTCGTCAAGACGCTCGAAGAAGCTGGCGCCATGAAGTACACGATTGTCGTTGCTGCTACGGCGGCTGACAGCGCTCCGCTGCAGTATCTGGCTCCGTATGCCGGCGTCGCTATGGCTGAGCACTTCATGTATCAGGGCAAAGCCTGCCTCTGCGTATATGATGACCTTACGAAGCATGCAGCTGCATACCGCGCTATGTCGTTGCTGCTCAGAAGACCGCCAGGGCGTGAGGCTTATCCGGGCGATGTATTCTACTTACATTCCCGCCTGCTGGAGCGTGCGGCAAAACTCAGCGATGAGCTCGGCGGCGGTTCCATTACGGCATTGCCAATCATCGAGACGCAGGCTGGTGACGTTTCGGCTTATATTCCGACCAACGTCATTTCCATCACCGATGGTCAGATCATGCTCGAGACGAACTCGTTCTACTCCGGTATCCGTCCGGCTATCAGCGTCGGTCTGTCGGTATCCCGTGTCGGTGGTTCCGCTCAGATCAAGGCTATGAAACAGGTTGCTGGTACCATGCGTCTTGACCTTGCTCAGTATCGTGAGCTCGCTGCGTTCTCGCAGTTCGCATCCGATCTGGACAAGGCTACGAAAGCACAGCTCGACCGCGGTGCTCGTATGGTAGAGACGCTGAAACAGGCTCAGTACAGCCCGCTCTTAGTCCAGGAACAGGTCATGGTCATCTATACGGCTGTCAAAGGCTTCCTGACCGATATTCCTGTGGAGAAGGTGGTAGAATTCCAGGATGATTTCCTGAAATTCATGCGCACGCAGCATCCGGAAGTCGGCAACAAGATTATCGAGCAGAAGAAACTCGATGATGCGCTTGAGGCTGAACTTTCGAAGGCTATTGAGGAGTTCAAGGAAACCATCACATACAAAATGGCATAAGACAGCGAGGTGATTCTTTTTGGCTAGTTTACAGGATATCCGCCAGCGCATCAAAAGCGTAAAGAGTACCAAGCAGATCACGAGTGCCATGAACATGGTTGCAACTTCGCGTTTGCGTCATGCAAAGGAAGCAGCTAGTGCCAATCGCCCGTATGCCGAGAAGGTTATGGAAGTCGTGAAGGAAATCGCCGCGAATGCCGGGGCTGATTTTTCCCATCCGCTTCTCGAGACCCATAAAGAGGGCAAGAAGCTCATCTTGTTGGTCACGGCCGATAAAGGACTGGCTGGCGCTTATTCCGGCAATGCCTGCAAAGCAGCAGAAGCTATTGTAGAATCGAAGGACGACACGGAACTCGTCGTGGTAGGACGCAAAGGCGTAGCCCATTTCAAGAACCGTGGGTATAAGATCGCTGAGAGCTACATCGGTATCAGCGAGCGCCCGTCCTTTGAAAATGCCCGGAATATTGCAGATGATATCGTGGAGCGCTTCAAATCCGGGCAGTACCGGGAAGTGCAGATGGTCTATACGAAGTTCATTTCCGCCATCAACTGTGAGCCGCAGTCCGTTCAGTTGCTGCCGTTCCAGTCCGAGGCCGGGGAGAATACGGGAGTTCATGCCGAGTACATCTATGAGCCGGATGCGGCTACGGTACTTGGTTTCTTGCTTCCGCAGTATCTGTATACGACGGTCTACGCGGCTTTGCTGCAGTCCGCTGCATCGGAGCTGAGTTCCCGCATGAATGCAATGAGCAACGCTACGGATAACGCGGAAGAACTCATGAGCAAGCTGGACCTCTACTACAACAAGGTACGTCAGGCAGGCATCACCAACGAGATTACTGAAATCGTTGGCGGCGCTGAAGCTCTGAAATAAGAGCATCGTTAGGAGGTTTACCATTGGCAACAAAAGGTAAAGTTGTACAGGTTATCGGACCTGTCGTAGATATTGAATTCCCCGCAGGGCAGCTGCCGGAAATTCTCAATGCAATCACGATCAAAGGCAAAGCTGGTGATGTTGACATCGACCTCGTCGTTGAGGTTATGCAGCATCTGGGTGACAGCGTAACCCGCTGCATCGCTATGAGCTCTACCGATGGTCTTACCCGTGGGATGGAAGCAGTCGATACCGGTGCTCCGATCACGGTTCCGGTCGGCAACGAAGTTCTCGGCCGTATCTTCAACGTCCTTGGTCAGACGGTTGACCATGACCCGACTCCGGTCGGCAACAAGGAAGCTTGGCCGATTCATCGTCCAGCTCCGAAATTCGATGAGCAGGAGACCAGCACGCAGGTTCTCGAAACGGGTATCAAGGTCGTTGACCTCATCGCTCCGTATGCCCGCGGTGGTAAAATCGGTCTGTTCGGTGGTGCAGGCGTCGGCAAGACGGTCCTCATCATGGAGCTTATCCACAACATCGCAAAAGAGCACGGCGGTTACTCGGTATTCGCTGGTGTCGGTGAGCGTACCCGTGAGGGTAATGACCTTTGGGGCGAGATGAAGGAGTCGAAGGTTATCGACAAGACCGCGCTCGTCTATGGTCAGATGAATGAGCCGCCAGGAGCACGTATGCGCGTTGCTCTGACGGGCCTTACGATGGCAGAGTATTTCCGTGATGTCCAGCATCAGGACGTGCTGCTGTTCGTCGACAACATCTTCCGTTTCATTCAGGCTGGTTCGGAGGTATCCGCACTGCTCGGCCGTATGCCGTCGGCAGTAGGTTACCAGCCGACGCTGACCACGGATATCGGTGCTCTGCAGGAGCGTATCACGTCCACGAAGCAGGGTTCCATCACGTCGGTTCAGGCTGTCTATGTCCCGGCCGATGACCTTACGGACCCGGCTCCGGCAGGTACGTTTACGCACCTTGATGCAACGACGGTTCTTTCCCGTCAGATTGCTGAGCTCGGTATTTATCCGGCCGTTGACCCGCTCGATTCCACGAGCCGTATCCTCAACCAGGAAGTCCTGGGTCAGGAACATTACGAAGTTGCTCGTGGCGTTCAGGCCGTTCTGCAGAAGTACAAAGAGCTGCAGGATATCATCGCCATCCTCGGTATGGAAGAGCTTTCCGATGAGGATAAACTCACGGTATCCCGTGCGCGTAAGATCCAGCGTTTCCTCTCGCAGCCGTTTCACGTTGCTGAGGTGTTCACGGGTTCCCCGGGTAAATACGTACCGCTCAAAGAGACGGTTCGCGGTTTCAAGGAAATCCTTGAAGGTAAATATGACGACCTGCCGGAGAATGCATTCTACATGGTAGGTACGATTGACGAAGCTGTGGAGAAAGCTAAGAAACTTAAAGAGGAGGAATAATCTATGGCGACTATCAAGCTAGAGATTGTCTCTCCGGATAAAGTTGTTTACTCCGCAGACATCAGCATGCTCATCGTCCGTTCCACGGGCGGCGAGCTCGGCATCCTGCCGAAACATGCTCCGCTGGTTACAGGGCTGGTACCGCATGCCATGCGCGTGCGTCTTGGCGCTGACCGCGATGAACAGCTCATTGCAGTGGCTGGTGGTTTTATGGAAGTTACGCCGGATAAGATTACGGTGCTCGCCACGGCAGCCGAGCAGCCGATTGATATCGACATCAATCGCGCCAAAGATGCTATGGCTCGCGCCAAAGAGCGTCTGGCCCTTCTTCATCAGGGGGCACCTGAAGCCAAGAATATCGATGTGGAGCGGGCTCAGCTCGCTATGCAGCGTGCTATGGCACGCCTGCGGGCAACGAAGACCGAGTTTCAGGAATAACCAAACAGCAAAAAGAGCTATCCGAATGGATAGCTCTTTTTTGATAGAATTTTATTTGTTGAACTCATGCCAGAGGGCAAGGCAGAACATGCCGATGGCAAGACCCATCGAGCAAAGGCTGGCTCGATTTACGTAAATACGAGCGTTCTCGGAAATCTTTGCATGGCGGTAAATATACGTCATGGCAAGCGAGAAGGTGAGCAGGACATACATCGCCCGGTTCAGGGCATCGAAAGTCTGCCAACCGAACAGGGTAACTACCAGGGTAAAGGAAATGACAGCCAACAGCAGATAGTCTTTTCCGATTTTTTCTTGCTCTTTTTTGCGTGGGTCTTCGACTTTAGGATAAACTTTTTTCTGTAATTTTTTATATTGCTTTGCCATAATGGAAGCTCCTTTGCTTTAAAATCAACAAAATCATTATACCATGACACGATGCAACGATACAAATCGTGAAGCATATTTTCGGATTCGGCGTAAAGATAGCAGGAATACGATTTTTTTGCGCGAAGATTATAAATACTAATATGCCGGAACTCGCCTGAAAGGATAGGGTGAATAACGATGAACATCGGAGCAGTAGGAAAAAAACTGGCGGCGAAAACGGATTTTTTGCCAGGCGGTTTCTTTATTTATAGAGCTGATGAGTCAGAAGAAATCTTATATGCGAATGAGCAGGTATTGAGGCTTTTTGAGTGTGAGACTTTTTCGGAGTTTTATCAATATGTAGGCGGTAGTTTTCGCGGTATGGTAAATCGCAATGAACTCGAGGCGGTTGAACAGGATATCGCGTATCAGGTAGAAACGCATGATAAACGGTTCGATCATGTGGCTTATTTCATTACGACGAAAAAAGGGGCCATTTCCTATGTCGAGGATTTTGGCCGCTTGGTGGATGATCCGGAAGAAGGGCTTCTTTATTATGTCTTTATTGCGGATGTCGAGATAAAGTCGCAAACGTTCGAAGTCGATCGGGTGACCGGGCTCATGAGTCTGCGGCGTTTTTTGGAGGCATCGCAGAAATTACTGCAATCTATGATGAATTCACCGGTGGCGAGACCGGTGGCATTTATTTTCGTAAACATACATAATTTCAAGCACTATAACATTCGCTATGGGCTTGAGGCTGGGGATGCCTGCCTCAAAGCAGTGGGGAAAATCCTGCAGGATATTTTTCCGCAGGACTATGTGGCGCGCCTCAATAATGACCACTTTGGGGTGTTGACACAGGAAAATAGCATTCAAGAGCGTCTGGAAAAGGTCCGAGAAGCAATAAAAGCGATAAGCGATGAAATGCTGCTGGAAATGAAAGCCGGGGTATTTGAGTGGGAAGACAAGCAGTCGATTCAACCGATTGTTGCGCTTGATTTTGCTAAGATAGCATGCGACAGTATCAGGAATAAGATTACCGCTTCGGTACAGTATTATTCGAAGGAGATTCATAAGCAACTGGAAATCTACGAATACGTATCGAGCCATATCGACGTGGCACTTGAATACCATTGGATAAAGCTTTATTATCAGCCAGTGGTTCGCACGCTGTCGAAAGAGCTTTGCAGTATGGAGGCGTTGGCTCGTTGGATAGACCCGATCTATGGCTTTTTGAATCCTGGTCAGTTTATCAGTGCCTTGGAGGACAGCGGGCAGATCTATAAGCTGGATATCTATATTGTTCGTGAGACCTGCCGGTTGATGCGGGAGCGCATGGATAAGCAGCTGGTAGTCGTGCCAGTGTCGTTCAATTTGTCGCGGCTGGATTTTTTGCTCTGCAATATTTTCCAGCAGATTGAAGAAGCCGTGGATAAGTATCGGATTCCACGGTATATGATCCATATCGAAATCACGGAGAGTATGCTCTTTGATAATGGGCTCTGCATGCAGACAGAGATCCAGAAATTCCATGATGCCGGCTATCAGGTCTGGATGGATGACTTCGGCAGTGGTTATTCGTCCCTTAACGTTTTGAAGGACTATCAATTCGATGAGATAAAGCTCGATATGATGTTTTTATCGTCCTTCAACGACCGGTCACAGGCAATTCTTACTTCGACGGTCGATATGGCCAAGAAAATTGGCATCCAAACTTTGGCAGAAGGAGTGGAGACGGAGGAGCAGTTTGAATTCTTGCGCAGTATTGGTTGTGAGAAAGTGCAGGGATATTTGTTTGGCAAGCCACTTCCGTTCCAGGAATCCATCGACAATATCATCAGCAAGGGACTGAAGATTGCCTCGCTGGATTGGCAGCACTACTACGATCAGGCTGGCCGCATCAATGTGATTACCGATCAGCCAACGGCGATTTTTGAAGATGATGGGAAAGTATTTCGGGTGTTATATGCCAATGGGGCGTTTTTTGAACAGCTCAAGGAAATGGAACTTCAAGGAATTTCCCAGCTTGAGCGCACGATAAATTCCAGATTTTCTTCGCTTCATTTGCGGCTTAGGGAATTTGTCAATAAACTGCGAAAGAATAAAAGAGAAGACGTGATGTTCTATTCCAATCGCGGGCAGTATTTGATGATGAAGTTTGAGTGTTCAGCGGCGTATGAGCATAAATGCTTGTACCGGGTCACCCTGATCAATCTATCGTCCGATAGTGAGAATGTGGCAAAGAAGCGGCTAGACCGCGTGATGCGCGAGGTCAGTACGCTGTTTGAGGATATCGTGCTGATTGATTTCGAACGGGATTGTGCCGAGCCGGTGCTGGTCTCCAAACAGGATGGGAGCAAGGCGAAGGGTAATGCCTATGGTCTCAAAGATTATCGCCGGTATATGGTTGAAGAGCTGCTTCATCCGGATGACCGGCAGCGGTATTTGGATTTTGTGACCGAGATGGACGTGCATGAGCACATTGCTGAGAGTCAGGTGGGTTATGTGGAAGGCTTCTTCCGAACCAAAAATCAGGATGGAACCTATTCCTGGCGGCAGTATATTTGGTTGCATATGGACAATAATTCTGATAATCTTGTATTGTTGTGCGTAAAACAGGCAAACCTCGAAGATGTGTCCTTGGTAGAAACCATCATGCAGAGCGAAAACCGCGATGTTGAGGGGAAAGAGACCTTTTCGCAGGCGCGGCGTAACCAGCAGCAGCAAGCGATGCTTTGGCGCAATCTTATGCGACAGACCCAGGATTGTTATTTTTGGAAAGATGAAAATCGCCGCTTTCTGGGGGTCAGTCAGGCATTCCTCGATTATTACGGGATAAAATCGTTGGAGGATATCGTCGGCAAAAATGACGAGGAGATGCACTGGCATGTGGACGATCAGCCCTATAAGAGCGATGAGCTTGATGTTATTGCCAAGGGGCAGGTGGTTCGTGATGCACCGGGGAATTGCATCATCAAGGGGATTGCGCATTCGATTGTTTGCAACAAATGGCCGCTGTATGATCGCGGCCGGATTGTTGGATTGATGGGATATTTTCGGGATGCGGACAGGCTGCAGCAACGCATGGTAAATATTCTGAGCGATGTGCGGCAGGATAAGGTAACGGATCTCATGAACGAAAAAGGCTTTTATGAAGTGTATTTTGATTATGAGGAACAGATGCAGTATCACGGCCGTAAATTTGGCCTTATTCTTGTAGAATGGGAGGATTATAGGAGTCTGATGAGGCCGCTGGAATCTGCTTCGGTGGATGAATGTTTGCGTTTGATTGCGGACCGGCTGCGTAATAGTTGTGGAAAAGAGTGCTCGGTGGCGCGGATAAAAGGTGGCGTATTCGGGGTGCTTAGTTACTTTGAGAAACCTGGGGAACTTGAGAACCGGGTGGCGGATATCCAGCAGCAGTTTCGAGGCGCGTTTGTGGTGCAGCAAAAGACAGTAGAGTTAAAGCTGTTGTGCAGCATCACGCTTTGCACGGAAGCAGATTCTGTGGAGAAACTCTACCAGGTTGGCAAAAAGAAATTGAAAAAGTGAGGATTTTTGATGCGGATCAAAGCAAAGAAAGAGCGGTTGGAATCCCTCGATGTATTTCGAGGATTGGCCATCGTATGCATGATAATGGTAGATGCCGTGCCAGATTTTGAGCAGGCATATCCCTGGATGCTTCATACGACGTGGCAGGGAATATCGTTTGCCGATATGGCGTTCCCAGGATTTGTATTTGCGATGGGAGCGGCAGCTGCCATCTGGCTGCAAAAGCATGAGCGGGAATGGTGGCCGGAGATGCTCGGCAAGGTAATGCATCGGGCTGGGATTTTGTTCCTGCTCGGCATTTTATACAACGTCATGCCGATTCTTTTCCAGCATCTACTTCTGCCGGGGACGGCAGTTGGGTCGCTTTGGTCGGATTTGTGGGGCCAGGGAAGGCTCTTTGGGGTGTTGCAGCGCTTGGCGATGGTTTATGCCGTGGGCATTGTGCTGGGACGCGTTTTGCATACGAAAATCGATTTGCTTATGGCCGCACTTTTTTTTCTGTTGGTATCATCCGTGGGATTTCATTGCTTTTCGCCGGATGCGCCTTTTGCGCAAGCGGACAATATCAGTTCGGCTATCGATCAGGTCATTCCGGGATCAGCCCATTGCTACATGGGGGCATCCTTTGATCCGGAAGGGCTTTATGGGACCATTGCCTGCACGGCTTCGATGCTGCTGGGAATGCTTGCAGGACGGTTGCTGTTGGAGAACACGCCGGAGGCGCTATTGCAATTGTTAAGCTATGGCATCGTATTGGCTGGTGCAGGGGTTATTTGGAATCAGGTGGACATCATAAGCAAGCCGTTGTGGACAGCCCCTTATGTACTCTTTACCAGCAGTGCCTTTATGTTGCTCGCGCTCTTGTTGCATGTCCTGTTTTCGCTTCTGCCGAAACTGTCGTCGTTTTGCTTTCATCCGTTCCGCGTCTTTGGCATGAATCCTATTTTGATTTATATGTTGACGGGAGCAGCACTTACGCTTTTATGGATGTTGCCTTCGCCGGAGGCGGCACTTTTTCCACGGCTGTGGGGGATGACGGTCAAGGGAATCGGGGGAATTCCATTTAGTATTTTTTTGTTTACGGTTCTTTGGTGCAGCTGTTGGTGGGGATTGGCAGAGTACTTGTATCGTCGCCGTATCTTTATCAAGATTTAACCACATCGGCGGTTATTTGAAGTTTGTTCTTTTTAGCGAGTCAAATTTATAGATTTTGCTGGGAAATAGGACAAAAGGAATTGCATGATAACGGGATGCTTGGTAAAATGTAAGTTACGATATTTACGAAACGAGAAAATTCCGGAAGAGATCCGGAAAAGGAAATAGAGGATTAACAGGAGGCTGAGCTATGATTAGAGAACATCGCAGCAGAAGCAAACTCGAAGCTTATTATCAGAAATTCACGGAAGAGGGGATACTCGACCCGAACGTCCATCCTTGGGTGGCGGAGTCCTGGAAAAAGAGCCAGAGTCTTGCCATCAATCGCGAGAAAATGGAAGTGGAGCACAAGCTGTCCAAGGAGGAATTCTTGGAGCTGCAGAACAAGCACCGCGATGCGATTGATTACTTGAGCAAACTCAGCGAAGGGATTCGCGAATTTTTCCAGGAGTACAATCTGAGTTTGTTGCTCGTCGATGCAGACTGCACGGTGCTCAAGAGCTATTCGCTGCCGTTTTACCAAATGACGCCGGGAGAAATCGAAGGAACCCGCGTCGGTGTAGAAGAAGTCGGTACGTCGTCCATCTGCATTGCTTACGAGCATCAGACGCCGTTCTGGATGTTTGGACCGGAGATGTGGGTCAAAGAGTGTCAGCTCGGTGACGCTTGCTCGGCGCCAGTCAAGGTAAATGGCGAGTTCCATTACATCATCACGCTGGTATCGATGGAGCAGATTGCTATGCCGCAGGATGCGGTCATTTCGCTGCTCTTGACGATGAAGACCGCATTGGAGGAGCATCTGACTGAGGCAATGCGCATCAAGGCCGAGGAGGCAATCCTCGACGCAACGCCGTTTGCCGTCTATCATGTCATGCCAGGTGGTGAGGTCGCTTATGCAAACCAGCTCGGTCATACGCGTCTTGAGGGCATCGGTGCGAAGAAGAATGAGGCCGGCCGCCATACGTCCAACCTCAACGATGTCATCATGAACTATCAGCACACCCCAATCTACAAGGGATTCCGTGGGGTGCCGTCCTACAATAAAGAAGTCACTTGGATTACGCCGGCTAAGACGTATGAAGATATTACGACGGTTGTGCCGTTGGAACGGGATGAGGATCAGGCGGTTCAGAGCGTCGTTGTCGTCTCCATGCCGATTGAAGATTTGCGTACCCTGGTGGCACATGCCGCTGGCTACACGGCAAAATACAGCCTCAACTCTATGGTCGGTGACGGTTCGACGTTCCAGAGTGTTCGCAATAAGGCGGCCCGCGTTGCCAAGAACCACCATCATGTATTGATTCAGGGCGAGGCTGGTACCGGCAAGCAGCGCATGGCGCATGGTATCCATCAGGCAAGCTCGCGCGCCGCAGGTCCGCTTATCACGCTTCGCTGCGGCGATGCTACGCCGGAACTTCTCGAGCAGGAGCTTTTCGGTGTCATGCTGAATCCAGAGGTTAGCCATCAGGGGCGTCTGGAACTGGCTTCGGGTGGTACGCTGTTCCTCGACGAGATCGAGAAAATGCCGAAGAACATTGCCCAGCAGCTGGCGCGTGCCTTGGATGAAGGCAAGACTTGCCGTGTGGGCGAATCCGTCGAGCGCACGATTGATGTCCGCATCATCGCGGCGTGCGACAGCGATCTCAAACGCCTTACCGAGCGCGGGCTCTTTGCACGTGAGCTCTATGACATTGTGAGCCGCAGCGTGGTTCGCGTACCGGCCCTTAGAAGTCGTCGGGAAGATATCCCAGCGCTTGCCCGTCATATTATCGGCGAGCTGGCTGAACAGCATCAGATGGAGTCGAAACGCATTCTGCCGGAGACGGAGAAAGTTCTGGAAGAATACGATTGGCCAGGCAACATCAAGCAGTTGCAAAGCGTGTTGGAGTATGCGTTCTTCAATACGCCGGGAGCTGAAATCGGCCCGGCTAACATCAGCCTGATGGGCGATGTTAAACCTGATAACAAATGGAAAGAAGATAAAGAGGTGTTCGTCAAGGCTTGGCAGGCAGCCGGTGGGAATGTCAGCCGCTTGGCAAACCTCTTGAATGTCAGCCGTGTTACGCTGTATCGTTACCTCAAGAAATATGGCCTGGAGAAGAAATAACGAGGATAAAGGAGCAAGATTGTGCGTTTAAGAAGAAAACCCTGGGTGGATGAGGCAATCCACGAATTTGATGCATTTGTCATCAGCCGCGATCAGGAGATTGGTGAAGAGAAAAAGGGGAAATGGGCGGAGATTTTTGGCCGTCAGGCACCGCTTCATGTTGAATTGGGAACGGGAAAAGGCGATTTCATCAGCCAGCTGGCAGAGCGCAACCCCGATATCAACTATATTGGCATTGAAGCTCAGCAGGATGTGCTCTATTCCGCTGCCAAGAAGATTGCGGAAAAGGAACTTACCAATGTGCGTCTGCTCGTTTTTGATATTAACAATATCGAAAACATCTTTGCGGAAGATGAGGTAGATCGGTTCTACATCAATTTCTGTGACCCATGGCCGAAGAAGCGTCATGCGAAACGCCGCCTGACCCATGTGGGCTTTTTGGAGAAATACCGCCGTCTTTTGAAGAAGCCGGGTGAGCTTCATTTCAAGACGGATAATCGTCCGCTTTTTGATTTTTCCCTGGAGCAGTTCGAGGAAGCAAAATTGCCGGTCCGCGATGTTTCGTTTGACCTTCATGCCGAGAACCGTCCCGACAACATCATGACCGAGTATGAACGCAAGTTCAGCGGTTTTGGTGAGAAGATTAACCGCTGTGAGGTTATCTTTCCGTAAGGGGGCAATATCATGCGGATAAGGAAGACCCTGTGGAGCAATGATGCAGAACCGATCATCGTCATCATGGTTATTCTCTTGGTCTTGGGGACGATTAACGTTTTTAGTTCTAGTTTCGTCCTGTCGACAATCGATTATGAGACACCGTATCACTTTTTGATTCGCCATACGATTTGGCTCGGAATCGGGTTGATTGCTTTTCTGGTTTGCCGGCGCATCAATTACCGGCGCTGGCGCAACTGGATGCCGATGCTGCTGATGGTGATGCTTGTGTCGCTAGCGGCCGTTCTCGTGGTGGGAAACAGCGTCAATGGTGCTAAGCGTTGGCTGGGCGTCGGTGCTATCGCCTTCCAGCCGGCGGAGTTTGCCAAATTGCTCAGCCTGATGCTGGCAGCGGCGGTTTTGGCCAGTCAGATAAAACGGGGCAAAGAGATATCGGTCGTCAATCTGCAGTATGGTATTATCGCGATTATGGCCGGTCTTACGGAGTTGGAACCGGATTTGGGAACGGCGGCGATTATTTGCGGTGTGCCGCTTATCATGTCCGTGGTAGCCGGGATGAACGTTATGAAAATCGTTCGCATGGGAGCTGTTGTCCTAGCCGGTGTTGTAGGTTTGATTTTCCTGCAGCCCTATCGCTTGAACCGAATCAAGATCATGCTTGACCCATGGTCGGATGCGCAGGGAATCGGTTATCAGACCGTTCAGTCGTTGTCGACTATCGGCTCCGGTGGCTTTTGGGGCATGGGGCTTGGCGATGGCGTCAGCAAATACGAGTATCTGCCTGAGGCCCATACGGATTTTGCGTTCGCGATCTTCTGTCAGGAGCATGGCTATGTCGGTGCCTTGATGGTTTTCCTGTTGTTCGCCTTGATGATTTTCTTTTGTGTCCGCATTGCGAATCGAGCAGAAGATGAATTCGGACAGATTTTGGCTACGGGCATCATGCTGCTCATCTTGGGACAGGCTTTGGCGAATATGGCCATGGTTGGCGGCATGTTCGCCGTCGTCGGTGTACCGCTGCCCTTTATCAGCTATGGCGGATCTTCCCTGCTGGTCACGATGATAGCGATGGGAATTCTATTAAACATCTGCGACCACGGTCATAAACCGCAGCCCCAATTTGCCTCGAAGCAATCCGATTCGGAAGAAAAAAAAGACAAGGAAGAACGCCCTTCCTTGCATTTGGTAAAATAAATATCAGCGATAAAAAGTCCGAGGACTCGCGGCGAAGAGTCCTCGGACTTTTTGCGTAATGATAGAAAACGCCCCGTTGGCAAATAGGTCAACGGGGCGCTGTATTTCAGCTGGTTATTTTTTTGCTTTTCTGTCTTTGGCGCGTTTCTTGGACGCTTCTTCTTTGGCTTTGACCTTGTCGTCGATTTTTTTTGCCTGCTGATATTTGGCATAATCAACGCCCATGCTGGCCAGTTTGTGTTTGAAAGCCATGATGGGGTGGCGCAGGAACATGCGCTTCTGACTGGAACCCATGACATGCAGGAATTCCTGGGCCTGTTTGGAGCCAAAGCAGTTGACGGTGCGGTCACAACGATCGCAGATTGGTTTGGTGATACCGTACGGGCAGCGGTTCATCTTGGTCATAACCGTGGCGAGTAGTGCTGTGCATTTGGGGCAAAGCGTATCGCCGGAAGTTTTGTGATGGCTATGGCAATAGATGCCGAAGGTCTTGCGGATGTTGGCTTTTTCTTTCGGGATGTTGTTCTTTATTTCTACCGGTTTCCTTGTCGGCAAGAAACGAGAAAAAATGCTCATATTGAATCACCTTTCAGTATGTTAGAAATGGGTCAAAGTTTTGACACTTCTTTTATTTTAAAGGTATTTGGGGATAAAAGCAAGTCTCGCTTGACTTCCCGATTTTTCATAGTAAAATTTAAAGGAGAGTAAGTTGGGATAAGTGTGCATACCCGGAGGTGAGCAGTATTTCTTTCTTGAAACAACATGGCAAAGCAATATCCAATTTACTGGTGGTATTGCTGGTAATTGGTGCAATTTATACAAAGGTCCAGGAAAACGGAGCGGATTCCTTATTCAGGATGTCGGACTTGCAGATTTTGGCAGGAGCGATTTTGGGGTTGCTGGTAATTCGCTGGTTTAACAAGCGGCATAAGAAGTAAAAATAGGGAGGAACAGTATGGCAGCCCTCAACAATGAATCCCTGATGGATGGCAATGGTGGTATCAAGGAAGGTTCCCTGAAAAGCATCCTGACGAATACCATTGACACGATTGAAAATAGTAAATCGCAGATTTTTGAAATATACGAAACAGCCCGTACAGAGGTTGAAAATAGTAAAAAGCAGCTGCAGGAATTAAAAGAGCAGGCGCGGCAGACGATTGACCGGGTGGATGAGCTGGCGAAGAAAGAGCAGCGGGAAAAACAGCATCTGGTCATGGTCAGCGGCAATTTCCAGGATTATTCCGAAGAGAAAATCCGTGCCAGCTATGAAGCAGTCAAGAACGTCCAGGTTGAGCTCGGTGTCGAGAGGGAGAAGGAACAGGCCCTGCGACAGCAGCGTGACAAACTGGAACTTCGCCTGCGCCATTTGCAGGTGATGCTGGTTCAGGCAGAGCATCTGGCACTGGCGATTGGCTCGGTGCTTTCGTATTTGAGCTCGCAGGTCAGCGGGGTAGTCTGGAAAATCGAAGCGGTCCAGAAGGATAAGTTCGTTGGGGCGCGCATCATCAAGGCGCAGGAAGAGGAACGCTATCGTGTCTCGCGAGAGATTCACGATGGCCCGGCGCAGGATTTGGCAAACCTCATTTTCCAGACCTCGATTGCGGAAAAACTCATTGATTATGACCCGGAAGAAGCTAAGCGTACCTTGCAGGAGCTGCGGCAGCAGATTCGTGACTGCTTGAGCAATGTGCGTCAGGTTATCTTCGACATGCGTCCGATGGCGCTGGATGACTTGGGACTAGCCCCGGCAATCAATCAGCTGGTGGGACGGCTGGCTTCCCGTGGCATTCTGTCGACGGATTTCAGTGTCGATGGCAAATCGTATGATTTGCCGAAACACGTAGAGATTGCCATTTTCCGTGTGGTGCAGGAGGCTTTGAACAATGTCGCGCATCACGCGGGAACGGATAAGGCGCGGGTTCGCCTGTTATACCAGCCGCAGGCCTTGTCGGTATTGGTAGAGGATGAGGGCAAGGGCTTCGATGCGGAGGCTGACCCCGAGATTCCCGATGTTCCGGCGGGCGAAATCCTGGCAGATGGTACGGATCATGCCGGACAGTTTGGCATTATGGGCATGAAGGAGCGCGCCAAGATTATCGGTGCGGACCTCAATGTGCTGTCTACTATTGGCAAGGGCACCCGCATACATCTGCGCGTACCCAACAAGCTTCCTGGTGCCAAGAAGGAAGACGTAAAGGTAATCAACACTCCCGATAAGGGTAAAAAATCGTGATGAAAAAAGATCGTTCAATCCAATCAAATCAGCTAAGAGCGCCGATTGCGGAGGCTATGCAGGCTTACGCGCGAGACGGCGCTCTCGCTTTTCATACGCCGGGACATAAACAGGGGCTCGGCGCGCATCCACTGCTCAAAAATCTCATTACGGAGGAGGGACTTCGCGAGGAAGTCTCGCTGATGGAGGAACTCGACGACCTCCATGAGCCGACGATGTGCATCCGCGAAGCGCAGGAACTAGCCGCGGAGCTTTATGGTGCCGATGCGGCCTATTTTATGATTAACGGCACGAGCGGTGCCATCCATACAATGCTGATGGCGGCGCTCCGTCCTGGGGATACCGTGCTGGTTCCGCGCAATGCACACCGTTCGATGATTGGCGGCATCATTCTGGTAGGGGCAAAGCCTGTCTTTATCCAGCCGGAAATCGACGAACGGCTTGGCATTGCCATGGGCTTGCGCCTAAGCGATATTCGCAGGGCTATTGCCGAGCATCCCGAGGCTAAGGCATTGGCACTGGTCTATCCGACCTATTATGGGGTCACCGTGGATTTATCGGCCATTGCTGACGAATTGCACGCGCATGGCATGCTGCTGCTCGTGGATGAAGCCCATGGTCCGCATCTGAAGTTTTCGGATAAATTGCCACCGCAGGCCATCGACGCCGGGGCTGACATGGCGGCGCAAAGTACGCATAAGATTGTCGGAAGCCTTACGCAGACTTCCATGCTGCTCGTCAAGGGGCCGCGCGTGCGCGCGGAGCGTGTCCGTCAGGCAGCAAGCCTTTTGCAGTCGACAAGTCCCAATCAGTTATTGCTCGCGTCACTTGACATCGCCCGTCTGCAGCTGGCTGAAGATGGCGCCGAGAAAGTTGGCCGTGCGGTGAAACTCGCGGAAAAACTCCGCCAGGATATCAATCGGATCGATGGGCTGTGGTCCTTTGGAGCTGATTATCTGCAGACAGAAGGGGCGTCGGGCCTTGACCTCACGAAAGTTACGGTTAGCCTTCGGGAGCTGGGCATCAGCGGGCCACAGGCCGAAGAAGTCTTGCGTCATGAGTACAAGATTCAATGCGAGCTTTCCGATGCCTATAATTTGCTATTTATTATTTCGTATGCGGATACGGAGCATGAGACGGCTGTTTTGCTGGAGGCTCTGAAAAAACTTTCGGCGCGTTTTTCCGCAGGGGAAAGATTCTCGGTTCCGGCAAAGCTTCCTGCCGTGCCAGAACTTGGCATGACGCCGCGGGAGGCCTTCTTTGCCGCCTATGAGCAGGTTCCTTTTGACAGGGCGGCAGGGCGCATCGCCGCAGAGCAGTTGATGTTCTATCCGCCGGGGATTCCGATACTGGCGCCGGGGGATAGAATTGACCCATCAAGTCTTGCCTATATTCGTGCCATGCAGCAGCTCGGGCTCAAAGTAGTGGGGCCGCAGGATACCAATCTAGAGACATTAAAGGTAGTGAAAGAATCGTGAGCAAAGGAAAACTCATCATTATAGAAGCCGGCGATGGCTCGGGCAAGGCCACGCAGACCAAGGCCCTTTACGACCATTTGGTCCGGGATGGCTATCGCGTCCATCGCATCGAGTTCCCCGATTATGAGGCCGACTCGTCAATGCTGGTGCGCATGTACCTGCGCGGGGACTTTGGCGGCCATGCCGAGGATGTCAACGCTTTTGCGGCCTCGACTTTTTTCGCCGTTGACCGTTATGCGTCGTTCCGCATGAAGTGGAAAGAATTCTACGACAATGGCGATATCATCCTGGCTGACCGCTATACGACAAGCAACATGGTCCATCAGGCCGTTAAGCTCACCGATGCCAAGGAGCGCGAAGCGTTCCTCGACTGGCTTTGGGATTTCGAGTTCGTGAAAATCGGTCTGCCTGTCCCCGACAAAGTCGTATTTCTCGATATGGCCCCCCATGTTGCCGACAAGCTCATTGCGGCCCGGGCCAAGGAAACAGGGGCAGAGAAGGATATCCACGAAAAGGATACCAGTTATCTGCACCGCTGCCATGCGGCCTATCTGGAACTGGCGGCCAAATATGACTGGTCAAAAGTCATCTGCAGTGAAGGCGGCGAGCCCCGCAGCATTGCGGCAATTCATGACGAGGTCTATGAGGCGGTCAAGACTGTACTTTAAACCGGAAGGATACGAGGAGTTTTATGATAAAAGAAGTATTAGTTGTCGAGGGTAAAATGGATGTGGTGGCCATCGACAAAGCAGTCGAGGCCGACTGCATCATCACCGAGGGCTTTAACCTAAAGCCACAAGCTCTCAAGAATATCGAGCAAGCCTACAAGAAACGCGGCATCATCATCATGACCGATCCGGATTCGGCTGGCGAGCGCATTCGTCTGTATCTTTCGCGCCGTTTCCCGAATGCCAAGCACGCCTTTGTGCCGGTAGAAGATGCTACGGATAACGATGATATCGGCATCGAACAGGCCAAGCCCGATGCCATCCGCAAGGCGCTGGAAAAAGTGCGTACGCTGGACTGGGAGCCGACGAAGAATTTCACGGGCGCGGACCTCATCAAGCACGACCTGTCGGGCGCGAAAAGCGCCAGCCAGCGCCGTGCCCGCTTGGGCGCAATCCTCGGTCTTGGTTTTGCTAATGCCAAGACCTTTTTGAAACGGCTCAATCACTATGGAGTAACGAGAGAAGAATTTGCTGACGCCGTGGCGCAGCTTGATAAGGAGGAAGTATGAACCACCAGGATGAAGAAATTTTGCAGCCGAAAATTGCCAGCCGTTCCGTAACCAATCATATTCTGAAGGCTTTTGGCCTGCGCATGAGCAAGAAACTCGGCCAGAACTTCCTGATTGATGCGAGCATCGTGCAGGGCATTGTCGATGCAGCTGAGATTCAGCCGGGAGAACGTGTACTGGAAATCGGCCCGGGAATCGGTACGCTGACCCAAGGCCTTGCCGAGGCTGGTGCCGAGGTTACAGCGGTCGAGCTGGATAAGAAACTGCCAGCAGTGCTGGCGGAGACGCTCAAGGCCTATGACAACGTCACCATCGTGCCGGGAGATATCCTCAAGGTGAACATTCCGGAAATCATGGGGGAGGGGCCGTTCAAGGTAGCGGCTAACCTGCCGTACTATATCACGACGCCGATTCTCATGACGCTTTTGGAGCGCCATCTGCCGATTACGCGCATGGTCACGATGGTACAGAAGGAAGTCGCTGAGCGCATGATTGCTAAGCCGGGGTCCCGTACCTATGGTGCCCTGTCGGTAGCCGTCCAGTATTATACGGAACCGGAAATTGTCCTCGACGTTCCACCGCGTTCCTTTATCCCCGCGCCGGAAGTCGACAGCGTCGTCATCGCCTGCAAGGTTCGTGAAACGCCAGCCGTTGACGTCATGGACGAGAAGATGTTCTTCCGGGTGGTAAAGGCAGCCTTTGGCCAGCGCCGCAAAACTCTTTCGAATGCCTTGAAGGGAGGCGGTTTCCCGAAGGAGCAGGTCCGCGATGTGATGGAGGCCGCTGGCATTGAAATGACACGCCGCGGTGAGACGCTCTCGCTCGAGGAGTTTGCGAAGCTCGCGGATGAATTCACAAAGATTGCAAAAAATGCTTAATTTTTTATTGATACTATGCAAAAAATGTTATACAATAGTACACGTGAAAAAACAAAGTTTGTAATATTGTAATGTTGTAATGTACAAGTATAACAGAAGGTAGGTTATGTTCATGGCAGAATCCGTCTGGTCTGTATTGCCACCAGTCATCACGATTGCGCTGGCTCTCTGGACGAAAGAAGTTTATATGTCGCTGATTATCGGTATTTTTTCCGGAGCCCTGCTCTTTACGGGCGGCAACATCCTGGAAGCTATCCTGACGATGTTTGCCGTCATGTCGGATAAAGTTGGCGGCAATGTCAACATTCTCGTATTCCTGGTCATCCTCGGTATTCTCGTGGCGGCTATCACGCGCAGTGGTGCAACCCGCGCCTATGGAGAATGGGCAGCCAAGGCAATCAATGGCAAGCGTAGTGCTTCGCTGGTTACGGCGCTCTTGGGACTGGTCATCTTCATCGATGATTATTTCAACTGTCTGACGGTCGGTACGGTCATGCGTCCGGTCACCGATAAATTCAAGATTGCGCGCACGAAGCTCGCGTATATCATCGATGCGACGGCGGCACCAATCTGCATCATCGCTCCGGTATCGAGCTGGGCGGCTGCGGTAGGTTCCTCGCTGCCGGAGGGCAGTGAGATCGATGGCTTCTCGCTGTTCCTGCAGACGATTCCGTTCAATCTCTACGCGTGGCTGACGCTTATCTTTATGGTTTTCCTGATTTGGACGGGCCGTGACTACAGCACGATGGCTAAGAGCGTCCGCGAAAGCAATGAGAACTTTGTCGTTCCCAAAGAATATCAGGATACGACAGGCATCAAGCATGAAGAGGAAGGCAATGGCAAAATCATCGATCTGTTGCTGCCGTTATTCGTTCTGATTGCGGCCTGCGTTTATGGCATGCTTTACACGGGCGGCATTCATGAGGGCAAGAGCATCGCCGATGCCTTTGCGAACTGCGATTCTTCGAAGTCTTTGGTACTTGGTTCCTTTATCGCGTTTATCTTTACAGGCTTCCTCTATCTGCCGCGCAAAGTCATTTCGTTCAATGCCTTCTGTGACAGTTTCGGCTGGGGCTTCAAGGCCATGACGCCGGCTATCTTTATCCTCTGCCTTGCCTGGACGCTTTCGGGTATCTGCAGTGATAAATATCTGAACCTTGGTGGTTTCGTTGGCGGTATCGTCAGTGCCAACGCATCGCTTATCATGTTCCTGCCGCCGATTTTCTTCCTCGTGGCTATGGGCCTGGCCTTTGCAACGGGAACGTCCTGGGGAACGTTTGGTATCCTTATCCCGATTGCGGTAGCAGTTGTCGGTATGGACCCGAATATGCTCGTCGTCTGTGTAGCAGCTATCCTGTCTGGTGCTGTCGGCGGCGACCATGCTTCGCCGATTTCCGATACGACAATCCTCGCGTCGGCCGGTGCCCAGTGTCATCACATTGACCACGTCAACACACAGCTGCCATACGTCATGACGGTAGCGGGCTGCTGTGTAGCTGGTTATGTAGTTGACGGCATCACCGCCAATGGCTGGCTTGGCCTTGGCGCCGCCTTGGCCTGCCTGGTAGCTGTAATGGCCGCCATCCTGACCAAGGTGCCATCGCTTGAAAAATAATAACAACATATAGCCTTCCCCTCTGGGGAAGGCTTTTTTTATATTACTACTTATTTTTTTCGCTGATTTATTCGATATTATTATAGAGGTGTCTGTAAAAATAGCTTCAAAGGATGGGCGCTATGATTATCAACAACAACAGTGCGTCGATGATGACGCTGGGTGAATTGAATAAAAACATCAGCAAGGGCGGCAAGCAGCTGAAAAAACTCGCCTTAGGCGAACGCATAACCGGCGCCGGCGATGATGCGTCGGGTTACTCGATTTCCGAGCGGATGCGGGTGAGGATTCGTGCGCTTGACCAGGATGAACAAAACGTTCAGAATGGCCAGGCTCTTTTGAATGTCGCCGAGGGAGCGATCCAGTCACAGATAGAACTGATGAAGACCATCAAGCAGAAAGTCATCGATGCGGATAACGATACGAACACGGATGTCGACCGTGCGACCATCCAGAAAGAAATCAATCACGCCTATCAGCAAATCGAAGACATTGCCCAGGAGACAAACTACAACGGCGTCCGGCTGCTCGTTGGCGACCACGTCGAAGAAACCGTTCGCAGCTGGGTGCTCAAAAGCAATTCCTCCTTGCTCGAGGGCAGTGACGCCATGAATATGATAAACGTGATTCCGAACGTCTATCCGACGCTTAATGGCATTACGGGGCCGTTTGATTTATTCCAGCCGTCGAAGATAGAACAGACAACGTTAGATAGTGTAGGATTCTCGCCGGCGATTCCGTTTACAGGCGGAACGGATTATATGTTCACCTTGAATAGTTCGTATACTACGGTCGATTCGTTAGATGGAACGTCTTTAGAAATAGGCAGTTATACATTTGTACTAACAAAAACACCTAGTAGCAACAATGAGTACGGGGGCTATATCACTGATGATAGGATTGTTCAGCCAGGAAGTATTATATATGAGATTGATCTTAACAGCTGTAACTCTGTGCAAGATGTATTGGCAGCAATTAAATCTAAGGACTCCACTAATATAGGATATGGTATAGATTCAAATGGTGCATATTATTTATCATCACCTTTGGCGATGATAAAGGGGAAAAGTTTTACGGGCTATTTGGCTACGGTGGAGGCGGCATCTCCTACGGGCCTTTTTAGTAGTCCAAGTAATTTTACTGGCGGCAAAAATCCATCAGGACTTGATGATAATGACCCTGATTCGTTAGCACATCAGTTTGGTAAGCAAGCGACGTTTAGCCTGAATGGTCTAGTAGCGAATACTGGAATAACTATTGACAGATGGGCTGATAGATATATGTTAAGGTTTGTCACCGGAAATAGTGCGCCGACGCCGTCTATACCGTCTAATGGCGTAATTTCTGTTGGTGTTGATTATTCAGGTACCGTTTCGTATGGACCGTTCTCGTTGGATATGAGTAATAGGCAATTGAAATTGACTGTTAATGAGGCAGGTGAGGGAGGAAATGATTATCGAGTAACGGACGGCATAGTTGGTAAGACGTATGAATTTTTATCAACTACAGCGTTAAGTGGTACGTCTTCTCGAAATGATGCTTATGCTACTGTAGATGTATCAGGATATACCAATGTAGAAGATTTAATCAGCGACTTAAAAGGTAAAGCAATTATGTATCCTCTTACTTGGAGTAGTAGAGAGGAGTCAAAGTTTGAGAATCCTATTAAACAACTTTATAATAATTATTATGAATTTATTGATTCTGGTTCCTCAGAGCCATTGAGTAGTCTGTATAAGATTAGTGGTTCGACAGTAATAGATTTAGCTGACATGCGCACTGCAGTCGCAAATGGAAAATCAATTGGAGAGGCTTTTGCAGATACATTTATAGAAAAAACGAAAAATAATCATACCAGTCAAATCAAAAAGGCGACGGATAGTAGTGGTCAAACTATTGGAATAAGCTTCAAAGCTCTTTGGGAGGGGGCTGGAGGTAACAATGGAAGGTTGTTTTTAGCGGAAGGCCAGCTTCGTTCTTACACGCTAGATTACGGCAAGTGGTTTACGGAAAATCCAACTCTTTCGATACCGGACTTCCTCAACAACAAGGGCTTTCGTGCGTATTGCGCCAGCTGTGACAATCAGGTATTTAATTTTCATTTTATTACCGATGATTTGCCGGAGGGCCCACGGCCGGAGGCTGACCCGACTGGGGAGGATATCAAACATATTTATATCAATGTCTCGAATGTAACGGATGCGTCCTCGTTAGTGCAGGCAATCGTTGAGCAGGCAACACCGGAGCTTACGGGGAGTGACCCGGACTTGAATCACTTTATGCGGTTGGTAGCTGATGATGATAAATTGATTATCTATGACGAGCGGCGGTTGACGGATGAGTATCTGCGTTATGCAAAGGACAGGAGTGGCAATCTTCTCTACGAATACCAATGGGACGATACCTATAATGTCGGCGGAGCCAAGATTGCCGATGGTGTTTGGGATAATGTGGAGATTGGCGAGCGCAAGATTTATGCGAAGGATTTGATTATCCACCATACAGACCGTGCGAGCATGAATATCCATCTAAAGATTCCCCAGACCACGCTGGACCATCTCTTTGGCTATGAGGCTGGTTCGCAGGACTGGACGGATTTCAACGTGATGACCAGCAAGAGCCGTGAGGAACTATTAGGCAACTGGGCAGGAACTACTCGCAGTGGCAAACATATCACCAAGGATGAAGAGGGGCTGTTGGATAAGGCGCTGAATTATCTGATTGGGGCGAATTGTTTGGTTGGTGCGCAGAACATGCGGCTTAAGATGACGGAGGAGAATATCGTATCGCAGCGCGAGGGAACGGTTGCCTCCGAGTCCACCATCCGCGACGCGAATATGGCCAAAGAAATGACCGACTATACTAAGGCGAATGTGCTGGCCCAAGCCTCGCAGTCGATGCTCGCGCAGGCCAATCAGAACAGTTCCGGCGTGCTGAAGCTGTTGCAATAGGATAATAACGGGGATAACGGGGGCAGGGCATCGTACTATCTTTTCTTGTGTCGCGTTTTGTAGTAAAATATAAATAAACTTCTACGCTGCCTATTAAGAAAAACTCTGCTTGTTACGATATATAGATTAGAGATAGTTGTCTAATGAGGGCGAGGGTATTCCGCGCCCTTTCTGTTCACGTTATATTTCCCTTAGCAGGCACAGGAAGTAAGGCTAAGGGGTGAGTGCTCGATTAGGTGGTTTAGGACTACTCATCAGGGAGGATGTGTCAATTATGGCAATGGTGGTAAAGAACAATATGTCGGCGGTGAAGACCTTAGGGACGCTCAATAAGAATGCCTCAGCGCTGGCGAAGAGTTTGCAGAAAGTATCGAGCGGCATGAAAATCAATTCGGCCGCTGATGATGCTTCGGGCTATGCAATCTCGGAACGCATGCGGGTTATGGTGCGTTCACTGGATCAGGCGGATGCCAATACGCAGAATGGCGTGAGCCTGATGAAGGTCGCGGAAGGCGCGGTGAGCTCTACGGTAGATATTCTGCGCACGATGAAGGAAAAGGCAATCAATGCGGCCAACGACAGCAATACCGATGCGGATCGGGCGACGATCCAGAAGGAAATCGACCAGTCCATCGATCAGATTGATGATAATGCCAACGTAACCTATAATGGCAAGACATTGGTCGATGGTTCGAAGATGGCCGAGGGCACGGCAACCAAGACGTCGATGACGAATCAGAGCCTCCATAAGGATACTTTGGGAGGAACGCGAATCGTCGATTTGCAAAACCGCAATGGTGAGAGCCTCAATATCCAGACGACAGATACCTTGACGATATCCTATGTGATCCAAGGAGAAACTTATAGCTTCGATGTGGATATCAATGAGACGACGACTCTTGATAGTGCTTTGGTCGAAGCTAGTGACCCCTATGTCCGCAATAATCCGTTGATGCGGGCGGCCTATGCACAGTATGATGCATCGCGTGCTTCGGCAAATTCGACGTATAATAGTTCGTATGGTGTGGCTAGCAGCACCTATGGCTCGGCTGTTTCTAATGCAACGGCTACCTATAATGGTGTTGTGCAAAATACGCTAAGTACGATGAATTCTGCCTCTACGAATGCGGTTCTGAATGAATCATTATATAATTCTGCATATATATCTGCATTTAATGCAGGTATGACTCCGGCACAGATAGCTCAAAATGCAACGGTAAATGGTTATTTGACAAATTGGACATCATCGTTGTCCGTTTATTCGACTGCGGCATCTAATTATACTTCGACGCAGGCATCGGCGGCTACGGTACGTGATTCTTCGATTGCTTCGGCAGCTACCGTACGTGATTCTGCCTATACAGCGGCACGTTCGACGCTTACCGTAGCCCTTAGTACAGCGGCATCGACCTTGGCCGATTCGGTCGGTGAGTTGATTCCTTACAAGCTATCGGTAGATACGGGCAATGTCGTTGGTATTTCTGCTTCGGGCGATACGGTCTATACGGCCAACCGCGAGAATGCCATTACGATTTCCTCGGGTTCGGCAGGTTTGCAGTACCAGCTCTCGGGCATTACGTTCAGTGTCAAGGATTCCAAGGGACAGGTCAAGAAGTCCGTCAATTCCGTCCTCGATAACTTCACCGAGTCGGTGCGGGCGTTCAATAAATCCAACAACAACGCGATTAATCTGCAAGTTGGCACCAAAGCCAATCAGACCATCCGCATCGGTCTTACCGATATGCGCTCCGAGGCGCTCGGTCTCAAGAGCTCGACCGGCATCACGCTTGGCGTTGGTACGCAGAAACAGGCTAATGCCGCCGTCAATGTCCTCGACAATGCCATCCAGAAGGCCCTCGACCAGCAGACGGATATTGGCTCGATTGAGGCTCGCCTCGAGATGACCTCCTCGAATCTCGTGATATCGAGTGAGAATGTCCAGGCATCCGAATCCACCATGCGCGATGCCAACATGGCGAAAGAAATGACCGAATACACCAAGAACAACATCCTCATGCAAGCCGCACAGGCCATGCTCGCTCAGGCGAACCAGTCTAGTTCGAATGTATTGAGTCTGTTACAATAAGAAAAGAGCAACGAAAGAAAAGTCTCCGGCGAAGGAGGCTTTTTTTTTATTGTAGCGTATTATATAAATAAGTACGATCTCTCCCCCTTCCGTCGGCCTACGGCCGCCACCTTCCCCGTAAACGGGGCAGGCGAGTGCGAGGCTGGAACGGCGATAGGTGCAGGGAATCGAGAGAGTGGAGTCCCCCTTCCGCCGGCCTACGGCCGCCACCTTCCCCGTAAACGGGGCAGGCGGGTGCGAGGTGGCACGGCGGTAGGTGCAGGGAATCGAGAGAGTGGAGTCCCCCTTCCGCCGGCCTACGGCCGCCACCTTCCCCGTAAACGGGGCAGGCGGGTGCGAGGTGGCACGGCGGTAGGTGCAGGGAATCGAGAGAGTGGAGTCCCCTTCTGTCGGCCTGCGGCCGCCACCTTCCCCGCACGCGGGGCAGGCGAGTGCGAGGTGGCACTAAGCCTCCCCCGCTTGCGGGGGAGGGGGACCGCGAAGCGGTGGAAGGGGGGCTAGCGAAGCGGTGGAAGGGGGCTGCTATTGAGGAGCGCTAACCATGCGAACTTATGATAAGCGAATCGCAAATAATGCAAAAATATTGCGCCGAAATCAAACACCGGAAGAACGTCACCTATGGTACGATTTTCTAAGCAGATTCCATCCACGTTTTCGCCGACAGCAAGTTGTAGGCTTGTATATTGTCGATTTTTACTGTGTTGCCAGTCATTTGGCCATAGAGTTGGATGGTGCTCAGCATTACGAACCCGAAGGACTTGCGTATGATCGGCAGAGAACGGAATATCTGGAAGAAAAGGGGATTGCAGTACTCCGCTTTACGAATCGGGAGGTAAAGCAGAACTTTGAGGGTGTCTGTGTGAAAATCAAACAGGAAGTGGAAAAGAGAAGTAAAAATCCCCCTTCCGCCGGCCTACGGCCGCCGCCTTCCCCGCACGCGGGGCAGGCGAGTGCGAGGCTGGAACGACGGTAGGCGCAGGGAATCGAGAGAGTGGAGTCCCCCTTCCGTCGGCCTATGGCCGCCACCTTCCCCGTAAACGGGGCAGGCGAGTGCGAGGTGGCACGGCGATAGGTGCAGGGAATTGAGGGAGTGGAGTCCCCTCTTCCGTCGGCCTGCGGCCGCCACCTTCCCCGTAAACGGGGCAGGCAGGTGCGAGGTGGCACGGCGATAGGTGCAGGGAATCGAGGGAGTGGAGTCCCCCTTCCGTCGGCCTGCGGCCGCCACCTGCCCCGTAAACGGGGCAGGCGAGTGCGAGGTGGCACTAAGCCTCCCCCGCTTGCGGGGGAGGGGGACCGCGAAGCGGTGGAAGGGGGGCACATCCCCCAAAAATGCGGTGAGGGATGATTCTCCTCAAAAGGCAGCATTGGCACTAGCTGGAACAATAGAAAAGGATGTGAATCAAATGAATCAGAAACGAATCGGCGAGGATGCGCGGATGGTGCATGTTGCCTATGCGATGACAGATAAAAATGGTACCTACAGCAAATATATTGGAGCCTCGATTTGCTCGCTGTTCGAGCATACGGATTCTTGGGTGACGATACACCTTTTGCATGATGATACATTGACCGAGAAGAATCGTGCG
The DNA here is from genome assembly GCF_000702005.1 of Selenomonas sp. ND2010. Lineage (GTDB taxonomy): Bacteria > Bacillota > Negativicutes > Selenomonadales > Selenomonadaceae > Selenomonas_A. Next base: position 58,920 of record NZ_KL370848.1, on the reverse strand, counting down.
AACTTCATCAAGTTGGCGCGCGCGTATGGTCAGCAGTTATTTTTCTACAACGTAGCGGAAGAATGTAAGGAGCTGCTTTCCGAGGCGCGCGAGATATTCCGGCGGGCGGTTGATACGGATTACTATACGCCAGCGGCGCTTTATCGCCTGCTGGCGCCTATTGTTCTGCCGCGCGATGTAAAGCGGCTTATCTACCTCGATGCCGATACGATTGTCAATATGGACATTCGCAAATTTTGGGAGATATATCTTGATGGTAATCCACTCGGGGCAGTGACTGAGCGTACCTTGATGGAGCATTATCAGAAGCAGATTGACCGGTCAATCGATGAGAAACTCTACCTGTTCAAGAACAGCTGGACGGATTTTGATACCTGCTTTAACTCGGGCGTGCTTCTGATGGACTTGGAGAAGATGCGCGATATGGGCGAAATCCTGCTCCCAGGCCTGCGCTTTATCGTTCAGCATGAGGAGGAATGCCGCTTCTTCGATCAGGACATCCTGAACTATTTCTTTGCCCGTGATTTTCTGCATCTGCCTTGGAACTACAATATCCTGCAGTCTTGGGACAGGGATTGGGGCAGCCCGGAGACGGTGGAGGGTATCTATCACTATATGGGCCGGACCCTGCGCTATAACTTTGAAGAGCCGCGCGATCGGATATTCTACGAGGCTTTTGTCAAAACGCCTTGGTGCGATGCGGAATTCCTTTGCAAAAGTTATGCGGTTACGCGCAATATCCTTGCCGGGGAACTGGAAAAATGCGTGGAGCGCAATCGCAAGGCTTCGGCGGCTTGGGCGCGTCGCAAGCGTGTTTTTGTCGGGCTGGCTCAAGATGAGGCCAAGCTGCGGGAGATGTTTATGCTGGCAGACGATGAGCCTTATGTGGTGATGAGCGAAGGCGGGACCGCGCTTAACCTTCCTTATGATTTGGGCACGCATGTCTATGTCTTCTTTTTGAACAATTTCCCCGAATGGAAAGAGAAATTAGAGGAAGCAGGCTGGAAGGAATGGGAGGACTATATCGATGGCAAATCCATCGTCATCCCGCATCCATCGCGTCTGTTGGATGAATATCGTATTTTCATGGTGATGTGAGGGGGATGACGATGATACATGTCTGCTATGCCGTTTCGGATAAGAAGGGCAATTATACCAAATATGTGGGAGCTTCGCTGTGCTCAATCTTTGAGAATACCAAGGAATGGGTGACGGTGCATTTTCTCCATGACTATACGCTATCCACCGACAACCGTCGACTATTGATGCAGCTCGTGCGCAGTTATGGTCAGCAGATTGTCTTTTACGATTTTGAGAAACTGTTCAAGAAACGGTTTGAAGCGTTCGAGGAAAAGAATGCCTGGATGAAGCCAAATCTTAAAAAAGGTGTCAGTCAGGCCACTTGGTATCGGTTGGTGATGGGAGAGGTACTGCCGAAGGTGGAGCGGCTCATCTATCTCGATGGCGATATTATCGTGAATATGGATATCGCTGAGCTTTGGAACGAGGATACCGGGGAAAACGGTCTGGCAGCGGTACCCGATACGGTCATACAGGAAGGGCACTACAGTTTGATGGTTCAAAAGGGGCTTTGCAAGGAGGAGTGCTATTTCAATGCAGGGGTTCTGCTACTGGATATGGAGAAATATCGTCAGCAGGAACAGCTGCTGGAGCGTGGTGCCGAATTCCTCAAGGAGAATGAGTTGATCGATTATCTGGACCAGGACGTGCTCAACCATTTTTTTAATAAAGATTGCCGTTTATTACCGGAAAAATATAACACGCTTGTGAGCTGGGAACTTTCCCAGAAACGAGAAAACGTAGGAGCTTGCATCTACCATTATGCCGGTAAGTGCTATGCTATCGATGCGGTCAACAACTACCATCGGTTATTCCTCACGTATTTTACCAAGACGCCGTGGTGCAATGCGGATTTCCTCGGCAATCTTGCGCGCAATATCCATCAGACGAACCGTTCCTTGATGCTCACTTATGCCAACTTCATTGCGGGGATGCATCGCATCATCATTGGCGAGGAGACTGAGAAGGACACGCTTACCAGAATGTTGATGCTCAAGGAAAACGAGAAGTTCTATACGCTCAAGGATTTCAATAAAAAAGGCCTGCGTTTGGAACCAAACGAGGTCATTATCTTCTTTATCAAGCAGGAAGAATACGAAAGGGTCAAAAAGAATCTGGAAGCATGTGGTGTCATGGAAGGCGTGCACTTCTTGAATGGCAATATCCTGCTTTACCGTGACGGCAGTCAGGATGCCAAAATCCTGCGGGAGTCCTGAGAGGATGGCGAATATGACAGATAAAACTCCTTATGATGAAAATTTCTATCGGGCGCAAAAAGATGGGTCGTACCGTTCGGCGGAGCTCACGATACCGAAGCTGTTCCACTATGTACCGAAACCTAAAACGGTAGTCGATGTGGGGTGCGGGCTAGGCACCTGGCTGGCGGTTTTCAAGCAGCAGGGAGCAGCGGTTGTCGGTGTCGATGGCAGCTATGTCCAAAAGGATATGCTCTATATCGATGCGAAAGAATTTGTCGAGGCGGACCTGGAACATGAATCGATAGCGAGTGGCGACGAACGGTTCGATTTAGCGGTTAGCTTAGAGGTGGCTGAGCATCTTTCGGCCGAGCGTGCCCCGGGTTTTATCCATGATTTGACCATGCTTTCGGATATGGTGTTTTTCTCAGCGGCAGTGCCCCTGCAGGGCGGAACCAATCATATCAATGAGCAGTGGCAGTCTTATTGGGCGAATTTATTCGTAACCGAAGGCTACGTGTGTCTTGACTGTATTCGTCCGCAAATCTGGGGGGAGGCAGAGATAAAAACAGAATATAAGCAGAATATCCTGCTCTACGTAAAAGAATCTGCCTTGAGCGGTTATCCGCGTCTGCTTGAATATTACCTGGCCCATCGTCATGATCCGCAACAAATCGATATGATTCACCCGAATAATTGGGTCGGGGTAGTGCAGTATCTTCATGAAATAATGCGCAAGCAGGATTAGGTTAGGGGAAAGGTAGACCGTAATTACGCCTTTATCGTTACTTTGCACCAGATGGCATTGGTTATCAGCAGGGCGGCGACGAGCAGGAATAGGTTGCGGATGCCGATGAGAGCGGCGAGCTGGCCACCAAAGAAGGCGCCGCTGAACATGCCGATGAATTGGGCGGACTGGTTGAAGCCGAAGATGCGGCCCATGAGAGCTGGTGGTGCGAGCTGCCGGATGAGATTGTTGGTTGAGGGCATGAGGCCGGCGATGGCGATGCCGTGGAAGAAGCGCAGGACGCCGAGCTGCCAGGGGGCCGTGACAAATCCTTGTGGGATGGAGACAAGACCGGAGAGCAGCAGGCAGGAGAACAGGATGCGTTCCGAGCCGATGCGGTCAGCGAGTTTGCCAAGCCGTGAGGCAAATAGCATGCTGGCAAAACCGGCGGCAGAGAAGACGGCGCCGGATATGATGGCGAGGTGGTCGATATTGCCGGCAATTTCCTGGACATAGACAGTCAGGAGCGGCGCGACGCAGGTCAGTGAGAAGTGGAGGAGTACCGTGGTTAGGAAAACGCCAAGGATTACTTTGCGCTGGGGCAAGTGGAAAAGGGACGGACAAGGGCTGTCGGCACAGGTGGTGCGGACGGCCTTTTGCGTTTCGTGCACCTGTGTCAGTGCGAGGAAGCCGAGTAGACAGCAAGTGCCGATAAAAAGAAAGGAATTGCGAAAGCCGATGGTTTCACTGAGCCAACCGCCAAATACTGGGCCCATGAGACCGCCGGATACCTGTGCGGTGAAGAACATGCCCATGGCCCAGCCAGAATGTTCTTTCGGCGTTTCCTGTGCTAAAAGTGGAATCACGGCTGCTTGAAATCCGCTGAGACAGCCCTGCAGCAGGCGCAGGATGACGAGGTGCCAGACGCTTTGCGCAAAGCCCATGCCAATCATGATGAGGCCGAGCCAGCCTGAGGCGCGCAGAATCATCGGCTTGCGGCCAAAACGATCCGAAAGCCTGCCCCATATTGGCGAAAAGATAGCCAGACTTATGAAGTTGCAGCCAAAGATAATGCCGGCCCAGCGCGCGACATCGGCGGGATTATCGACGCCTAATTCGGCGATATAGAGTGGCAGGATTGGTGCCATCTGGCTCATGCCGATGGAGACGATAAACGATGCGATGCAGCAAATCAGCAGATTTTTTTTCCATAGTGGAATGTTGGATATCATAAAGGAAGCCTCACTTTTATTGAATTCGCTATGCCATAAGGATAAGTATAGCACTATGCAACAAAAAAAGCAGTCCGCGGATTTTGGCGGACTGCTTATTCAGAAGGGTTCCTGAATAACTAGCGCTAGTGGTGGCTCGTTTTCGTTTTGGTTCCAATGAAGATTGCAAGCTCGGGTGGTAGTGGGGCGTTCCTTGTCCCAGTTGCTAAGCTCGCAGGCGATGTATTCACTGCCCTCGCCGGAAAGCTTCTGTACGGGACAATCTGGACAAGGGGTCATGCGCTGGTGGAATAGTTCGTAGCAGGGATGTCCGGCAGAGGTTTCCGATAGCGTTTGCCGTATTGCCTGATTGAAGTATAGCGGCATCAGGGTTATCTTATCCACGACATAGACCATTTCCTGCATGTGATCCAGCAGATCGCGGAGATGGCTGTTTTGCTGACGCAGTTTATCATCAGAATAAGAGGTCAAAAGAATGTTGCCGAGGATGACGGCAAAGATGCTCAACGCATGGATACATTCGTCATCGAAGGAACGAGGCAGACGGCTTTCGAAACCGATGCAGCCCAAGGTGTCGGAGCCATGCGTTATCATGCAGTGAGCAAAAGCGCCGAGATGAAGGGCGGATAATGCGGACTGATAGCTGCTATCGGCTTTGGTGGTATCCTCACAGATGGACATGACGCCGTAGGAGGTTGCCTTGTAACGATTGAGAATCAAATCGTTGCGCTTAGCAATTTGTGAGAAGCGGACCGTGTTATGTTCCGCGGACTTTAGGGAAACACCATTGGGACCAAGCCATTCATAGGCCGTGGTGTATTGGTTGACATTCGGATCGAATAGATCAAGAGCGACTCGATCGAGATTGAAGCGTTTGCCGAACATGGAAAGAGACAAGGAAATTGTTGCATCCGGGCTGTTCGTTTCGTAGAGCAGCTTGAAGATGAATTCAATCATATTGTCTTTGAAGGCTTTTTGCTGAAGGTCGGCAAAATCATTGGGTATGCGGGATTGGGCTGTGGCAGCCTGATTGAAAAGGCTGTTGTGATAGATGACGTACTGATTTTTGCCTTTGCTTTTGGCTTCGTAGAGTGCCCGGTCAGCATGCTTGAACAATTCCGCGTAGTCGGTGCCGTGTTCCGGATAAAGCGAGACACCGACACTGATGGAAAAGGGCAGGGTTTGTGTTCCGTTTTGGTATTGGCGCTGTAATTTCTGGATGAGCATTTTGCAGCGGTTGCGGAGAATTTGCAGATCGTTCAGGTTGCGGAAAAGCACGACGAATTCGTCCCCGCCGATACGTCCTTTTATGTCCGATTGCCGGAAATTGTGACTGATGGCACTGCCCATGTCGGCAAGTACCGCATCGCCGAATAGATGACCAAAGCTGTCGTTGATGCCCTTAAAGCCATCGGCATCGATTAGCAGTAGACCAGCCTGCTCAGCTTCGTTGGCGAGGGAGTCTAGATACTCAGAAATGCGATGGCGGGAGGTCTCTTTATTGAGCAGGCCTGTGAGTTTATCAAAGGAGGCTTCCTGCTCGATGCGCTGCTGCCAGAGTTTTTGCGCCTGGATATTGCGGAGGTTGCCGAAGGCAATCACCGGCTGATGGTCATCGAAATAGGTAATGATATGGATTTCGGACCAGAGGTAGTCTGTTTTCTTATGACTGCGAATCCGGATTTTGCAGGCCTGGTTGCAGGTGCGGCCCAAATAGCGCGAACTGCTGTGGTATATTTTATGTAGGAAATAGCGGAAAATGTGAAGGTCATCGGGGTGGATAAGGCCGGAGTGCCAAAGCTTAGTAGAGGCATCTAAGAGACCGGTTCCAATGTCGTAAGAGTGATTGGCAACCGGTTGCTTTAATTCCAGCTTATCAGTTCGTAAGTCCCAACGAAAGTAAATTCGGCGGTCGAAATTTTCTAGTGCCGAGAATACTTCTTCTCCGAAGGCTGTGGGTATCTGGCATTTGGTTGTGCTCATAATGAACCTCTTCTAATGAGTTAATAATCTATTTGTAATTATAGCCGATATGGGACATATTTACCAATGAAATATCCGTAATTTATAAAAAAAATAAGGAGTAAGTAATTGCTAATCTGAGGAAAATTCAGTAAGATAGGATAAAGAATCAAGAAGTATAAGGAAAGCGAGCGAAAGCAATGAGCATTTACGAATATAAGACCAATGGCACTTGTGCGAGAAAGATTACGGTGGAACTTGAGGGTAAGGTCATCAAAAAGGTGGCGTTTGAGGGAGGCTGCAATGGCAATCTCAAGGGGATTTCCAAACTCGTAGAGGGGATGGATATGGATTTCGTCATTGAGCGCTTTACGGGGAATACGTGCAACGGCAAGTCGACCTCGTGCCCGGATCAGCTGGCGATTGCACTGCAGGAGGCTTATAAAGCCGAGCAGAAAGAAGGCTAACAATGATTTTTGACAGTCATAGCCATACCGAATTCTCGGGAGATTCGGAAATGAAGGCTGCCGATGCACTGGCGGCGGCAGAGCGATTGGGACTAGGGCTGGTGTTCACGGAGCATCTGGACCTTGATTATCCTGGAGAGATAGATTTTACCTTCAATCCCGACGATTATTGGAACGCTTACGAACGGTTTCGTGGCAACAAGCTTCGTTTGGGCGTGGAAGTGGGGATGCAGGCGTCGACCTGTGACCGCAGCCGTGAATTTACGGAATGGCTGCCCTTTGATTTTGTCGTTGGGGCAATTCACATGGTGGATGGCAAAGATATCTATTATAAGGAAAGCTATGGCGATTTGTCCAAAGAGGATTTTTATCATAGATATTTTGCGGCTATGGCGGATAATGTACGTCGTCATACGTTTATTGATGTCCTGGCGCATATTGATTATATTGCCCGTTATGCCCCTTATGATAATCCCGAGCTGGAGTATGGGAATTTCACGGAGGATGTCGATGATGTCCTGCGGGCAGTGGTGGAAACCGATACGGTGCTGGAGCTGAATACCCGCCGGCTCGGCAGTGCCCGTGCGCTTAAAGAACTCGTCCCGATTTATCGGCGGTACCGGGAACTAGGGGGACGGGAAATCACTTTGGGGTCGGATGCACATACGGCTGATGCGATTGGTGCGCATTTTGATTTGGCGTTGGACTTTGCCGATGCGTTAGAGCTTTCGGTGGTCACGTTCTGTGGCCGTTTGCGGGAAAGTTGTCAGAAATAATTCCTTGTACTGCTGCGGAAAAGGCGATATAATAGACTGAGATTCTATTTTTGATAGGAGGGCTAATGATGAAACACATCAAGACGGTCAACAAGCCATCGATGCAGGCTACGCTCAAGACGGGCGGCTGCGGCGAGTGCCAGGCTTCCTGCCAGTCCGCATGCAAGACTTCCTGCACGGTCGGCAACCAGGTTTGCGAGAAATAAGTATCGCATTGAAGCCTTCCCTTTTTGGGGAAGGCTTTTTATTTATGAATGATTTCTGTTTTTATATAGCAACAAATAATTAAGGAGAACAAGAGACAAATGAAAGCAAGAATCCATAAATTTGAGCAGAATGGTACCTATATCCTGTTGGATATCAACAGTGGTGCTGTTCATGTCATCGACAAGATGATTTATGAGATGATGGATACGTTTGACGGAACGAACGATGATGCGGTACTTCAGGCGCTGGAGGGGAAGTATCCCTTAAAGGATCTCAAGGAAGCGTTGGAAGAACTTCATGAACTAATGGCGGCCGGCGAACTTTTCGCACCGGATATCAACGTTCCTCCGACGTTTAAACAGACGGGGCTGGTAAAATCCATTTGCTTGATGATTGCTCAGGATTGCAACCTGCGCTGCAAATATTGCTTTGGTGACGGCGGCAGCTACGGTCAGGAACGTGCGATCATGACGCCGGAAGTCGGCAAGAAAGCGGTCGATTATCTCATCAAGGCCAGCGGCCCGCGCAAGCACCTCGAGATGGATTTCTTCGGTGGTGAACCGCTCATGAATATGAAGACGGTCAAGGCTGTGACAGAGTACGCACGTCAGCGCGAAAAAGAAACGGGCAAGAAGTTCAAGCTTACGATGACGACAAACGGCATCCTGCTGAATGACGAGAACATCAAATGGCTCAACGACAATGACTTTGCGCTCGTGCTCTCGCTTGATGGCCGCAAGGAAGTTCACGACGCCATGCGTCCGTTGGCTGGCGGCCAGGGCAGCTATGACCGCGCAATTGCCAACTTCAAGAAGTGCCTGGCCAGCCGCAAGGGCGGGGACTATGATTACCGTGGCGTTTATACTTACCTGCGTGGTACCTATACCAAGAATAATATGGATTTCACGAAGGATGTCCTGTCGATGAATGATGAGGGCTTTGACATCCTGTCCATGGAGCCGGTAGTCCTGAAGGATAATCCGCTTGGCTTTACTGAAGAGGATTTGCCGCGCATCCGCGAAGAGTACGATCGCTTGACGGAAGCTTATATGAAGCGTCATCGCGAGGGCAAGGGATTCTTCTTCTTCCATTTCAATATGGATCTTTCCAATGGTCCGTGTGTGGCCAAGCGCCTTTCGGGCTGCGGTGCTGGTCATGAATATGTGGCAGTCGCTGAAAATGGCGACCTCTATCCGTGCCATCAGTTTGTTGGTCGTGAGAAATACAAAATCGGTACGGTAGATACGGGAATTACGGATAAGGAAACGAGCCAGTATTTCCGTGAAAGCCACGTACTCAACAAAGAAAAGTGTGGCGACTGCTGGTCGCGCTTCTTCTGCTCCGGTGGCTGCCATGCCAATGCCGATCTCTTCCATGGCGATATTCGCAAGCCGTATGAAGTCGGTTGTGAAATTCAGAAAAAGCGTCTGGAATGTGCCATTTATGTGCAGGCCTTGTTGGCACTTGAAAAGATGGATGATAATAACGATAAATAATCATAAATGATATTTATATATGCAAATGAAAGTGACAAGTATAATTGCTTGTCACTTTTTGCTGTTTTTGGCAGGTGTTCCTATTGTTTATCTGCGTTTAGCACGTTTGCGAAAGCGAAAGAGTATTGTTACTTATTCATACAGAAAAGTCAGAAAACAATGAAACCGATTCATATAATAATTGGTCAAATTTATGATAAAAACATTGACATTTCCTCTTTGCTTATTGTATTATTAGACCTGTAAGAACTGAACTTCTAAAGAATTTAGGGGGTATTTTTCAAATGGCAGTAAAAGTAGCTATCAATGGTTTTGGCCGTATCGGCCGTCTCGCATTCCGTCAGATGTTCGACGCTGAGGGTTATGAAGTTGTTGCAATCAACGACCTCACGAGCCCGAAAATGCTCGCACACCTGCTCAAGTACGATTCCACGCAGGGTAAGTACAAATATGCTGATACGGTTGAAGCTGGCGAAAACAGCATCAAAGTCAACGGCAAAGAGATCATGATCTATGCTGAGAAGGATGCAAAAGACATTCCTTGGGCTAAACATGATGTTGACGTTGTTCTCGAGTGCACTGGTTTCTACACTTCCAAAGAGAAAGCTTCTGCACATCTGGCTGCAGGCGCTAAGAAAGTTGTTATCTCCGCTCCGGCTGGTAACGACCTCCCGACGATCGTATACAACGTTAACCACACGACGCTGACGAAGGAAGACAAGGTTATCTCCGCTGCATCCTGCACGACGAACTGCCTTGCTCCGATGGCTAAAGCACTGAACGACCTCGCTCCAATCCAGAGCGGTATCATGTGCACGATTCACGCTTACACGGGCGACCAGATGACTCTCGATGGCCCGCAGCGTAAAGGCGACCTCCGTCGCAGCCGTGCAGCAGCTTGCAACATCGTTCCGAACTCCACGGGCGCTGCTAAAGCTATCGGCCTCGTAATTCCGGAACTCAAAGGCAAACTGATCGGTGCTGCACAGCGCGTTCCGACCCCGACGGGTTCCACGACGATCCTCAACGCAGTTGTCAAAGGCAGCGTTTCCGTTGAGCAGGTTAACGAAGCTATGAAGGCTCAGGCTACGGAGTCCTTCGGTTACAACACGGATGAGATCGTATCCAGCGATATCGTTGGCATGCGTTTCGGTTCCCTGTTCGATGCTACTCAGACGATGGTTAACCCGGTTGAGGGTGGCACGCAGGTTCAGGTTGTTTCCTGGTACGACAACGAGAACAGCTACACGAGCCAGATGGTTCGCACGATCAAATACTTCGCTGAGCTCGGCTAATTGTTTGATTCGTAACTGAACAAAACGAAGATCTTTTGAGGTCCGGCCTAAAACTTGGGCCGGACCTCAATTTTTTTATCATGTAAAGATTATTTTGGAGGTTTCAACATGGATAAGAAAACCATCAAAGATATTGACGTCAAAGGCAAAAAAGTATTTGTCCGCGTTGATTACAATGTCCCGTTCGATGAGAACCAGAACATCACCAACGATACGCGTATGGTTCGCACGCTGCCGACCATCAACTATCTGCTCGACAATGGCGCAGCTGTAATCCTGGCTTGCCATATCGGCCGTCCGAGCGAGGCTCGTGAGCCGCAGTTCTCCACGAAGCACCTCGTTGCTCATCTGTCCGAGCTCCTCGGCAAAGAGGTAAAATGGGCTTCGGACTGCGTTGGTGCTGAGGCTGAGAAGGCTGCCGCTGATCTGAAGGCTGGCGAAGTCCTGCTCCTCGAGAACCTCCGTTATCACAAAGCAGAGAAGAAAAACGATCCGGAATTTGCAAAACAGCTCGCATCCCTGGCTGATGTTGCTGTTGACGATGCTTTCGGTGTTTCCCACCGCGGCCATGCATCCAACGCTGGTATCGCTCAGTACGTCGAGGTTGTCGCTGGCTTCCTGATGGAAAAAGAGATCAACTACATCGGCAAGACGCTTGAAGCTCCGCAGCGTCCGTTCGTCGCTATCATCGGCGGTGCTAAGGTTTCGGATAAAATCGGCGTTATCAACAACATGATCGAGAAAGTCGACAAAATCATCATCGGCGGCGGCATGGCTCATACTTTCGATGCAGCAAAAGGCCTGCCAATCGGTGACTCCCTCTGCGAGCCGGACAAATACGATCTCGCTCGTGACCTCCTCAAGAAAGCTGAGGAGAAGGGCGTTGAGGTTATTCTGCCGGTTGACCTCGTTATCGCTGATAAATTCGCTGCAGATGCTAACACGCAGACGGTTGACGTTGACAAAGTTCCTGAGGGCTGGCAGGCTCTTGACTCTGGCGTGAAGACGTCTGAGAAATATGTTGAGGCACTCAAAGGTGCTAAGACGGTTGTCTGGAACGGACCAATGGGCGTATTCGAGTTCGACGCTTTCGCGAATGGTACGCTGGCTGTTGCTCAGGCTGTTGCGAAAGCTACGGAAGAGGGCGCTATCTCCATCGTTGGTGGCGGTGACTCCGTTGCAGCTCTGAAGAAGACGGGCCTGACGGACAAGATTTCCCATGTATCCACGGGTGGCGGCGCTACGCTCGAGTTCCTCGAGGGCAAAGAGATGCCGGGCATTGCAGCTATCGCTGATAAATAAGGATTCCTAGTACTTTTCTTTGGGGCAAAGAAAAGTACCAAAAGAAACTGCGGCCGGATATTCCATCCGGGAATATACGGCCGCGGGCCCCATCCTTGGGGCCTGATAAACGCATTGCCTTGAAACGACGCCTTCTTCTCTGAGGGTGGATAGGGCTGCTGGGAAAAGCAGGCTTCATAGACATAAGATTTAATTAGGGAGGCTTTTATATAATGGCTAGAACTCCGATTATTGCTGGTAACTGGAAAATGAACAACACGATTGCACAGGGCGTTGAGCTCGTTAAGGCTCTGGCTCCGCTGGTCAAAGACGCAACGGTTGATGTTGTTGTCTGCCCGACGGCTACGGCTCTGTCCTCCGTCGCTGCTGCAGTCAAAGGCACGAACATCCATGTTGGTGCGCAGAACGTTCATTGGGAAGCAAATGGTGCTTTCACGGGCGAAATCTCCACGGGCATGCTTAACGAAATCGGCGTTGATTACGTCGTTCTCGGCCACAGCGAGCGCCGTGACTACTTCGGTGAGACGGACGAGGGCGTAAACAAACGCGCTCGCGCTGCTTTCGCTGCTGGCATCACGCCGATCATCTGCTGCGGTGAGTCCCTCGAGATTCGCGAAGCTGGCACGTACATCGACCATGTCGTTGCTCAGATCAACGCTGCTCTCGAAGGTTTCGAGGCTGCTGAGGTTGCTAAACTCGTTATCGCTTACGAGCCGATTTGGGCTATCGGCACGGGCAAAACGGCTACGTTCGAGCAGGCTGAGGAAGTCTGCAAGGCAATCCGTGAAGCTGTTGCGAAGAAATTCGGTCAGGAAGCAGCTGACGCTATCCGCATCCAGTACGGCGGCAGCGTAAAACCGGCTACGATCAAAGATCTCATGAAACAGCCGAACGTTGACGGCGCACTCGTAGGCGGCGCATCCCTGAAGGCTCAGGACTTCAGCCAGATCGTTAACTACTGATTCTTAGAAGGGTAGTATCTTAAAATGGCAAAACTTAAAAATGCACCGGTTGCACTCATCATCATGGATGGCTGCGGCCTCGGTGACAAAAGCGATAAGAACAATGCAGTACAGGTAGCGAATACGCCGGTACTCGATGGCCTTATGGCAAAATACAAAACGAGTCAGCTGCAGGCATCCGGCGAATACGTCGGTCTGCCGGATGGCCAGATGGGCAACTCCGAAGTTGGTCATACAAACATCGGCGCTGGCCGCGTCATCTATCAGCAGCTCACTCGCATCACGCGTGACATCAAGAATGGCGACTTCTTCAAGAATGAAGCCCTGCTTGATATCGTTAATGGCGTGAAGGCAAATAACGGTGCCCTTCATCTGCTGGGCCTCGTTTCTCCGGGCGGTGTCCACAGCCATCAGGCTCACCTCTACGCACTGCTCGAGCTTGCGAAAAAAGAAGGCATCAAGGATGTATTCGTTCATGCATTCCTCGATGGCCGTGACGTTCCGCCCCAGAGCGCTCAGCCGTTCTTGGAGGAACTTGAAGCAAAATGCAAGGAAATCGGCGCTGGCTGCATTGCTACGCTGAGCGGCCGTTACTATGCTATGGACCGCGATCACAACTGGGATCGTGAGCAGCTGGCATATGAGGCAATCGCTCATGCAGAGGGCGTAAGCGCAGATTCTGCTGTAGCAGGCCTCAAGGCAAGCTATGAAGCTGGCAAGAACGATGAATTCGTTATGCCGTGCGTAATCAAGGGCTACGAAGGCATGAAGAATGGCGATGGCGCTATCTTCTTCAACTTCCGTCCGGACCGTGCCCGTCAGCTCACTCATGCATTCGTTGACGAGACCTTTGATGGTTTCGAGCGTGATGAGGAGCTCAAGGTTCCGTTTGCAACGTTCTCCCAGTACGAGGACGGCATGAATGCAAAAGTTGCCTTCCCACCGGAAACTATCGAGAATACGTTGGGTAAGATTATCGAGTCCAAGGGCATGACGCAGCTGCGCATCGCTGAGACGGAGAAGTACGCACATGTAACCTTCTTCTTCAATGGCGGTGTCGAGGAGCCGTACGAGGGTGAGGATCGCATCCTGGTTCCGTCTCCGAAGGTTGCAACCTATGATCTCCAGCCGGAAATGAGCGCTATTGAGGTTACGGATAAAGTCGTTGAGGCTATCAAGTCCGAAAAATACGATTTCATCATCCTCAACTATGCAAACTGCGATATGGTTGGTCATACGGGGGTATTCCCGGCAGTTGTCAAGGCTGTTGAGACGGTTGATACGTGTGTTGGCCGTTTTGTCGATGCCATCCGTGAAGTTGGCGGCGAGGTCTGCATCACAGCTGACCACGGCAACGCTGACATCATGATGGACTACGAAAACAACCAGCCGTTCACGAAACATACGACGAATCCGGTTCCGTTCATCGTGGTATCTGACCGCGTCAAATCCGTCAAAGACGGCGCTCTCTGCGACATCGCACCGACGCTCTTGACGATGGCTGGCGTTGAGATTCCGGCTGAAATGAACGGCAAGAACCTCGTCGAACTTTAATTATCCGCAGGTCAGAGGCAGCATCCCTTGAGCAAGGGTGCGTAAGCGGGGGAGACCACTGCAGGTGTAGTGGTCATTTCCCATGCTAGCCCCTTACGGGCGTTTGTTTAAAGGTTGCACCTCAGTATTATATTTTAGAAAAGAGAGGAATACGAACAATGATTGCTTATTCACAGAAAGTGGAAGACATGGCATGCGTAGCGCAGGAAGTACATCATGGCGCTGCTCCGATTCCAGAGGAAGGCAAATGGGTTAAATCCAAGAATGTACAGGATATCAGCGGCCTGACTCATGGTATCGGCTGGTGCGCTCCGCAGCAGGGTGCCTGCAAACTGACGCTCAACGTCAAAGACGGCATCATCCAGGAAGCCCTCGTTGAGACGATCGGCTGCTCGGGCATGACGCACTCCGCAGCAATGGCTGCAGAGATTCTGCCGGGCCTGACGGTTCTCGAGGCTCTGAACACTGACCTCGTTTGCGATGCCATCAACACCGCTATGCGCGAACTCTTCCTGCAGATTGCTTATGGCCGTTCCCAGACTGCATTCTCCGATGATGGTCTGCCAATCGGCGCTGGCCTCGATGACCTTGGTAAAGGTCTGCGCAGCCAGACGGGTACGCTCTACAGCACGCTCAAGAAAGGCCCGCGTTACCTCGAACTCGCTGAAGGCTATGTTACGAAACTCGGTCTCGACAAAGAGAACCGCGTAATCGGCTACGAAGTTGTTCAGCTTGGCAAAGTCATGGAAGCTGTCCGTGCCGGCAAAGATGCTAACGAAGCTATCAAAGCCAACACGAGCACGAAGGGCCGCTTCGCTGACGCTGTCAAGACGATCGATCCGCGCGAAGAGTAAGAAATACTCTTGGCAGATTTCCGCAAGTTTTAGGTAAAAGGAAGGAATGAATAGAATGTCATTATTCGAAGGCTATGAGCGCCGCATTGACCAGATCAATGAAGTTTGCAAAAAATATGATATCGCATCCATCGAGGACGCAAAGAAAATCTGCGACGAGAAGGGCATCAACCCGTACAAGATCGTAGAAGATCTCCAGCCGATCGCATTCGAGAATGCGAAATGGGCTTACACGCTGGGTGCTGCTATCGCAATCAAAAAAGGCTGCACGGCTGCTGCTGATGCTGCAAAAGCTATCGGCGAAGGCCTCCAGGCTTTCTGCGTACCGGGTTCCGTTGCTGACCATCGTAAAGTAGGTCTCGGCCATGGTAACCTCGGCGCTATGCTCCTCTCCGAGGAAGCTGGCTGCTTCGCATTCCTGGCTGGTCACGAGTCCTTTGCAGCTGCTGAGGGTGCTATCGGTATCGCTCAGACGGCTAACAAAGTTCGTAAGAACCCGCTGCGCGTTATCCTCAACGGCCTTGGCAAAGATGCTGCTCAGATCATCAGCCGTATCAACGGTTTCACGTTCGTAGAGACGGAGTACGACTTCAAGTCTGACAAAGTCAATGTTGTTAAGGAAATCGCTTACAGCGATGGCCTGCGTTCCAAAGTTAAATGCTATGGTGCTGAGTCCGTACAGGAAGGCGTTGCCATCATGAAACTCGAGAACGTTGATATCTCCATCACGGGTAACTCCACGAACCCGACGCGCTTCCAGCATCCGGTTGCAGGCTGCTACAAGAAAGACTGCATCGAGAACGGCAAGAAGTACTTCTCCGTTGCATCTGGTGGCGGCACGGGCCGTACGCTCCATCCGGACAACATGGCAGCCGGCCCGGCTTCCTATGGTATGACGGATACGATGGGACGTATGCACGGCGATGCTCAGTTCGCAGGTTCTTCCTCCGTTCCGGCACACGTTGACATGATGGGCCTCATCGGCGCTGGTAACAACCCGATGGTCGGCATGACTGTTGCTGTTGCTGTTGCCGTTCAGGAAGCAATGGCTAAATAATTTCCGTTTGGGAAAACAATTTATATGCTAGCAGAAATCCCGCAGTTTCGACTGCGGGATTTTTTTATCGTTAGGACCTTGGTGGGATATATTGAATTTCTAAGGCAGTCATGTTATATTTAAAGCGTAAAATTCTAGGGAGGAGCGACAACTATGGGGAAATTAAAAAAGATATCCTTGATTTTGGGGGCCGCGATGACCTTGGCGGCACAATCTGCCTTCGCACAGGCTGTAGTCGTTGATGGGTATGGGGCAGATAAGGACAGTGCCATCCGTGATGCATCGCGGGCCGCCGTGGAACAAGTAGTAGGAACTTTGGTGGATTCCCGGACGTTGGTGACGAACTATGCCACCGAACTGGATCAAATCTATATGAAATCGCAGGGATTCGTAAAAGATATAAGGATTTTGTCCCAGAATGTCGTGAGCGGTTCTGTTCATGTGCGGGCAAGCGTTGATGTGGATACCTCGCCGGATGCCAAGCTCATGAACAATCTCAAGATGCTCATGATGCTCAATGATCCACGCATTGCCGTGGTAATTTTGGAGCAGGACGACAAGGGAAATATCCTCGGCCATGACCAAGTGGCAGAATCGGCGATCAATGCCCGGCTTATTGACTTGGGATTCTCCCATGTGGTGGATGCCGGAGTCGCTTCCTCCCTGCAGGATGCACGGCTTTTGAACCGCATTTACCAAGGCAGTTCAGCGCTCGGAAGTATCGGCCGATCGCTTGGGGCTGATTATCTGGTACTTGGCATCTCTACGGCCCAGTCCCAGGGGATTTCCCTGCCCAATGGTAAAGGCGGCTACGAGCCGACACTGCTCAAGAATGGCAAGGCGTCGATGACGGTCAAGATTCTGAAATTCGATACGGGAGAAATCGTTGGTACCTTTACGAATTCGGCCAAGGCGGTGGACAACAGCCTGGAATCGGCTAAGCAAAAGGCGATTGGAAATGCTGCCAAGGATGCAGCGGCTAAGCTTGAGGATAAATTCCGTCATTTCAGTGCCAACGCCAATCAGGCTTTGCAGCTGGAGGTACGCACGATGGATTATCAGGCCGTTCAGCAGCTGGCCGATGATTTGCGTGCCCTGGGGATAGTTCAAAACGTCTATATTCGTGAGCATCAAAACGGCAAGGCTATTTTGTCGGTGGATACTATTGTAAAACCGGAAGTATTAGTGAAATCGCTGCAGGGAAAAACTTCCTTGGGAATATTTGTCGCTGGAATCAGCAACAATACGATTAAAATGTCGGTTTCCCGTTGAACAAGGGGAAATGAAAGGATGGATCGATGATGAAGTTAAAGGGAATTATGGCCGCTTTGTGCCTGGTAGTAACGCTGGTTATGGGAAACAGCTTGGCAAGTGCCGCTTCGGTGAGTATTCTGGATCACCCGACGCTGGCAGTTCTGCCTTTTGCCAATAAAGGGATTATCTCCAACGAGTGGGATCGTGAAGAGATGAATCAAATCCACGATTTTGCCATTGCGGAGCTGTTGAATACCGGCAGCTTTGACGTGGTAGAGCGTGCACGTTTGAAGGATGTAACGGATGAGATGGCACTGGCGATGAGTGGGATGACCAATCCTGAGACGGCAGCTCAGGTGGGAAATCTCACGGGAGCACAGTATTTGGTACTTGGCAGCATCAATTCGGTGACGACGCAGAAATCCTCCACTTCGGTCGTTGGTGCAGGAACGGACCGGTATAAGGTCTTTGCTACGGTTTCACTGCGTGTAGTGGATGTGGAAACGGGTCGAATCGTGCTGGCTGCTGTGGGCCGGGGAAAAGAGCACAATACGGTCGGCAAGCTTCCCCTTAACATCATCCGGATTGGTACGGCCAATGTTGACAAAGGCCAGGTAGAAACGGCGCTGGAAGAAGCGGTACACGACGCCATCTCAGGAAAACAAGGGCTGTTGGCCCGTATGAATGGCAAGGTAAAACCGGCGAAAAGACGCTGAGCCGGTTTGTGATAACAGAGGAGAACAGGAATGAAAGCATTTAGCCGGATTGCAGTGGCAGCTTTGGCCGGTTTCTCATTTCTTACGGGAAGTGTATCAGCGGCAGGTCTTTTCCATAATGCCGGAAGTGGACCACGTATTTTTATCGGTGAAGTTCAGAGTTATGGCGACTATGAATTAAAGCGCGAGGCCTTTGACACTTTTGCGGATAAGTTGTATCAGAACATGACGGCCAAAAATTTTCAGGTGGTAAGCAGAGCGGATATGACGAATGAAGCCGGCCGCCACGATGAAGGGACATCGGAGGAAGATGCGAAGTTGTCGATGATCCACATGGATGCAATCATCCATGGTCATTGGTTCGAGCATGGGGAAGCGGCGGCAAAACTGGTGCGCTATGCCGATGCTGCTATGGGGCGCAAGTATTTCTATGATGATGCGCGGATTGAAAATTGGCGCAAACAAAGTGGGGTTCCGTATCATCTGTCGCCGTCAATGATACAGCAGGCGGAGCAGATTGCCCAGAATTATGGGGCGCAATATATGCTATTCGTCAATCTCAAAGATGTCGATGTGCGCTTGAAGCACACCATGTTTGCTTCGCGGACGGAGCGCGAAACCCGTGGGAAAAAGGTGACCGCCGTGGTGGATTATTATCTCCTCAACACGGCCAATGGCAAGGTGTTTGAAGGTCATTGCGAGAACAAGAAGACGGCACAGCTCATGAACTTTGCCATTGTAAAAAATGGTAAAGGCATGAATGTTGATGAAATGCTCAATCAGGTAATGGCGGCTCAGGTTGAAGATATTGTGGCGGATTTGAACAAGAATGGCATGAAAGCGGTGCAATAACTATGGATACGACAAAATGGCTTCGAAAAATAGGGGTGGTTCTGCTCGGATGCGTGCTTATCGCTGGTATTTTTTCCTCGGCTGTGCAGGCCGCAGATCGGCCTGTGGTCATGGTGGTCGGCTTCCAGAATCGGGTGTCCAAATCAAAGGTGACGCTGACGGATTTTCAGATGGAACCGGAAGAAATGCTCCCCGGACCGCGCACGACGCTGGAAGCGGAATTGAGCCTGAGCCCTCGCATCGATGTGCGGACTATGGATACGGATGTCATCCGGGCCCGTTATGATGAGGTGGCCATTATGGAGCAGCTGGGAAAAGGCGAGATCATCCCCGAATTGGAAAATGAGGCCGATTATTTGATTTATGGATATCTGACGAATGTCAGCAATATCAAATCCCAGAGTGGGACCATCGGCGTAGGAGGCAAGGATAAGACCGCACATGTTGAACTCAGCATGCGCGTGATCGATGCGCATACCGGGCAAGTAGTCTTTGTCACAACGGCGGATTCGCGGCGCAAGAGCGAGCTCAATTATCGCGTCATTGTTCGGCGGAAAATGTCGGGAACGGAAACGGCTGTGAGCCGGGCACTCGATATTGCTGCGCAAAATCTGGCCTATAAATTTTTACAGGCAATGTGAGCGCTGGGGAGAGCTTGAAGAGAGAACAAGGGGTTATGCAGATGAAAAAAATACTTGGTTTTTTGGCTGTCGGTGTCCTGTTGTCTGGGACTTTCGGTATGTCACATGCTGCTGCTGCAGGAAATATTTGGATGGATGAAAGTGCCGACATTCAGGCAAAGCAGTTTCGCAAAGTCATTCTCTTACCCATGCGGGTGGGAAGCGAAGCCGTCGGACGTGTAGAGGCGAATCAAGGGTATAACAACTACCTGCATGCGCGCATCAACAAAAAGATAAAGAACACCAATTTCTTGGGCTTTGGCAATCAGTTGGAAGAAAAAAAGCAGATTTTGCGGGAAACTCCGGAATATCAGGCGCTGCTCGGGAACTTCAACAGTGAAGAAGGCCGAGCCAAAGCTATTTATGATGCCACCATGGCCGATGGCTATCTGGTTCCTCATCTGCGCCATCAGGAAGTGCGCGTGGATCGTTCGCCCGCTACTTGGACTACGGTCCGGATGGAGGCTTATCATGACATCATCAATGGCCCGAAGGGAAACAAATACAAAGTCAATTACCATACGTGGATTCAAAACCATCAGATCCCAGCGTATGACAACTACCTGCAGATGATGGACATGGATTTTGTCCTCTATGATGCATCGACCGGGAAAAAGGCTATGACGCTGGTGGATTATTATAAAAACTACGGTGTCGATGCGTGGCATGCCTACAAGCAGATTACCAAGAACTTTGTCGGTGATTGGGGGCGTTTGAAACGTCATGCCGCGCAAAAAGTGGCGAACAATGCCCCGACCATCAGTATTGGGAAAATCGCAATCCCTGAAGATATCAAGGATGACGAATTGACCGCCAAAACACTGGAATATGCAATCCAAGACGAGCTTGAAGATGGGTTGAAAAAGGTAAAACTCGACAATTCCGGCACGAAGACCCGTTATTATATCACAGGAAAAATCACGCGCTGCAATAGCGGCCAGACTTGGCATCCACCTTATGCGACGACCCAGACCATGTTTGATCATTCGGAGAAATTCCAATGGGAGGATTCGAATGGAAACAAGCAGACGGCAACGAAGAATTACTACCGGACGGTGATAACCAATCATTATGGGTATTACTCTTTTTGGTATGAGGTCGGTGTGGCCTTGCGCGTGATTGATTCGCAAACGGGCAGCATTGTCTGTAGTGTGTTCCGTACGGAAACCGATGATGATCGTTATGCAAACGCACTTCGCAAAAGTATCCGAAGACTATGCAAGGTTGTTGACAATAAAATAGGAGAAAGATAACGCCAATTAGCAAAATATTATAGGACAAAACTCCTAAATTAGCAGGTGCGGTTTATATTGGTTTATGTTAAAATAGGCTTATAGGATTGGAATTTGATGAGAAGAGGAGTTTCATGGATGAGAAAAGGAGTTATCTGCCTTTTAATACTGGCCTGCGTGACGCTGGCAGGCAGTGCTATGGCTAATGCTTCCCAGGCGTTGAATGAGGATGCGACGGTATCGGCTGTCGTTGAACCGGCCGAAAAGCCACTCGCAGTTATCACGGAGGAAAAGGTAGATGCTGTACTTCTCCCTGTGGATGGGACGGGCAACATCGCTGTTTCCGAAAAAGAAGAGCCAATAGAGCCAATCAAACAACCGCTGAAGAAACTCACCCTGGAGGAGGAGTTGGCGCAGGATCAGCAGCTTATCAATGATGATGAGGCGGAAAAGGCAATTGGAAATCTCACGGCTATCATTGAAGAGCGAGGTTGTCTGGTACCGGCTCGTGCCTATTATTTGCGTAGTGTGGCCTACTTCAATATGCAGAAGTATAACGATGCGCTGGGAGATGCCCAGACGGCCAGCCGTTTGGATGAGGATGAACCGCTTTATTATGTGCAAAAAGGGCTGATTCGTCTGGCGATTTCGCAGATGTACGATGCCATGGGACAGGATGCTGCTGTAAAGGAGCAGTGCGGCATGGTAGAGATGGACTCGGATAAATCGCTGGAATTTCAGCATCGCTATTGGCCTGCCTTGTTCTGCCGGGCAATCTCGAACTACATGCGTGGTTCCATCCATAAATCCCTGGAGGATTGCGGCGATGCGCTGAAACGTGGTGGTCGTGGAGTAAGCTTTGTCGAAGCGTTTAATGTCTATGTGCAGGCAGAACGGAGTGCCGGCGATGCTCGTTTCCCTACCGTGGATATTCAGCCCGTGCTCTTTAACAGCATCAATGGGTTGATGAATACACCCGACAAAAAGCAATGCATGGAGATTGCTGTGTAAACTTGTAACATATAGCGTTATAGGGTACAATAGCAGAAGATGAATTTATGAATGCTATTGCAGGAGGTACCCTTATGAACGTAATCCATACCCATGAAGCGCCGGCCGCAGTCGGTCCATATAGTCAGGCTGTTTTAGCTGGCAATACGCTTTATATGTCCGGCCAGATCGCCATTGACCCGGCAGTTGGCAAGATTGTTGCCACTACGATTGAAGACCAGGCAGAGCAGTGCTGCAAAAATATCGAAGCTGTTCTGGAAGCTGCGGGGACTGACATGAATCACGTAGTAAAGACAACCTGCTTTTTGGCAGATATTGCCGACTTCAAGGCATTCAATGAAGTATATGCCAAGCACTTTGTCAGCAAACCTGCCCGCAGCTGTGTAGCCGTAAAGGATTTACCAGCTGGTGCATTGTGCGAAGTGGAAGCCTTGGCTGTGGTGGAAGGATAAAAGAAAAAGGCCGCCCGATCAAGCAACAGTATGCTTGATCGGGCGGCCTTTTTGTATATGGAAGGGGATATAAAGAAGCTGTTATATACAAAAAAACCTTACCCCGTATAAGGTAAGGCTTTATCATTCAAATGGTGACCCAGGAGGGACTCGAACCCCCGACCCTTTGATTCGTAGTCAAATACTCTAATCCAGCTGAGCTACTGAGTCATGGTGTTGTTCGCTCTCGCAATCAACGTATATTATAATATCATGGTGTATATGTGTTGTCAACGCTTTTTTGAAAAAAGTTTTGGAAAAAGTTTTAGAATGAAAAATGTAGTGTCTTGTTGGGGAATAGTTATCGTGTTTGGGCCAATTTTAGGTAGAAAGAGTAGTTTTTATATCAATTACGAGAAAATAATAATATATGATTAGATATGCATATAAATAAGCGTGATTTAATTGTTTACTTGCGAGTTTATTTGTGGTAGAATTGGCCTGCTCATAAGATGTAAGGAAGAGTACAATTTCATAGTAGAGGGAGAAGAGACTTATGCAAAAAAGACTCAGAAGGCTTATGTGTCTGATTATGGTCTGTATGCTGGCAGCGTTGGCTGTTGGCTGTGGGAAACAGGCTGAGCGGAGCACACGGATTACAGTAGTGGGATGGAATACTGCAGCCGATACGTTCCGGGAACAGGCAGCCGCCTTTGAGAAACTGCATCCGGATATTAAAGTGGATGTACAGACTGTGGATTCGAGTTATACGCGTATTATGCCGCGTCTTACGGCTGGTACGGATTTGCCGGATGTAATGGTATTCCAGAATCGGGATTTTTCAACGTTCCTCAATCGCAACGAGGACGCATTCCTGGATTTAAGCAGTGACTTTGAGGATAGTCGCGATCGTTTTGTACCGGCATCCTGGGAAGCGGTAACGAAAGATGGCAAAATTTATGGCGTTCCTACCGATATGGGACCGGCGGCGTTATTTTACCGTTCCGATCTTTTTGACAAGGCTGGGATCAAGGTCGATGAGATTGAGACGTGGGAGGATTTAATTGCTGCGGGTAAGAAGTTATCGGCGGCGACAGGTGGCGAGACGGTCATGTTGGGAACCGCTGAGGATACGGATTTTTACGACCAGCTGCTCAACCAAGCTGGTGGACACTACGTATCGCAGGACGATAAAACGATCGTTTTGAATTCTGCCGAGGGGCAGAAAGCCATGGAACTCATGCAGCGCATGATAAAAGAAGGCGTGCTGAAAAATGTCGGCGACTGGGATGGCCGACTGATGGCTATGAAGCGCAGTCAGATTGCTGCTGTTCCTTATGGTGTTTGGTTTGCGGGAAATATTTCTTCGTCATTGCCAGACCAAAAGGGAAAATGGAAGATTATGCCGCTGCCGGCTATCGAAAAAGGTGGTGTTCGTGCTGCGAATGCTGGCGGATCGGTGGTGGCGATTGCGGCCAATTCCCGTCATAAAGAGGCGGCTATTGAATTTGTGAAATTCTGCGAGAACACCGATGAGGGCGAGGCTATCGCCCTGAAGCATGGATTGTTCCCGGCTTATACTCCAATTTATAAGAGCCAGGAATTCCAGAAGAGTGATGACTATTTTGGTTTTGCCATCTACACGATGTTTGCCAAGGTGGCCGAGGAGATTCAGCCCTTGCACCGTGGCCCGATATCGCTTGATAGCAGCAAGGCTACGAAGGAACTAATCCAGAATGTTATTGCGGGAAAAGATGTAAAGTCGTCGCTGGACGCAGCGGTCCGGGAAATCGCTGAAGCGACAGGCCTCAAGGCTGGCGAGTAAGGAGGCGGGATACCCTTGAGAAGAGAAAAAATCATGAATCGCTTAGTCGGAGTTTCAACGCTGGGGGCGAAATCAATCCGGATGAAATTGCTCCTGCTGGTTTTGCCAATCGTAGCTGTTGGTCTGGTGGTTCTTTCCGGAGTGATTTATCGCTATATGGATGGCGTCCTTGAGCGGCAGCTCCTCGACAGTGCTATCGTTGGTACGCAGGATACTACGGACTCCATCGGAAACTGGATGAATGAGCGCAAGCTGGAAACACAGCAGTCGACGCCAGCGTATATGAGTGCTGGCAGTGACAGTTCTGCCATTCAGAAGGCCAATGAGCCGCGCTGGAAGCTCATGAAGGAGCAGTTTGTGCGGTCGTATGATAATATTGGCTATGTGCCACTGGATGGAAATGGCAATTTGCTAAAAATAGGCAAGAATGGTCCGGGTACGGAAAATGTCAAAAATTTGGCTGCCTATGCCGATGTGGTCAAAGGCGATTCGGATCAGATCATTACGAAGCCAGAATTTGATAAAGCCGGCAATGTTGTTTTTGTCGTCGCTTCGGCATTAAAGGCGGCCGATGGCCATCGTGTGGGTATGGTCACTGCGGAAGTTACGCTGAATGAGGTCGAAGACAAGGTAAAGGCGCTTCATTTCGGCGATAATGGTTATAGCATCCTTATTGCTGGGGATGGTACCTATCTTTACAGTCCAAATCGTGACATGGTGCTGAATAAAAAAATTGAAGATATGGATGATCCAGCTGTCAAGGAGCTCGGCAAAAAGATGCAATCCGGCCGTGCCGATATGTTCCGCTATACGCAGAGCACTGGCGAGAAGATGATTGCCATTTACTATCCGGTGCCGGGAACGGGGTGGAGCTTGGCGACGATTGCTTATGAAGATGAGCTCTTTGCACCAGCGATGAATGCCTTGATGATTATGGCGGGGATTTCCTTGCTGCTGCTTATCCTTATCTCGATTGGTATTACGGTGGCAATCAATGTCATTACCAAACCGCTCAAGGGCATGATGGATGAGATGCACCGGCTGGCTTCGGGAGACTTCCGGGAGTATGAGAACGAAACGAAGTCTGACGATGAGTTGGGGCGTTTGGCCGAGGCGATGCAGTCGATGCGCAAAGATGTGAGTAAGGTAATCCAGACGGTACGCACGTCAGCGGAAAGTCTGGCGGCTTCGGTAGAGGAGCTTAATGCTACGACGGGACAGTCCGCGCAGGCATCGAGTCAGATTGCTGATGCCATTACCGCTGTAGCTGCCGGGGCATCCGAGCAGCTCGAGGCTGTGAATAGCACGACTGAGGCAATGGAACAGTTCAATACGAATATTGAGGATATTACCAAGCGTACGCGACAGGCAGCCGATAAGGGGCATGAAGCGGCATCGGTTGCACAGGCTGGCGGCGATCAGCTGAATAAGGCCATCAGCCAGATCAAGCGCATTGCGGAAACTACTGAGGAATCGACGCGTATGGTTATGGAGCTTGGCAAGCGTTCCGATGAAATTGGCAATATTGTGGATACGATTTCGGATATTGCCGAGCAGACAAATCTCTTGGCGCTCAATGCGGCCATTGAGGCGGCGCGTGCTGGTGATGCCGGACGCGGGTTTGCGGTAGTGGCTGATGAGGTCAGAAAACTGGCTGAGTCCAGCCAGCGGGCAGCGAAGCAGATTGCGGACCTCATTGCGATGATTCAGCAGGATACGCAGACGGTAGTAGCTGGTATCCAAGCTGGTGATGAAGAGGTCAAAAGTGGTACGGAGTCGATTCTGTCGACTGGGGAAGCGTTCAAGAGTATCGTGGCGATTGTCGATGAGGTATCGGGGCAGCTTGATGGCATAAATCAGGCGGTACAGCGCGTATCAAAGAGTGGCGAGACCATTGACGATAATGTCCGTACGATGAAGAACGCCAGCCAGCAGACGGCGCAGCAGGCTGAGACTGTTTCCGCGACTACGGAGGAGCAAACAGCGGCGGTTCATGAAATCGCTGATGCTAGCCAGACGCTGGCGCAGATGGCAGATGAACTGCATGAAAATGTCGCTTTGTTTAAACTTTAAGAAAAGCTATGATACAGGTTGCTAGGATGCATCAGAGCGAAACTCCACAAAGTGGCTTCGGTGCATCTTTAGAATAAAAGAAGTAAGGTTTTAGGGATTAGGAGGAAAAATGAATAAAAAAGTTCTTACCGCAGCACTGCTCACCACGGTGGCTATGACGTCTTCGGCGACAGGTTATGCCGCTAAGAATCCGTTTAAGGATCTCCCGCAGGATCACTGGGCTTATGATGCCGTGACTATGCTGGCCAAAGATGGTGTTATTGAGGGCGATAATGGTTATTTCCATGGCAATCGTACGCTGAACCGTTATGAGATGGCAGAAATTGTCGCTAAGGCAATGGCTAACTTCGACAAGGCAAAACCAGCGGATAAAGGTGCGATTCGTAAACTTAAACGCGAATTTGCCAGCGAGCTCAGCGACATTGATGACCGGCTGACGGCGGTGGAAGAAGATGTGAATTATCTCAAAAAGACGCAGTCCAGCTTTAAGTGGTATGGCGATGCCCGCATCCGTTTCTTCCAGAACAAGGATAATAAGATGACGCATCCCAATACTTATTGGGGAAATCCGCAGGCGGGCAAAGAAAAGCAGTTTGAGAAACGCTTGCGTCTGGGGATGTATGCGGAACCGGCTAAGAACCTCGTAGTAGATGGCCGTTTGAAATATGAGGATTCGTCCTTTGTTCATAGCGGCGCTCAGTACGATAATACGCCGGCAAATGCGAATCTTAACTCTTGGGACAATAGTGATCGCAACCAGAACTCGGTACGCCTCGATAAACTGAGCCTGAAGTGGAAGAATGCCGGTACGACGCTGGTAGTAGGCCGCAATGAGTTTAACCTCGGTCAGGGCCTCTTGTGGTGGGAGAACTCCATGGACGGTGCCTATGTATCCCATGAGTTCGGCCCGCGGTTTAATCTCATGGCTGGATGGGGCGATATGGCAGCCGAAGGCTGGCATGATGTGAATATGCCGGCATATTTTGCCAATGCCGAGTACAAGGCTAGCAAGGCTACGAAGTTCACGGTGGCAATGCTGCATACGACGGATAAATTGAAGGCACACAGCTCTAGTTTTAATACAAGCTTGGATTATACGTACACGAGAATAGATGAAAACGCGACGGTAAAGGGAACCGATGGTCATGATTATTGGATGGAGGGCAAATCCTGGACGGCAGACGATGGAACGGTAATGGGCTATGGCTGGAGCGAACAGGATAAGCAAAGCATGAATTTTGCTTTGGATACGTCTGATGGGAATTTGAAGGAGAAACTCAATGGTGCGACGACAACTACGATCTCGAAATGGGATGAAAAAGACTATAAGTTCAATCAGATTGCCATTGGTGTCAATACCCAGCTTTCCAACAAGGTCAACCTCATTGCTGAGGGGGTCCGCAATAATATCACGGGCAACTCGGTGACGGGAGATGCGAGAAATGCCCGCATCAACAAAAATGGTTTCTGGACACGTCTTACCTATGGCAAGATGGATTGGAATAAGCCGGGGTCCTGGAAAGTCTATGCGGATTATGTAGCGCTGGGCAATGCCTCGGTTGATTCAGTATTCTGGGGCCATCACCTTAATTTTGCCGGCGGCAACAGCTCCTTCAAGGGCAGCGATAACCGCTGGGGGAATGGTACCCGCGGTTGGGGACTTGGTACACAGATTATGCTGGCGTCCAATACCAACTTTGAGCTGGCTTACTATAAACTCAATCCGTATGATAAGCACTGGGGCGATGGGGATTACGGTACTTTTGGCCGTTATGATGATATCCTGCTGGCCGCATTGTCGTATAGCTTCTGATGTTTGGTGAGGTAGGAAAATGAAAAAAACGATGTTGAAATCGCTGATGCTTTCGGCATTGGCTGCGGGCACATTTTGCTTTGGATTTTCCTCGTCGGAGGCTGCTGTGCAGGTCAATCCGATTCCGGGATTGCGTGAGGATTTTATCAAGGGTGCCGATGTATCTATGCTGCCGGAGATGGAAGCCTTGGGGGCAAAATTCTATGATACTGACGGCCAAGAGATGGATGAGCTTCAGATAATGAAGAATCATGGCGTCAATTGGATTCGCGTTCGCATCTGGAATGATCCAAAACACGGTGTCTTGGGCGGCGGTGGCAATACCGATGAAGCTCGGGCCGTCGAACTCGCGAAGCGTGCAAAGGCGTTAGGGCTCAAGGTCTTGGTGGATTTCCATTACAGCGATGGCTGGGCGGACCCGCTGCAGCAGTATACGCCGAATGCTTGGAAAAAGGATAACAAAGACCAGCTGGTACAGCATGTCTATGAGTACACGCAAAAGGTCGTAAAGAACTTCCAGAGTCAGGGCGCTACGCCGGATATGATTCAGATTGGCAACGAAATCAACAATGGTATGATGTGGCCAATCGGCAAGCTGCCGGGCAATGACAATGGCAAGGCTTTTGCGGAGCTCATGTCCAGCGGCCTCAAGGCGGTTCGCGACATCGATCCTTCGATTAAGCTGATGATCCATCTGCCGGATGGTGCAGATAATGGGATGTATCGCAAGTTCTTCGACCGCCTGGTGAAGGATAATGGCGTCAATGATTTTGACGTTATCGGTTTTTCCTATTACCCGTTCTGGCATGGTTCCCTCGCGGCACTTCAGAAGAATCTTGATGACATGGCCACGCGTTATGGCAAGGACGTAGTAGTGGCTGAGACCGCTTATGGTTTCACTACGGATAACTACGATATGGAAAAAAATCACTATGGCAAGGCTGAGGAACGTCGTTCGAATTTTGCCGCTACCGTACAGGGGCAGGCATCAGGACTGCGTGGCGTCATGAATGATTTAGCAAGCGTTCCCAATGGCCGTGGACTGGGAATGTTCTATTGGGAACCAGACTGGTATGCCGTGCCAGGGGCTGGCTGGAAAGCTGGTGCTGGCAACAACTGGGAAAATCTTGCGATGTTCGATAAGGATGGCAAGGCGCTGGAATCGTGGAATGTCTATCGCGATGTTACGGACTATAGCTTGAAATCTGAGCAAATCAAGGTAAGCGATATTGATTACCTTGATGCACAGGGCAGTGCCGGTATTCCAGTTTCCCTGCCGGAGCAGGTCCTGGTTACTTTTTCGGATGATCATATGGAGACGCTGCCGATTTCATGGGAAAATGCAGCCCCTGTTTTTGACCAAGATGGCGATTACACGGTAACGGGAAAAATCCCAGCAATTGGTCAGTCTGTTGACTGTGATATTGAGATAAAGCCTAAGGCAAATCTCCTGAAAAATGGTGATTTCGAGACGATGTCCTTGGCCGGCTGGACGGTCGAAGGCGATAAATGGACGGTTACGCCGACCAGTGGCAAAGGCGATGCCAAGGGGCAGGGTTCCATGCACTATTGGGGTGGTGGCAATTACCACTTCACCATGAGTCAGGAAGTCACTGGCCTTACTGATGGAAAATACACGGTTCAGGTCAGCTCGCAGGGAAAATATGATGATTCGAAGTTCCAGCTTTTTGTCATTGGTGATAATGGGGAGAAGAAGACGGTGCCAATCACCAATAATGGTTGGAATAAATGGCAGACCGTAAAGATAACGGATGTTGAGATCAAAGGCGGCAAAGCTGTGGTTGGTCTTGAAATGCAGGGTAAGCCAGATAAATGGGGCTCAGCAGATAATTTCAAATTCTATCGTCAGGATTGACCGGTCAATTGACAAGTCAAAAATGACAAGAAAACCGGATTCGTCGTTAGGATGGGTCCGGTTTTTACTATGCAGAAAGAAGGATTTTTGCTAAGATTTCACGAAATATGAATATAGTTCATTTTTATCTTTTCACTACGATAATTTTTCGATATAATAGAATAGGAAAAGATAAATCAAACGATATATCAATACGAAATGCCTTAGGATAGGAGCGAGTGAGATGGAGGAGAAAATGGGGCGTCGGGAACGCAAAAAATTGCAGTCCCGCAAGGCGATACTCGATGCAGCGGTAGAGCAGTTCAGCCAAAAAGGATTCAAGGAAACCTCGGTGGCAGATATCATGAACGCGGCAGATTTGGGAATCGGAACTTTTTATAATTATTTTCAGTCCAAAGAAGAGATTCTCGTACAATTGATACAGCAGATGGTAACCGAGGTGGCTGAGGCTTTGCGGGAGCTCAAAGCGGCAAATCGTCCAGCCGATGAACTTTTGGAGGCTGGCTGCCGTATTACCGCGTGCTTTTTGGATAAAAACCGTTATGTATTGCCGCTGTTTATTTCGGCAGCAGAGCACTCGGGACTTCCAGAGGGCAGCGATAAGCAGCCCAAAGTAGCATCCCCTGGCTTTAAGGGCCTTTACGAGCGCATCCTGCGGGAAGGACAGGAACGCGGAGAGATTCGTCAGGACGTACCGCCAGAGCTCATTGCGGAGATGTTCCATTCCATTTATCAGGCAGCAGCGCTTAGCAAACTGAATATATCGTTTCAGGAAAATATTGAGATGAAGACGCGGTTGATTCTTGATGGCATTCGGTTGAGAAAATAATAGGATTGTGTGTTTAGATGTTTTAGGAGTGTAGGAAGTAATGATTAGTGTAACGAAGCTGTTATTTGCGCGCGAGTATTTTGGGGACAATTTGCGCTATACCAAGAATGCGCATTCGATGAGAAATGGTGCAGCAGAGGGGATGGGCCCGGTGGTTGTCTGGAACTCCACCAAGACTTGCAACCTCAAATGCATGCATTGCTATATGGGATCGGATGCATCGAAATACCAGAACGAGCTGACAACTGAGGAAGCCAAGAAGTTCATCGATGATTTGGCAGATTTCAAAGTGCCGGTTTTGCTGTTCTCAGGTGGGGAGCCGCTCATCCGGCCAGACTTTTTCGAGCTGGCCGAATATGCACAGAAAAAAGGCGTCCGTCCGACGCTTTCGACAAACGGTACTTTGATTACGCGGGAAGTGGCTCAGCGTATCAAAGATATTGGCGTGGGCTATGTCGGTATCTCGCTGGACGGCCTGAAAGATGTCAACGATAAATTCCGAGGTGTTGAGGGGGCCTATGAAAAGGCGATGGCAGGCATTAAGAACTGTGTCGCTGTAGGTCAGCGTGTCGGACTTCGTTTCACGATTAATCATCATAACATCCAGGAGCTCGATAATATCTTTGATTTTATCGAACGCGAAAATATTAATCGCGTTTGTTTCTATCATCTGGTTTATTCTGGCCGCGGTGAGCATATGGTGGATCAGGATGTTACGCCGGAAGAATCCCGCCATGCTATGGACATCATCATTCGCCGTACGAAGGATTTTGAAGAGCGGGGCCTCGAAAAAGAAATCCTGACGGTGGATAATCACTGTGATGGCGTCTATATGTACCTCAAGGCATTGGCTGCTGGTGAAGATGAGACGGCGGCACAGATTAAGAAGTACATCGCCATGAATGGCGGCAATCGCTCGGGCATTGCCTTTGGCGAAGTTGATCCGCTAGGCTATGTTCATCCGGACCAGTTCACGCAGCATCATACCTTCGGGAATGTGCGGGAGCGTAAATTTGGCGATATCTGGTCGGATGTATCTAATCCGATTATGGCAGGACTTAAAGATCGTAAGCCACTGCTCAAGGGGCGTTGTGCGAAATGCAAATGGCTCGACAACTGCAATGGCAACTTCCGCACCCGGGCCGAAGCGGTCACGGGCGATTTCTGGGAATCGGACCCCTCCTGCTATCTGACCGATGAAGAAATTGGTTTGACGGAGGGCAAATAAGATGAAAATCATATCCTGGAATACGACGAATGCCTGCAATATGTACTGCGCGCATTGTTATCGCGATGCGGGCTGCAAGGCCGAGGAAGAGCTGAACACGGAGGAGGCAAAAAAACTCCTGCGTGAGATAGCCAAGGCAGGCTTTAAAATCATGATTTTTTCGGGCGGCGAGCCACTCACACGTCCGGATATCTTTGAGCTGGTGAAATATGCTGCCGATTTGCATTTGATTCCGGTATTTGGTACCAATGGTACGCTGATTACGCCGGAAGTAGCTGGAAAGCTTAAAGAGGCTGGGGCGAAAGGCATGGGAATTTCGCTCGATTCACTGGATAAGGCAAAGCATGACAAATTCCGCAATTTCCCTGGTGGTTGGGATGGTGCTGTGGCGGGGATGAAGAACTGCCGCGAGGCGGGAA
The DNA here is from genome assembly GCF_000702005.1 of Selenomonas sp. ND2010. GTDB lineage: Bacteria > Bacillota > Negativicutes > Selenomonadales > Selenomonadaceae > Selenomonas_A. The sequence goes on along the minus strand of NZ_KL370848.1, from coordinate 26,514 downwards.
TTCCCTTCCAGATTCACATGACTATTATGGACTGGAATCAGGCAGAAGTAGAAGATATGGTGGACTTTGCCGTGGAACTTGGCGCAAAAGCCGTGCATTTCTTCTTCCTCGTACCGACGGGAAGGGCTAAGACTATCGAGGAAGAATCCCTGCGGGCAGAACAGTACGAAAGCGTACTCACGCGCATTATGAAAAAACAGCAGGAAGTCGATATCGAACTCAAACCGACCTGTGCGCCACAGTTCCTGCGAATCGCGGATCAGCTTGGCTATAAGAGTCGTTTCCATCGCGGTTGTTTGGCAGGTCTTTCGTATTGCATCATCAGCCCGCGGGGAAAGGTGCAGCCCTGTGCTTACCTCAATATGGAACTCGGCGATGTTCACGAAACGCCATTTGATGAAATCTGGGAGAACAGTGAGGTCTTAAAAAAACTCAGAACTCTCGACTATAGTGGCGGTTGTGGTACTTGCAACTACAAAGGTGCCTGTGGCGGTTGCCGTGCCCGCGCCGCCTACTATCACGAAGGGGACTACATGTCCGAAGAACCGTGGTGCCTGTATCACGGCCGTCGTGGTGAGAAATAAGAAAATATAAAAAATCTCGTTAACTTAGTAAAAGTTAGCGAGATTTTTTGTTTTAGTTCATATATTTAATAGACGATAAAAAATCTTCATCGATAACACGATAATAATGCTGAAGCATTGGGCTGTATCCTAATGTGTCGTTGTAAAAACGCATCTTGCAGGCTGAAACAAAAGCCACTTCTGCTGTGTAAGGAATAAATGGGTCTCCCTCTGCATAAGTATGATCACGATTGATATCCCAAAGAGACCAATTACCAGCGTGGTACGAAGCCATTTTCTTGTTGTCATAATTATAGAGAAAATAGTGGGGGTTAGTATCCCCTACGGTATAGGGAGCACCCTTATATGTTCCATAAGTTTGCCCGTATGTTTCAGAAAATGTAATGAAGACAACATTTATAGCGATTAGGTAAGCAGGTGGTTGTGATTCCTTTATAATCGCAGATGTTCTATCCGCATAACTACCTACGCCTTGATGGGCGGAGACCAGAACATAATTGCCGTTGCCGAGAGTTTCCGGATATAGTGAATCGGCTTGTCCTATTGAACAAGGGATAAATAGCAGCAGGGCGAAAAAACAAGATGTCAGTATTCGCAACATAATGTACCACGCTCCTTAGCGGATTATTTTCGTCAATGTCCTGTTATATGTGCCGACCATACGGTTTGGTAGTGGCTATAAATATTGTGTTCGACGGGTGACCATTGGTCGAGGCCGCTGGCATTTATTTCCCCACTGCGGCCATCAGAACTGCTGAACGTCTCGATGTATCCATTAGGGCCCACGCCGCCGGAAAAAACATAATGGATGTAATTGCGTACTTCGTTATTTCGAACCGATTTTATCGTGACTTCAAAGTTTCGATAGTTTCCAATTTTTATGCTATCCGACATTAGCCAAGCATGGTTGCCATTGGAATATTGCCCCATGTAATAATCGGTGGCATAGACTGGAGAAATGCATATGGTACATAGCATAAGCAGCATACCAGCAAACACGGAACTGATTTTTTTCATACGTACACATCCTTTCTTATAGGTTCGGTATAGAAAAAAACGTGAAATATAACGGCAGTTGTATATGTGCAAATTTCTATAAAGAGCGATGGATTCCTGCTGGATAGGGAGAGAAAAAATTGCAAACAAAAGGAACTGCCTTGGGGCAGTTCCTTTTGACGTTCTTATTTGAACAGAGCGATAAATTTGTTGAGTTGTTCGGCCGCCTGGGTTACTTTTGCCAGGTGGGCGGTGATTTCTTCGGTGGAGGCAGCCTGTTCTTCGCTGATGGCACCCGTCGATTCAATCGTGCGCGAGATTTCGTTGACGGCAGTATTCATTTCTGCCAGAGTGGACTGAATCTTTTCGGTAGCTTCACGAGACTGCTCGGCGAGTTTCCGGACTTCTTCGGCAACAACGGCAAAACCGCGGCCCTGTTCCCCTGCGCGAGCGGCCTCGATGGCGGCATTGAGACCGAGAAGGTTGGTCTGACCAGCGATATTGGTGATGAAATCGATGACTTTCAGAGTGTCGGCATTGCGTTCCTGCAAGAATTTTGCCTGCTCGACCGACTGCTGGCCCGCTTTTGCCAGCTCACCTGCGCTTTGTGCGACTTGTTCGACAGCATCATAGACGGTCTTGGTGGCCGTGGTGATGTCTTCGATGGAACGAACCAGATTCATATTGCTTTCCATGTCTACGCCGGTGCTGATTGTACCGATGACATTGCCGTTTACGCCATGAATCGGGGCGAAAATTGTCTTGATGGGAACACCGTAAACGCTAGCATCCTGGTCATCATAGGTGATGCGGTCGTGTTTGATGCATTCCTGGATGGTCGGAATGTCTTTGATGGGCATTCCGGGTTTGATTTTGATGTCGAGGGTCTTTCCCTTCACATAATCAATATATTCCGTGAGGTTGGTGAGTCCAATGACAACATCCTCGCGAACAATATTATTGATATAAGGGATTACCACTTTGAATGCATTCAGAATGTCTTCGTCTGATTTGATAAGCTCTGGAAAAGCCATGTTTAGTACCTCCTTCATACTACATCTTTTCTCTTCCTATTATTCCGCATCGAATATCAATAATCCTTTTTCAAAAAAAAATAGTGGTGAATTATCCTTTTGCTGGTGGTATAACTCGCTGATTTACGGTATAATATATGCATTACGAAATGGATATATACTTCGAATGAAATTGAAGATAGGAGTACGGATATGATTAAACTGGTTATGTCGGATATGGATGGGACGTTATTGGATGAAAAAGGCAAGCTTCCAAGTGGCTTTGATGACATGGTCAGTCAGTTGCGGGCGCGGGGCATTTTGTTTGCACCGTGTTCCGGGCGGCAGTATTTTTCCCTGTTGGATAGTTTTGACAAGTATCGGGATGAGTTTTTGTTTTTGGCGGAGAATGGTACGATGGTGATGTATCAAGGCCGAGAGTTGTTTTCTAGTTCCATGGACCGTGAACTTACGCATCAAGTGCTGACGGCGGCAGGTCAGCAGCCGGCGATTTACCGGATTTTCTGTGGCAAACGGGATGCTTATGTTTTGGAAGCAGAACACGATGCCTTGATTCAGGCGGAACTAGACAAATACTATACGCATTCGGAAACCGTAGATGATTTTGCGCACATCGAGGATGAGCCGATCAAAGCCGCATTTTTCGATCCGACGGGAAATGCGGAAAAGACAATCTACCCGCTGTTGGCACCGTTTCGCGATCGTCTGCAGGTCGTTATGTCGAGTGATTATTGGGTCGATGTCATGAACGCTGACATTAACAAGGGCGTTGCCGTACAGCAGGTGCAGCAGTATTTGCAGATACGGCCGGAGGAATGTGCGGCGTTTGGCGATTACTTGAATGATGTTGAGATGTTAGAAGCGGTAGATTATAGTTTTGCGATGGAAAATGCGCATCCTACGATCAAAAAGCTGGCACGGTATTCTACCGATAGCAATGCCGAGGCCGGTGTCCTGCGTGGCATTCAAAGGCTTATGGATAAGGGCCTTTGTGGCTAATACCCAATGTAAACCTGTAACTTCGGTGGCGGATATGCTACAATGAGGCTGCAGGTTTTTTGTATGAGGAGGAATGATAATGAAAATTGATTACCATATGCATTTCGAAAAAGGTTCCTATGACAAAGCTTGGGTTGAAGGCTTCTTTCAAGCTGCGAAAGAGCGCGGTTTAGCAGAAATTGGCATTTCGGAACATTCTCATACGTTCCCAGAGTTCAAGGAGTTATATTATGAAGATTTGATTTTGGATGATTCTGCTATGGGGACTTTTCAGCAGAAGTGGTTGAAGTCCAATAAATTTAAATACACACTGGATGATTATTTCCGCTTTATGGCTGAGCTGCGGAAAGAGCATACGGTTCGCACGGGGATCGAGGTTTGCAATTTTCAAGATCAGGAGAAAGTGAAGGATATCCTGAAAGATTATGATTTTGATTATGTGATCGGTTCGGTTCATTTCTTGCATGGCTGGGCGTATGATTGTTCCGAAATCATCGCGGAGTGGCAGAAACATTCGTTGCAAGACATTTATGAGTGGTACACAGAGGAGGCAGAGAAGTTAGCGGATTCCGGTCTTTACGATGTATTAGGACACCCGTTTAACATCCGCTTGTTTAAGTTCTTGCCGGAGTTTGATGTGACGCCTTATTTAGAGCGTGTGGCGAAGGCCATGAAAAAAGCGAATATGATTGTTGATGTCAATACGGGAACCTTCTATCGCTATCCGATCGCTGAGATAACGCCGTATCCAGATTTCATGAAGATTGCGGCCAAGTATGATTTGCCGATAATTACGACATCTGACGCGCATAAACCGGAAGATTGTGGCGCCTATAATCAGCAGGCCGTGGATTACGTCAAGCAGTTCGGGTATACGACTACCCTTCAATTGGCCGGAAAGAAACGAAAAGTTATCGACCTTGGCTGAATGTATACAATATATTTATACTAATAAAAATATTCGCACAATAATATTGACAGGAGACTAAGGCGGGAGTAAAATATAAGTAGGAAAATTGAATATAGTTTTACATATTTGTTACGTGAGGCTTAAGTTTTTTCATGATAATAACGATATAACTTGTAACAAGACTGCAAAGACAGTGGATTGTACCTGCATGATTGTTAATTGGTTGAAATGCTGTGGATGGTTATTTCATCAATTTAATCAATTACAATCAAAGTGTTGATACAAGGAGTGATTATCATGAAGGTACAGATTTATTCGCAGTGGATGGAAGATGTATTTATTCCTGTCCGCGTGAAACAGTTCACGAAAGCAGCTAGACTTATGGGACATACCAATTTCCAGGACTATGCTGAGCATCATGACGTGGTCGGCCTCGCTTCGGCAGATCGCAAGTCTGCGGAGTATCTGGCAGTAGCTGAATGGCTTGATAGCCGTGAGAATGATATCAACGTGGCTGTAGGTGTCGCGTAACAAATATGCAAGATGGCGCCCTCGATTATCCTTCGAGAGGCGCCCTTTTAATGTCTTGATTTAGTTTAACGTTTTGGGTGGTTGAGGAATGGAGATATCCATTTTTACTTCCTGGATAGCGCTGGCTTTTTCCCGCATAGCCGCTGAGGTTTTTGCTGCCCAGATCTGTTGGACTTTTTTCAGAAAAGCTTCCGGTGAGAAAGGCTTTTGCTGCTGTTTTTCGACATGCTTGCGAATGATGCTCATGAATTTATCATTCAAGGGGATATCGCGCTGTGCCAGCAGGACCTGCAAGGTGGTGTCGACGAGATAGAGATGAATGACGGAGTCGCGCAGGCTTTTTTCGGTAGGCATGAGCTCCTCTTTTATGCCGGAGAGAGAAAAGGGAGCATCGCCCCAGCCTTCTTTGAAGATGCCGTCAATCTGGTAGAGGAAGAAAAGCAGGCCATCCTGTTCGTAGAGGCCAAGTTCCATTTTACCGGTCCGGAAGGCTTCGATGGCAATGATGTCCGTGTGGGACAATTGGAGGATGAACATGCAACCGTTGGCGTCTACTTGGAACATGCCACCGTCTTGCCGATTTTTTATGGGCAGTGGGAACGGTTCGCCAACTTGAAAATTCGTATAATCACTCATAATAGGAAACTCCTTTGCGGTTTGCAGATTTCAGATAGCTATAGTGTATCATATTTGGATTGGAGTATGCTATACTAAACAAAACGGAGGAAAGAGGAGCGTGAGGAACGTTGAGTCTTAATGATACCCCGCGGGCAAATCGCCTGCATATTGGACTGTTTGGGCGGCGTAACAGCGGCAAGTCCAGTCTCATCAATGCACTTACTGGACAGGAAATCGCTACGGTATCGGATGTGCCAGGAACTACTACAGATCCCGTATACAAAGCGATGGAACTTCATGGTATCGGACCGGTGGTGTTTATCGACACGGCTGGTTTTGATGATGAGGGAAAACTCGGAAAGCTTCGGGTGCAGAAGACGGAGAAAGCTTCAGCGGAAACGGATATTGCCTTAGTGCTTTTCCATGATGCGGATATGATGGAAGAACTGGCGTGGGTAAAGAAGTTCCGCATGGCTAAAACACCGGTGGTAGCGGTTATCAGCCAGATTGACACGCTGGCGGATAAGGGGCAGTCCTTGGCGCAAAAGGTAAAGGATGAAACCGGCTTGTCCGCGATTTTTGTCAGCTCTGCTGATGGCACAGGCGTTGATAACGTACGGGATGAGTTGATTCGTCAGCTGCCTGAGGATTTTGAGCAGCAGAGCATCACAGGCGGACTATGCGATGCTGGTGATACGGTATTGCTGGTGATGCCGCAGGACATCCAGGCACCCAAAGGGCGACTGATTTTGCCGCAGGTACAGACCTTGCGCGAGCTTTTGGATCGGAAATGCCATGTACTTTGCTGTACTACGGATGAATTAGAGCGTACGCTGGCGCTCTTGAAAGAACCACCGCAGCTCATTATCACGGATTCACAGGTGTTCCGTACGGTTTTTGAAAAGAAACCCACTGCGAGCAGGCTGACTTCGTTTTCGGTGCTTTTTGCAGGATATAAGGGGGATATTGATTATTTCACTGCGTCAGCAAAAAAACTGGCAGCTCTGCCGGATGATGCCCACATTTTGATTGCTGAAGCCTGTACGCATCGTCCGCTGGCGGAAGATATCGGCCGGGTGAAACTTCCTCGCTTGTTGAAGAAAAAGCTAGGGGAAAATATTCATATCCAAATCGTAGCGGGGCGCGACTTCCCAAAGGACTTAAAGGGATATGATTTTGTTATTCACTGTGGTGCCTGCATGTTCAATCGCAAATATGTGCTTAGCCGGGTGGCGGAATGCCGCCGACAAGGAATCCCGATGAGTAATTACGGGGTCATCATCGCGGAAGTACTCGGGATTCTGGATCAGGTGGAACTGCCAGCAAAACAGTAAATAGTTGATGTTCGCATCAAAATACGGTAAAATGTAACATATTCTGATGAATTGTTCTCTTGGCAACGAGGTGAATCATGATGAAAAAAGAATTGCGATATTGGTTAGGTATTGGTCTGCTGACCACAGGCCTTGCCATGATGCCGGCGGCTTTGCTGGAGATTCCGGTGGAGGCGGCTGCAAGTCAGGCACAGAATACCGATGAGGCGGCCGAACAGGATAATTGGTATTGGCTCAGTGCGGACGACCGTTATAGTAAGTTCATCGATTTGCAATCGGTGGTAGCCCAGCCGCGCAAAACGGCTACGGGAGAAAAAGGATATGAGACAGAGGTTCAGGCATGGACGAAGACTGCCTATAGTTATGGCGGTGCAGAAGATACTCTGCGGGATTATAAGCTGCTGAAGAAATTTAGCGATCCGAGCAAACTGGCATTCAGTACGGCGCTAATTTCCATGAATCCACAGACGCGTCAGTGTTGGTATCTCGAAGAGTATTTCTATGATAAAGCGGGCAATGTCTTCTGGTCAGAGAAACGGGACCCTGCCGAGCGCGACAACGATAAAAAGGGCAAGGAAATAAATAGCCAGTCCTTTGATGAGGCATTCTATACCGCAGCTATTGACCGGGCGTTCCAAGGAGCCGGCGAAACCGCTCGTGCCAAGGCTAAGGATCGCTGGTATGATATCTTTGAGAAGAAGCAGCCGGATGGTGTACGTTATACGATTTCTGCGGATACTTCGACGATGCGGGTAGAAAAAGACAATGTCATTTTTTGGTCCTGGCAGGAGACGAAGGATGTCAACGGCAAAGCGGTAGATGTCAAGCATCAGAAATTGGCCATTAATCTGCCGGAGTCGACAATCAAGGTCATTAGCGGCGATCATTGGACCCCACAGCGCGGTTGGCAAAGCATGGAAAACGAACTAGACGGACATTACCGCATGATTTCGGAAAACTCTGCGGAGCATCAGATGGTTGAAAAGCTTCGCGAATATGTGACCACACATGATGATTGGGTTCATCGTTACGAACGAAAATACGATAGGACTTGATGGCGAAAACCTTCCTCGACGAGGAAGGTTTTTTGCTTGTAATGTTGTAAGGAATAAATTTATGGTATAATGAAGGAGTATGTGCATAAAAGGAACAACTTTATGAGAATAGAGAGAGTAAGGAAGTGGTCAGATGCCAATAAAAGTACCCAATGCGCTGCCAGCCGCGCATATTCTTGAAAGTGAAAATATTTTCGTTATGGATGCGGACCGCGCCTATAGCCAGGATATTCGTCCGCTGAAAATACTGATTCTGAATCTGATGCCGATTAAATACATCACGGAAACGCAGCTGCTGCGTCTGCTAGGAAATTCGCCGCTGCAGGTTGAGGTAGATTTTATTTATACGGAAACCTATGTGCCGAGCCATACCCCCAGTGATTATTTGGCACAGTTCTACGGTACCTTTGATGAGGTACGCCATAAAAAATACGATGGGATGATCATAACGGGAGCGCCGGTAGAACACATGGCGTTTGAAGAGGTTGCCTATTGGGATGAGGTATCCGAAATCATGGAGTGGAGCAAGACCCATGTGTATTCCACGTTCCATATTTGTTGGGGCGCTCAGGCGGGGCTTTACTATCACTATGGGATTCCAAAATTTCAGGTGCCTGAAAAGATTTTTGGCGTGTTCAAACATCATGTTTGTGTCGAACACGAGCGCTTGCTGCGAGGGTTTGATGATGAGTTTTATGTACCGCATTCCCGTCATACTGAGGAGCACAAAGAGGATATCTTAAAGGTACCGGAGCTGACGATCCTAGCAGAATCGGATAGTGAGGCTGGCCCGTATATCATCGCCAATCTCGAGAAGCGGCAGTTCTTCATTACGGGACATGCCGAGTATGATCCGACAACGTTGAAGCAGGAATACGATCGGGATTTTAAGGCGGGGATGAATCCAAAGATTCCTCAAAATTATTATCCCGATGATGATCCGTCGAAACCCCCGATTGTACGTTGGCGCAGTGTGGCTCATCTGCTTTTTGCTAACTGGTTGAACTATTACGTTTATCAGGAAACGCCTTATGAGCTGGATGAACTCTATAAGGAAAGCGAATACTGACAAGATGTGTTCAGTATTTTTTCAGTTGAATCTGATAAAATTATTATATTTGGATGAAAAAACGAAACGTAGGAGGACTTGTTATGAATAAGCGATGGGGTGCCGGAATTCTTGCAGCAGCAATGATTTTTATGGCTACACCGCAGGCAGATGCCACGGAGGTAATTTCCGAGGATGTCTATCAGTGGGTGCAGTCCACGGCTCGTCAGAATTATTATTTCAACAAGCAGCAGTTTTATTTTGCCCAGGACGATGCGGGCTATATGACACCGGACATTCTTTTGGTGCCGGTACTCAAGACGTATGATCAGGTGCAGATTCGCGATGTGGTATCGAAACGCCGTTGGAAGGGATTATCGACCAGTGGTTATGAGGATCTGGTGGGTTGTGCAGAATATTTGAAGTTCAATCTCAAAGACCAGACGGTTCAGGTCACGAAGCATGATGATCTCGATAGCGATTGGGGCGTGATCGATACAGTAACGTCCGATAAAGTGGTGAACATCACGGAGCTTTCGGATAAGGACGTGGATGCGAAGTTCTATCGTGCTATTTTGCAGTATGCGTCTACGCATTATCAGGAAATCTATGATCGCACCCAAACGGTTAAGGGAGCTAAGGCACCGAAACCGGAAGTGAAACGGGCAGCAAAAGAGAGCGTTAAAGATACTAAGGACAAGAAAAAAGGCCGTGTCACGAAGAGTAGCAAAAGAGGCGTTCGTGAGTAATGCAGAAAAAATATGTGACGATTGATATTGGTGGTATGGCCATCAAATATGGATTGGCAGATGAAACAGGAGCCTTTCTCGAGAAAAAGAGCCGGCCGACGCTGGCTCGCGAGGAAGGTGGGGCGGGAATCCTCCGCAAGGTGGTTGAGATTGTAGCGAACTATCAGCAGGATTTTCTCTTGGATGGCGTTGCCATCGATACGGCAGGAATTGTACGTCCCGATGACAGTGGTGAGATCGTTTTTGCAGGTGAGAAAAGCTTTCCGGGCTATACCGGGCTGAAGCTTGGCACTGCGGTTCGTGAAGCTTGTGGCGTTGAATGCGTCGTGGAAAACGATGTCAATGCGGCAGCTTTGGGGGAATATTGGCAAGGGGCTGCGCAAGGGGCAGACTCAGCCTTTGTCATGACGGTTGGAACTGGCGTTGGCGGCTGTTTCGTGCTGGATGGAAAGATTTGGCATGGGGCGGGATTCAGTGCTGGTGAGGCTGGTTTTATGCGTGTCCATGGGGATCATCGCGTGCTGGAAGAAGTGGCATCAGCTAGAGCCATGATTGTGGAAGCGGCAGCATCGCATAATGTTTCGCCAGCAGAGCTTGATGGGCAGACGGTTTTTGAATGGGCGATGTCTGGAGATGCTGATGCCGTGTTGGCAATTGAGCACATGGTCGATAACCTTTCGGAGGGCATAGCCAATATTTATTGTCTGCTGAATCCGGAAGTCTTCGTTCTGGGCGGCGGCATTATGGCCCAGCAGGAATATTTGCGGCCGCGAATCGAGCAGCGCCTGGAAGAATTGGTGGTGCCAGCTATGCGCAAGGCAACGCGGCTGGAGTTCGCCAAGTTGGGAAATGATGCTGGTATGATCGGTGCTTTGTATCGCTTCTTGCAGAAAGATTAATTCTTTGTTGTGTCAAGCAACTATTTAATGAAATTTAAACGAAGTTACAAGAGGATTTTAACCGTATATGTGTAATATACTTATAGGAAGGATATTGTCTTCATTTAACAAGAAGAAATGAGGGGAGAAAAATGAGAAGTGTATCACGGATGATGGCAACGGTAGTTGCCGTGTTGTCGATTATGGTTTGTTCGATGGCATCCGCATTAGCTGCTGCTGCGACCAGTACGATTGACTGGAATGAGAGCGTGGTTCGCGTTGCGGGTTATGGTATCGCGCCGGCCAATGCACGTACCCCGAGTCTGGCACGGCTTATGGCTCGTCGTGCAGCAATCGCTGATTGCCAGCGTCAAATGGCAGAAGCTGTTGCAGGAGTAAGCGTCGATGCAGAGACGACGGTTGAGATGGCGGCGGTATCGAGCGACGTAGTTCGGACGCATGTCAGCGCAGTAGTAAATGGTGCAAGAATCGTATCGGAGCGCGTGGTCGGTGATAGCTACGAGGTCACCATGGAAGTGCCGATGTTCGGTGTTCGTTCGATTGCTGGTGCGGTTATGGCGCGTCCAGAGCGTATCGAGGCTTTCCCCGCGCCGGTAGCTTCGGTAGATCCTTCGCCGGTGTTGACGACTGGTTCGGCAGAATCCTCTAAGGGGTCTTCGGCGGCTCCAGCCCCGTCCGGACGTGCAATTGGTGGCTTTACGGGCCTTATCGTCGATTGCCGTGGAATGGACCTCAATCCGGTTATGAGCCCGGTAATCTATAATGAAAACGGGCAGCCGATTTATGGATACAAGAATCTTGATTATGATAAAGTTGTCGCAAATGGTATGGCAGGCTATGCTAAAACGATGGAGCAGGCACGTCGTGCTGGTTCGAACCCGCTGATTGTCAAAGCGGTTTCCTTAAAGAGACATAATTCATTTCCGGTACTTTCCAATGCGGATGCCAATCGCGTCCTGATTGAAAATGGTGCAAGCCAGTTCCTGGATAAGACGAATGTTGTCTTCCTTCGTTGAATAAAATAAGAAATTAAAAGGGGAAAGCCTTGGTGCTTTCCCTTTTTTCTGTCATAAGACATACTCTCACGATAAAGATAAGAGACAATTTATTCGAAGTTATGAAGGAATTTTAGCGGTTGAGCAGGATTTTTTTTAGATATATCGTATAATAGTATCGACTCGTTAAACATGAAGGAGGATTTGCAATGGCAAATTTTTGTAAAAAATGTGGGGCACCGTTAAACCCTACCAGTAAATTCTGTACGAAATGTGGTGCCCAGATTGTGGATTCGCAGCCACAACAGGCGCCTGTGCAGCCACAGCGTCCGATTCAGCAACCGATGCCGCAACAGCCGTATCAACAACAATATCAGTCGCCGTATCAATCGCCTTACCAGGCTCCGGCAAAATCACAGGACAATAATCCCTTGATTATTGGTTTGTTGGTTTTGGTGGTGCTGCTGTTAGGGGGAGGCGTTGGCTATTATATGTACACGAATGCGGCTGATAACGGGCAGGCAAATTATTCCAAAATCGAAAAGCAGGCACCGGGCAGTTCCGGTAGTGCGGAAAAAGAACAGCCGGCACCCGCAGGGGCAAATCTTGACGATTTAGTGCGTGAAAAAGATTCGATTGACACAGCCATTGGCGAGCTGGCCAACCGCATCAATTCCCATCTGAGCAATCATTCCAGTTTCCGTGGTTATGATGGTTTGAAAAATGATGCCAAGGCGATCATTGACCGTGCCAATAATGCCAAAGACCGTTTGAATGGCATGAACGCAGCCGATAATGCCAAGAAAGAGGCCTTGATGAATTTGTTCTCTTTGGAGATTGATCGTGCACAGGGGCTTTACAAGGGAATCGTGGACAATCAGAATGGCGGGGACTATTCGTTAGGCTTCCAGCAGGGAACGAAGGCCTCGTATTCCTTTGATGCCGCAAATTCCAGTTTCAACGCGAATTACAAATAAGCGAGGCAGAATATGAGGAAGGGTAAAATTTTATGGACCATATCCTTGCTGCTGGCCTTCTGGGGGATGATTGCTGCAGGTTGTGGACTGTTGGGAGAAAATAAAAAGGCACAGGAAGGAATGGCTTCCGTTGCGACAGCGGGTACTCCGCAGGAAGTCCAAGAGACCGAGCATAAGCCTGCTGGCAGAGAGCAGCGGCTGCAGCTGGAATCCTCCCTGCGCGAGCTGATGGATAAAGATTCCGCGAAGTATCAGGTTTATGTTTTTCTTCCTCAGTGGGACGAGCCGCTGATAATGGGAGAAGAGCCGCAGTCTTCGGCCAGCATCATCAAGATTTTTATCCTGGGGACGGCGTATGAACTGGCGGAACGTGGCCAGCTCAATCTCAATCAGCAGGTTACCGTCCATCAAGCGGATATGGTAGGCGGAGCTGGTGTCATAAATGGCAGAAGTGGAGAACCGGTTTATACGGTGCGGAATCTTTTGGAGTTGATGATAACCGAGAGCGACAATACGGCCACCAACGTATTGATGGATACTATCGGTATCGAGCGGATTCAGCGTTTTATGAAGGTTCACGGCTTCCAAAATTCGGTCCTTCAGCGCAAGATGATGGATTTTGAAGCGCTTCGTGCTGGCAGGGATAATTTCACCACCGCTGGTGATGTAGGAAAGTTTTTCCGCTTGCTGCGAGAACATAAACTGGTCAGTGAAGCCGCTGACAGCGAGATGATTTCGATCTTGTTTGGCCAAACGGATAGGGAATGCTTCCCACAGGCTTTGCCTGATGCAAGAATTGCCCATAAGACGGGGGAACTATCCGGTGTTTATCACGATGCGGGAATCGTATATGAAGCAAATGACAGCTACGTACTCTGCATTATGAGTACGGACAGCCGTGGCCGTGGCAATACGCTTTCCACTATGCGTGATATGGCAAAGACGGTAGATTCTGTCTTTCGCCAGTGACCATTTAGTTTTTTGATATATTGATGGTTTGAACCGTAACAACAGTATGGTGTTGTTGCGGTTTATTTTTTGTCTTGCCATAAAATGTCCTGGTGGAATAGTATATTTGCGAAAATTAGAAGGATTTTGATAATATAGCGTAGAAAAATGAGTTATCCGTGAAAGTTAGGAAAATGTTGGTTAAAGGATTGGGAGGATCGTTTCGTTGGGGGAGGGTCGACAGGATGGCTAGATTTTGTACGAAATGTGGGGCTGCGTTAAATGAGGGGGTAAAATTTTGTACGAAGTGCGGGGCACCGGTAACATCTCCTTTACCCAATAATAACGGGTGGGGAGGAACTCCTGTACCTTCTTATGGAAATAGAATGCAGCCGACTAGGGAAGATGATTCAGAAAAAAAGATAATTGTTTTGCTGTTGTCTGTAATATTAGGGTTGTTGGTGTTTGGCGGAATTGGGTATTACTTGTATACGCAAATCATGGACCCGCAGAATATCACGCCAGCTTCGTCGTCACAGAAATCCGCTAGTGTGGAGCGCCAGGACAAAACAGAAACGACGAAAAAGGATGCGGTGGTTGAAGATACGCAGAAGGAAAAGAAAGAGGCTGCTCCTCAGGTGGTAGAAGACAAACCTAATTGGCATTGGATTCAGGATACTACTACTGGGGTCTGGCTTTGGAATCCAGAACCGGAAGATGGTGAGTGGATTGTCTGGAGTGGGGATTATGTATCCGATGGGAATTATCGCTATGCGAATGGGCCAGGGGTAGTCACTTGGTATAAAAAAGGCAAGGTAATTCAAGTGGATACTGGCTCCTTTGAACGCGGGCGTCATCATGGAAGTTTCACGCATAAGTTCCCCAGTGGCAAGGTAAAGTACAGTAACTGGAGTCATGGAAGAGAAATATGAAAGAATCGCCCCATCCGATTGCCGAGTGGATGGGGCGATTACTTTTAATGGAACAGTATCATGATAATGCTGCCGATGGCGGGAAGGGCAACGATGGCGGCTTTTAGTAGTGGGAGTGGGGCTAGGTGGGTGCCTTTGGCCCCGAACCAGGCACCAATCATAAGCCCAGCCAGAGTCTGGACGAAGATCATAAAGTCCAGGCGGTCGTTAAACAGGTAGCCGAGCCCGCCGGCGGCAGAAATGGGCAGGATAATCATCATACAGGTGCCGATGGTTTGTAGCAGTGGTACGCCAAAGATGACCATAAGGGCTAACTGAATGTAGGCGGCAGCGCCAATGCCGAAGGCACCGGAGAGAAAACCGGTGATGAGGCCGGTTAAAAGACCATAAATCCACAGCTTGCGGCCGGTTAAAAGTTCCGTGCGCATGGGTGTGTGAGCGGCCAGCCACTGGTCATGATAAAGCTTGATGTAGAGAATCACGGCACTGGAAAAGAGCATGAGGCCTGTGATGTTGCTCAGGAAATCCGCTGGCATGAGGTTGGAGACATTAGCGCCGAGAAAGGCACCGCTGATGCCGCCGAAACCGATGATTGCACCTGTCTTTACGACCACTTCCTTTTGCCGGAAGTGACTAATGGTGCCAGAGAGCATGGTAAATACCATAGACGCTAAGGCAACAGCTAGTGCGGTATGGATAGGAATATGAAAACCGACGGTAAGCAAAGTGATGGTGACACCAGCCCCGCCGGCTCCAACAAAACCAATCAGAGTACCGAGCAGTAGCATAGAAAAGAATAACATGAGAGTAGTCACAGCCTTTCTGGATGGTTAAAGTGTTACCATTCATTATAGGAATTTGCAGGGAATTGTCAAATGAGAGATTCCCGAAGATAACAAAAAAGCCAGGATATAAATCCTGGCTTGTAATTTCCTGGTGACACCTATGGGATTCGAACCCATGAACCCGGCGTGAGAGGCCGGTGTCTTAACCACTTGACGAAGG
>NZ_KL370848.1:0-10805 GCF_000702005.1 Selenomonas sp. ND2010 | reverse complement strand
CCTATGGGATTCGAACCCATGAACCCGGCGTGAGAGGCCGGTGTCTTAACCACTTGACGAAGGTGCCACGTAACTGACTTGATTAATTATATTACAGGTCTTGCAAATTTGCAAGGCTTTTTTTCAATCTTTCCAGAGAAATTTTCTTGCCCAACAGGGAGAGCAGTTCCGTAGCACCGCCCGGCGTTACTTTCTGGCCGGCAACTGCGATGCGGAGTACCCACATGACGAGGCCCTTCTTGAGTTCTTTTTCTTCAATGAAGGCTTCCAGTTTTGCATAGAGGCTGTCGTTGTTCCATTCGGATTCCTCAACATTTTCGATGAGCTCCAACAGCGTTGGCAGCAGTTCGACAGCTTTTTCTACCGTGACTTTGTTGCGTTTGTTGACATAGAGTTCCGCGTCAAAGGCAGGCATGTCGATAAGGAAGCTGATTTCGTCTTTAATTTCGCCAAAACGGGTAAGACGGGTCTTTAACAGCGCTGCCAGCGATTCCCAGTTTGCTTCTAGATAATCGGGCAGTTCCCCAGCAAACTCGCGAGCTTTTTGGGCAAAAGCAGCATCGTCCATTGCTTTGAAATATTCGCCATTGATCCAGCCGAGCTTGTCGTAGTCGAAGACAGCTGGGGATTTGGAGAGACCCTCCAGGCTGAAATGCGCGATGAGTTCATCCATGGAGAAGATTTCCTGATTGGTGGTTTTCGGGTTCCAGCCAAGCAGAGCAACATAGTTGACGATAGCTTCCGGCAGATAGCCCATGTTTACCAAATCGTCAAAGGAAGTAGCACCATGGCGTTTCGAGAGTTTGGATACGGAGCCATCCTCGTTTTTGCCCATGACCGGTGCAAGGTGGATGAAGGTCGGCGTTTCCCAGCCATAAGCCTGGTACAAGAGGTTGTATTTCGGCGTGGAGGTGATGAATTCTGCGCCGCGCATGATATGAGTGATGCCCATCAGATGATCATCGATGACGTTGGCGAAGTTGTAAGTCGGCATACCGTCACGCTTCAAGAGAACCTGATCTTCCAGCTCTTCATTCGGGATAGTGATGTTGCCGTGCAGGACATCGAAGAATGTCGTCTCGCCGGAAAGCGGCATTTTCTGACGGATAACGTACGGATCGCCGTTTTTCAGATGCTCGTCGATTACTTCCTGCGGCAGATCACGGCAGGTGCGGTCGTAACCGCCGAACTGACCGACGGAGTGATCTTCGTCCGGGTCACAGAAGCAGTAGTAAGCATGGCCGGAGGCTACGAGTTCCTCGGCATATTTTTTGTAGATATCCATGCGTTCACTCTGAATGTATGGGCCGCAGTCACCGCCGATATCCGGTCCCTCGTCAGGAACGATTTTAGCAAGTTCCAGCGTGCGATTGATGAAGTCGACGGCATCTGCAACATAGCGGGTACGGTCCGTATCCTCGATGCGCAGGATGAAATCACCTTTCTGTGCTTTGGCGTAAAGATAGCCGTAAAGGGCAGTGCGCAGGTTGCCGATGTGCATGTAACCCGTCGGGCTCGGGGCAAAACGGGTGCGGACTCTCTGTTCAGTCAATGTATTTTCCTCCTATATAAGTAGATAAAAGAATGTGTCAAAATTTCTTCTAAAAGTATACTACATTCCTAAGATACGGGCAAATAAAAAGCCCTCCGGAGCGGAAGGCCGTAAAGAAATGGTCAGTTCTTCAGGAACTGATAAAGTGCGCGGTACATGACCATAGAGCTTACAGCGCCGGGATCTTCGATGCCAATGCTGCGTTCACCTACCAAGCTGGCACGTCCCTTGCGGGCGGCAATGGTTTTCGTGTAATTGACGCCTTCGCCAGCTGCCCGGGAGGCGTCCTGAAGGACTTCGAATAAGGTCTTGTCCTGAGCGTTTTCCGGCAGGAAGCAGTCGCGGACTGGAATCAAAGTATCCAGCATGGTTTTATCACCTTGTTCGGCACGACCGCGTTTCTGGATGGCGGCAATAGCAGCACTCAACAGTTTCTCGATGCTGGCAACATTCATGCGCGTTTCCTCGTCACAGGCCTCGCTGGCACTGACAAAACCAGCACCGTAGAGCGGGCCGGCAGCGCCGCCGACATTTTGAATCAGGGCTTTGCCAATTGCCTTGAGTACAGGGCCTGGCATAGTAGTGTCATCCATTTCCTCGACAGCTTCTTGCGCTGCGCGGAAGCCGCGAGCCATGTTCAAGCCGTGATCGCCATCGCCAATTTTGGCATCTAACGAAGTAAGGTAATCCTTTTGGGCAATTACAGCTGCTGCAACAGCATCCAATGCATCTTTGATTCTTGTCATTCGAAAACTCCTTTTCTAAAAAATTGGGTAATTAATGGGGATTAGGGAATAAACTCTATTGCGTGGAGACAATAGAGAATGATTCGTGATATTGTACCATAATATTATAGCATGGTTAATCTAAAGCACAAGTGTGAATTGACAGAAATATGGGATAAGAGTTACATCTTTACATAAGACTTTGGACGATATAAGCATTTGCTATAAAAAATTGTGAAATTGTTTGCCTATTTCTAGCTGAAAAAGTATAATAGCAATAAGGTTTTGTATAGCAACTATGTGTATTACGTTATAGATTGAAAGAGGGTTAATATGGAAATCAAGGATATGAGGGCGTTTTATGCAATCGTTGAGGAAGGGAATATCAGCCATGCGGCACAGCGCCTTGACATTGCACAGCCGGCTTTGTCCCGGCAGATGAAACGCCTGGAGACGGCTCTGGGAGTGCAGCTTTTTGAGCGCGGCAGCCGCCGCATCCGCCTGACCGATGCCGGCCGGGTTATGTACGCCAGAGTTGAGCACATCCTGGGAATGGTGGACGGAACCGTCCGTGAGATTACGGAAATCGGTTCAGGGGTAGCTGGGTCAGTTCGTATTGGTACGATTACTTCTTCAGGGGCTATGCTGCTGCCAGAACTCATCACGGAGTTTCATTCCCGTTATCCGAATGTTACCTATCAGATTTGGGAAGCCGAAGGATCGAGAATCCTGGAACTATTGGACAATCGCGTCATCGAAATCGGTGTGACTCGTACGCAGGTGGATTCCAAAGTATATGAGTCCATCGTATTGCCGAATGAACCCTTTGTACTCATCATGAATAAGAACGATGAGATCGGTGAGGCAAAAGACGTCGTTCGCATGGAAGAACTTAAAGATGTTCCTATTATTATCCCCTTGCGGTGGCAGTCGGTTTTCGTATCCAATTGTCATAAGCTGGGATTCGAACCGAATGTAGTTTGCGTCAGTGACAGTATCGTACAGGATTTGCTGCTGGCAAAAATGGATATGGGCATGGCTTTAGTTCCTATTTCTTCCAAAAATCTGTTGACGGATGGGAACCTTATATATAAGAAGCTGGTGGAACCGGAAATGAGCACTCATACCGTGGTGGCGTGGCTCAAAAACCGTACGCTTTCCTCTTCCAGTGAGCATCTCATCAACCTGTTCCGGGAAATGTATCTGAGTGAAGGCACAGAAGGAGGCCGCGGATAACATGGAATTGACGGAAATAAAGATTGGTCTTACCCATACGGCTACCGAAATGGTTACCGCAAAGAATACTGCTGTGACGATGGGGAGCGGTACGCTTTCGGTTTATGCGACACCGGCAATGACCTGTCTGATGGAGAAGGCCGCAGCAGAAGCCCTGGAGCCATTGCTGCCGGAGGGGTGGACTACGGTGGGGATTTCCCTGAATGTGGCGCATAAGGCACCGACTCCAACGGGACTTGAGGTCCGGGCCGAGGCAGAGGTAGTGGCTGTAGAAGACCGCAAGGTAACGTTTGCCGTTCGTGCGTTTGATGGACGGGAAGAAATCGGGAGCGGCATCCATGAACGCTTTGCTGTGCTGCGGGATAAATTCACAGCCAAGGCGGAAGCGAAACGGTGATGGCAGCAGGTGTTTTCGGGTTATATTTGAATTAGAAATGAAAGGCGGGGGTTTAATTTCCCCGCCTTTCGTTATATCATAGTAGTATAGTTTATTAGAAAAATTATGCAATCCAAAGGGATTACTAATATTCGGAGGGATATAACTATGGGAAATCCGCGTATTTTTATTGTTGAAGACGAACGGCGTATTGCTCGTTTTCTTCAGATTGAGTTGGAACATGAGGGATATGAGACAGCAACGGAGGATAACGGGCTGCATGCTTTTGAGCGCATTGCACAGGAGGATTATGATCTGGTGCTGTTAGATCTCATGCTGCCGGATATGGATGGTATGACAATTTGCCGCAAAGTACGTGAGATTTCCGATGTTCCTATCATTATGCTGACGGCTCGTGATGATGTTGAGGATAAGGTCAACGGTCTCGATATTGGTGCCGATGACTATATGACAAAGCCGTTTGCAATCCAGGAACTTTTGGCCCGCGTTCGCAATGCGCTGCGTAAACCTCGTGCCGATGGACGGGATGTCGAAAACGAGGGCGAGAAACTGCAAGTTCGTGATCTTGTCATGTATCCGAGCCGGTATGAGGTTCGGGTGAAGGGTGAGGAGGTTCAGCTCACGAAGAAAGAATACTCGCTTTTGGAGTATTTGCTTCGCAATAAGCGCAATGTCCTGACCCGTGATCAAATCCTGCAGGAAGTATGGGGGTATGATTACACGGGCGACACGAACGTTGTCGATGTTTACATCCGTTACCTGCGCGCGAAAATTGATGACCATTTTGATGAGAAGTATATCTTTACGGTTCGAGGCGTAGGTTATGCGATCAAGGAGTAAGGCTTGGCTTCGTCATCCCATGATGATGTTCAACCGGTTGCGCTATGCGCAGATATCTACGAAGATTACCTGCTTTTATGCGTCGGTCTTACTGTTGGTCCTTATCCTGACCAGCGTGCTGACAGGATTGGGCGTTTATTTTTCTTTTTATCACCAGGCAGAAGTGGAAATTGAAATCAGCATGAATCATGTCTTGGAGCGCATGCATCAGGGACGCCCCATGGGAGATGATTTTTGGCGCGATGACCTCATTATGCCCGGTGTTGTCCTGCGCATAACGGATTTGTCAGGCCGGACGGTGTACGAAAATGATGCGCATTACCCCTCGATTCGCCGCATCGAAGAAAATACGCTGAAAAATCCGCCGTTTTGGGCAAATCGCGACATGCAGGTTGCGGAAGTGCGCAACATGACGATTTATCATGCGAAGATGGACGTGGAATACCAAGGACAAATCTATCAGTTGCATTTCTTCAAGACGATTACAGCGGAAAAGCATTTCTTGGAGACCTTGCAGAAAATATTGTTCCTCATGACGATATTGGGGTTTGTGCTGGCTCTGTTGGCGGGGTATTTTGTCAGCAAACGGATACTTTTGCCAATTCGCGAAATGACCGCCACCGCGCGCAAGATAGAGGTGGAGAAGATGGATCGCCGCATTTCGGTGCCGCCGGCCCACGATGAATTATCCGAATTGGCAGAGACCTTCAATCATATGCTCGAGCGATTGGAGGCGGGCTTCAAGCAGCAGCAGCGTTTCGTATCGGATGCTTCGCATGAACTCCGGACACCGGTCACGGTTATTTTGGGATATTCGGATTTGCTTTCCCGTTGGGGGCGGCAGGATGAAGAAATACTTGATGAAGGGATCTCGTCCATTCGTTCTGAGGCGGAAGATATGCAGCAGCTTATCGAAAAGTTGTTATTCCTGGCTCGTGCCGACCAGAAACGGCAGGTGCTGCACAAAGAGCACATTGAGCTTTCGGAACTGTTGGAAGATGTCATGCGCAAGATGAAGCTGGTGACGAAGACCCATACGGTCGATCTGCTGGAAAATGCTCAGGGCGTTATTTTTGCAGATCAGGTTACCATGCGTCAGATGATTCGTATTTTCTTGGAGAACAGTACGAAATATACCCCGCAGGGCGGTCGTATCACAGCCAGTTCCCACCGGCTGCCGGAGGGGGGCTTTATCCAGTTGGAGCTGGCGGATAACGGTATCGGTATCGCCAAGGAAGACCAGCAGAAGGTCTTTGAGCGGTTCTATCGTGTTGATGCATCGCGCACCAAGGCGGAAGGCGGCGTGAGTGGTACTGGTCTAGGACTATCGATTGCCAGCTGGATTTGCGAGCAGCATGGAATTGAGATTTCCATGGATAGTGACTTGGGGAAAGGCACGAAGATAATTTTGAAGATTCCTTTGGTAGAAGGATGATGGAGATATGTCTCTCCCCGATAGGGGAGAGGCATATTTGTATGTAGAGATGCGAGAAGGAAAGGATGTACCGAGATGAAAGTTTTGGTTACCGGTGTGACCGGTCAGTTAGGGTTTGATTGCGTACGGGAATTACAAAAGCGCGGTCTGGAGGTTCGTGGGGTATCTAGTCGTGATTTTTCATTGACAGATCCGGTCGGGATGCGGAAATACCTGGAAGATTTCCGCCCGGAAGCTGTGATTCATTGTGCGGCTTATACGGCAGTGGATAAAGCCGAGGATGAGCCGGAGCTTTGTGAGGCAATCAATGCGGGAGGTACACGCTGCCTGGCAGAACTTTGCCGCGAACTGGCGTGTAAGATGGTCTACATCAGTACGGATTACGTATTCCCGGGGAAGGGTGAGGAATACTATGAACCGGATGATATAAAAGATCCTTGCAACGCTTATGGACGTTCCAAGTTGCATGGAGAAGAAGCGGTATTGGAATTGTTGGAGAACTATTTTATCGTTCGCATTTCCTGGGTGTTTGGTATCAATGGCAAGAATTTTATCCGCACGATGCTAAAGCTATCGGAATCCCATGAGGAACTGACGGTAGTGGATGATCAGATTGGTTCACCGACTTATACGTATGATTTGGCAGTTTTGCTGGCGGATATGGTGCAGAGTGATAAATATGGGATTTATCATGCGACGAATGAAGGGGTCTGTTCCTGGGCGGAACTGGCAGCGGAAACCTTTCGCTTGGCGGGGAAAGAGGTCAAAGTCACTCCCGTGCCTTCGTCGGCTTATCCCACCAAGGCCGTGCGCCCCAAAAATTCTCGCCTCAGTAAGGCGTGTCTGGAAAAAGCAGGTTTCAAACGTCTTCCTCAGTGGCAGGATGCGGTTAAACGTTACATAAAAGAGATGAAAGAAAACTAAACGATAGAATTATCTCCTATACATATACATTTTACAAATATATTCGTTTTAGCTTGCACTTGTTGTGAATGGTTCACTAGAGAGAAACATTTTTACTAAAATATGTTGCAAGATTGTAAAGTTTAGTATATACTAACACATGTACTTATTACGCGGACGGATTCGCATTGTTTCGTAAAAGGTTGTAAAGGAGATGGTTAGCATGTCTAATCAGTTAAAAAAGATTGGCAGAAAATATCAGGAGACGGCCTTGATTAAACTCATTGCCGTTGGCTTGGTTATTGGGATTATTTTAGCGGTATTTGCGCCGCAGACCGTTCCGGTGATTTCTATTTTTGGAGATCTCTTCGTGCGGGCACTGAAGGGCGTAGCACCGATTCTGGTGTTCGTGCTGGTCATGAATGCTATGGCACAGAAAAATGCTGATGCCAGTGCCTCGATGCGCCCTATCGTTAAACTCTATGTGATTGCTACCTTTTTGGCGTCGCTGGTGGCGGTTGGCTTTTCCTTTGCCTTCCCGACCAGCCTGCAGCT
The DNA here is from genome assembly GCF_000702005.1 of Selenomonas sp. ND2010. Lineage (GTDB taxonomy): Bacteria > Bacillota > Negativicutes > Selenomonadales > Selenomonadaceae > Selenomonas_A. Next base: position 3,162 of record NZ_KL370848.1, on the reverse strand, counting down.
GCAGATGGCTGATGCCAAGCTCGCTCCACCTAGTGGTATCTTAGAGGTTCTGCATAACCTGATTTTGAGCGTTGTCGACAATCCGATTCATGCCATTGCATCGGCTAACTACATCGGTATTTTGGCTTGGGGCGTTCTCTGTGGTCTTGCCCTGCATAGTGCTTCGGATACCACGAAAGTCATGATCAATGATTTGGCAAAGACGGTAACGAAAATCGTTCAGTGGGTTATCCGTTTTGCGCCGTTTGGCATCATGGGACTCGTGGCTAATGCGATTGGAGAAAGTGGCCTCGGCGCGCTTTTGGGTTATGTCCAGCTGCTGGGCGTCCTGCTCGGTGCATTCTTCTCGGTAGCCCTTATCATGAATCCGCTAATCGTTTATGCACATATTCACCGCAATCCGTTCCCGCTGGTTTGGACGACGCTGCGTGAAAGCGGTATCTATGCATTCTTTACGCGCAGTTCGGCAGCGAATATCCCGGTTAACCTTTCGCTTTGCAAACGGCTGCATCTCGATGAAGATACCTATTCGATTTCCATTCCGCTGGGAGCAACGATTAACATGAGCGGCGCTGCAATCACCATTGCGGTTTTGTCGCTGGCAGCCGCTCATACGTTGGGCATTGATATTGATATGCCGACGGCACTCTTGCTCTGCATTATCGCGACGGTTGGTGCCTGTGGTGCGTCCGGTGTCGCTGGTGGCTCACTGCTGCTCATCCCGGTAGCCTGCTCGTCGTTTGGTATCGGTAACGACATTGCTATGCAGGTCGTTGGTGTTGGCTTTATCATTGGCGTGTTGCAGGATTCCTGTGAAACAGCACTCAACAGTTCCAGCGATGTACTGTTCACCGCTACGGCTGAATTTGCCAAACGGGCAAAAGCTGGTACGTTGACGGCAGAGGACATGGTTCCGGCAGTGGATGAAGACTAAGACAAGAAAAAAGTGATTTTTAAACCTCCTGTTCAGGATTATTCCTGGACAGGAGGTTTTTTTATGTTCATCAAGGCAGGATAAGAAAAAGTTAATGATAATTATAGAGTTTATTTAGAATTTAGGTATAGGGTAATAGAAGGTGAATGTAATAAAGTTTCTGCTAAGGGGGGATAATATGTGGGGAATATAAAATGGATTTCTAGCGTGGTTTTTATAGCGATGGGATTGTGTCAATATTTATCAACAGAAAATCAGACCGTTATTATGGAGGGATGTTTAATAATATTAGGGATAAGCCTTTTTCTTATGTTTAGAAAAGTATTATCAATTTTGGTGTATTTTTGGGTCGGTGTAATTATGATTGCACTGATTGCGGGTATCTTTGTTAATAAAAACTTGATTGGTGTTGATGTGGGGGAATATATAATATCAGGTTCATTGTCATTGTCGTTTCTCATAGTGGGTGCCTTAGCTTGGAGGAAAAATAAAAATATTGCGTACTTAGAGTTTTTTTGTGCCTTTTTGGTTATTATATTGTCAGTAATTGTTAAAATATAGTAGGATTTTTATTTCGTCGGTTTAGGGATGTTTTCTTTTAGAAAATGCAAATCAGTTTCTTATAAAGCATGGGTGGGAGCATTTTGTATAATGCTTTTATTGGTGATAAATTGGTCATCATAAAGAATTTAATGTCCTATTTATTTCTATAAAAAGGTAGGGGATAAAGATAATGAAAACAAAGAATAAGGAATGGATTATTGGAGTTGGGATGGCATCGTGTGCGATAGGTCAATATTTACTGCCTAAACAAATGGTTATATTAGTATCGATAGGTATAGCCTGTTTATTGCTGCCGTTGTTCCTTTTCAGGAAATATAAATGGCCACGTATAATGATTTGGTTGATTGTTATGTCTTTGTTAATTGCGATAAATGTTATCGTGTTAGAGTTTGGGGTTGTTAGCAGAGATACTGGTATAAGTTTTTTGTTTTCATTATTATTAGGAGAATTTCTGGGGGCGGGGATTTTATCATGGGATCAATATAGGGATATTTCGTATAAGTTTTTTGGAAGTGCGGTTATAATTATATTGATGGGAATAATTGCTAAGTTATGATTAGCAATAACGGCATTTGAAGCTGTTGAGGATGTAGTCACTGGACATGATGTGGATGAGAAGGATGATGAATAAATGACACATTGGACGTATGCAATGATAAGTTTATGTTTGGTTATGAGCTTTCTTGTTAGTATCGTATGGCTATTAATTACCTTGTTTTTACGGAAGTGGCGATTGAGGTCATTGGCATTGTCCTTTTCGCTGTTGATGATATCAACTTTAGAAGCATCTTTGATGACATATGATTATGGGTATGCGTGTATGATATTAGCTATTTCACTTTTTTCTTGGGGGGGAGGATTGTATATAGATGAATTGCGAAGAAAGGCAAAGGGGATGGATATCCCGAAGTGGTATAGATATAGAAAATTATTTTTTATTGTAGCGGCGATAGCTATGTTGTTTTATATTTATTGGTGGCCAGAGGAATATCAGAAATACGAATATATGATTCCACCTCAATATAGATTGGAAAATATACATTGACAATAGTAGTTATTCGGAGGCCGATGATGGCATTACGGCTGATGATATATCGGTATCGCCGTATAGCAGTTGTGAGGATACCGATGATGTCTTCGATACGGATTTGGATCAGACATTTTCTGCGCCAGCTTATGGAGGTTCAGGTGGCTGGTATGAGAGCATAACAGCAGAGTGTGAGCAGGCATACAATGATGTGGCTGATACTTTGAGTCCTTTTGTAGACACGCTTACAGGAGGGAAGAAGGATGCAGAGAACATGCCGACAGAACTCAATACACCAGATTCTTTGGCTAATATAGAATATCAGTCAGAGAAGTATCTAGAAACCAAGACGATGCCTTCAGAGATGCCAATCGAGCCCTTTTGAGTCTGGTTATGAAGATATAGTAGAGACTTTAGCTGTTAGCAAGCAAACTGCCGATGAATTGTATGATATGCAGGAATATGTTTTAAGTTTTAATGGTGTGCCAAAATGAAACGAATAGATTTAACGATAGATAGAGGTAAAATATGGCTGTTTAGCACGCGTAAACGTTCGTATGTCGTAGGGATTATATTTGTGGATATCGTATTGTGCTGGCACTATTTACCGTTATTTTTTAGTTATGGTTGGTTGGGG
>NZ_KL370847.1:31214-174115 GCF_000702005.1 Selenomonas sp. ND2010 | reverse complement strand
ATCGCAGCATTCAGGCAGAAGGAGCCTTTGCCGTGGTAAAAGCGGATATGAGCTTCCGCCGATTTTTAACCCGTGGCAATAAAAATGTCCTTGTGGAAACGATGCTGCTTGCAATGGCTTATAACATTCAAAAGCTGCATTGCAAAATACAGGCAGAAAAGCTTAACCGGCACTTAATCCCTGTGGATAACGCTGCTTAAAAAATCAAAGAGCGCAAGAAACAAAGACGATTTTCAGACCGTCTGGTGTCTTGCGCTCAAAATTCCTGTATTTTGCTCTTACTTTTAAGATATCGTCAAGTTGAAAAGCTAATGGGGCTGTGCATAAGTAATTTCTCACTCATGCAACAGCCCCTCTTGCTATTGTCAATCCTTAAATGGTATAAAAATTAACGAGCTTAGCATCGGAAATGCCATCCATTCCCTTGATAACTTCCATGACGGCTGTCGGGATGTCATTGTCGATGGTCAAAACCATGAGACTCATTCCCTCTACCTCCGTCTTGCCTACCTGCATAGCCGAAATATTGATGCCATTATTGCCGAGCAGGGAACCAATCGTACCGATAACACCCGGACGGTTGATATGCGGGCAAACCAGAATGCGAGCATGCGGATCGACATCGACACGGAACTTGTTGATGCGAACGATACGGCCTTCCGTACCAAACAACGTGCCCTGCACCGAAAGTTCTTTTCCGCCAGCCACAGCTTTGACCGTAATGAGGTTCGTGAAATCCTCGACTTCGCGTTCCTTGACTTCCATGACTTTAATTCCGCGTTCTTTGGCCATTCCCGGAGCATTTACATAGTTTACTTCATTTTCCATAATCGGATTCAGCATGCCCTTGACCACTGCCGTCGTAAGCATCCCCGTATTGACCTCGGTGATTTCGCCATTATAGATAACTTCGACCTTCTCTACCGGACCATCGGCCAATGATACCACCGTACCTCCCAGACGCTCAGCCAGCGTAAGATACGGTTTGATTACCTTCATGACCTGCGGAGATACCGGCGCCATATTTACTGCTGTTGATACGGGCTGACCTTTCAGTGCGGCCAATATGCCCTCGGAAACATCCAGCGATACCCCGATCTGAGCTTCGACCGTCGATGCACCAAGATGCGGCGTCAAAACGATGCCCGGTACACCGACCAGCGGATGGTCTGGGCCCACCGGCTCACTGGTGTAAACATCGATAGCCGCACCAGCTACAATCCCCTGTTTTACTGCCTCAGCCAAATCTTCCTCGACGATAATACCACCGCGGGCACAGTTGACCAGGCGTACGCCTTTCTTCATTTTCTTCATCTGCTCCATGCCAATCATGCCTTTGGTATCCGGCGTCAATGGCATATGCACCGTGATGAAATCCGATTTGGTAATGACATCCTCAAACGTGCCAATCGTAACGCCCAAAGATTTGGCACGTTCTTCATTAATATAGGGGTCGTAAGCAATGACATCCATATCGAAGGCCATAGCGCGTTTGGCAACGCCAGCACCGATACGGCCCATACCGATTACGCCTAACGTTTTGCCGCGAAGCTCAACGCCAACATACTGCTTGCGATTCCACTCGCCCTTCTGCATGGTCTCGTTGGCAATCGGAATATTGCGCGACATCGAAAGCATCATTGCCATGGTATGCTCCGTAGCCGCAATCGTATTTCCACCCGGAGAATTGATGACGATAATGCCCTTAGCCGTAGCAGCGGGAATATCGATATTATCGACACCGACACCAGCACGGCCAATAATCTTGAGTTTCTCGGCCCGCGCAATCACTTCTGCCGTGACCTTGGAGGCCGAGCGCACCATCAATGCATCATACTCTGGGATGATTTCCAGCAGCTCTTCGGCGGAAATCTTATCTTTGACATCGACATCGAATTCTTTCTTTAAAAGCTCAATACCTTTTGGGGAAATACCATCTGCAGCCAAAACCTTCATATCCATCGCTCCTCCAATATCTTTGTGGAAAACACTTTCCTCGTTAATTTCTACACAGACAAAACAAAAACCTCTTGAAAATAAAAAATGCCCCGTCCCAATTTGGGACGAAGCTATCAGTTCCGTGGTGCCACCCAAGTGATATCCGAAAATATCTCTCTTGCCGCTGTATCGGGCGCCCCGTCTGACTCATCGCCAGCCGCTCCAAGGCGGAACAACAGCTTTTCCCTCTGACTCGCACCTTCCGTCAGTTCTCTTTGCGGGCAACCACTATTGCTTCCTCTTCCTCGCGTTATCTGTTCCTATTCTCCTGTGCATAACCGTATTATAGCTCCTCCGCCTCTCATCGTCAAGTGTGTTTTTCAGAAAAACAAATTTTATTTTCTCGCTTGCTTTTCATAAATTTCCGCGTTAAAATATAACAAAACGCCTGATGTCCGCAAGTCACGGACGCTCCGTTTTATAACAACGTAAAGAATCATCAGGATTTTAGGAGGTTATCCCATGGAAGCAGACCGCGTTTATAATTTTAACCCAGGTCCGGCCACACTGCCCCTGGAAGTTCTCAAAGAAGCTCAAGCTGAATTCTTGAATTTCCACCACAGTGGCATGTCTATCCTGGAAATCAGCCATCGTGCCAAACAGTATGATGAAGTTCACCAGCAGGCAAAAGCTGACATCAAAGAGCTCATGGGGCTCGGCGATGACTACGAAGTCCTGTTTTGTCAGGGCGGCGCCAGCCAACAGTTTGCCATGATTCCGCTAAACTTTGCTACCAAAGAGCATCCGGGAAGTTATGTACTCTCAGGCAGCTTTGCTACCAAGGCTTACCAGGAAGCAGAACTTCTCGGCGTTGGAGAAATCGCCGCTTCCTCTAAGGATGTGGATTTCCGCCATATCCCCACACAGGATGAACTCAAAATCAATCCGGAAGCTTCCTACGTTCACCTCTGCTATAATAACACCATCTATGGCACAGAGTATCATTACGTACCGGATACCAAGGGAGTTCCCCTCATTGCCGACATGTCCTCCGACATGCTTTCCCGTCCCGTAGATTTTAAGAAATTTGACTTTATCTATGCCGGGGTCCAGAAAAATCTCGGACCAGCTGGCGTTGTTCTCGTCGTTGCTAAAAAGGACATGCTCGCCCAAAGTCCGGAAACCCTGCCAACGATGCTTCGTTACAGCACGTTCCTCAAAAAGGACTCGCTCTACAACACGCCACCGGCATTCTGCATCTACATGGTCGGCAAGGTTGCTGCCTGGATCAAAGCCAACGGCGGCCTCGGCGAAATGGAAAAACGCAATCAGAAAAAGGCCAAAGTCGTTTACGATGCCATCGACAATTCGAACGGTTTCTATCGTGGCCACGCGGACAAAGACAGCCGTTCCTTCATGAATGTCACCTTCCGCCTGCCCAGCGAAGAACTCGAAAAGAAATTCGTTGCCGAAGCCCTCGAACATCAACTCAGTGGCGTCAAAGGCCATCGCAGTGTCGGCGGCATGCGCGCCTCGATTTACAACGCTATGCCGTATGAAGGTGCCCTTCGCCTTGCCGAATTCATGGAAAAATTCCGCAAGGAAAACGCTTGACTTATCCATAACAAAAAGGGACTGAGAAAAATCCCTTTATATTGGCATAAAATATAGAAGCCTCCATAAGATGGATTCATCTACCTTATGGAGGCTTCTATGAATTTATCCAGGCACTTTTTACAAATTACAGTTTGCAGGGGAGTAGTACCCAGTTCATGTTCGAGGTAAGTTACCGGCGGCGGGGGCCCCAGTACCAACGCTCCACCGGTGACAACCCGCTACAAGAAATTTTTGCCTTTTAATTAAGAGTTGGAAAACAGTTAAACGCGCTTCGCTTGGACGAAACTGCTTTTCCAACGAGAACGCAGGCAAAAATTTCTTGCTTCACGCGGAACGTCAAGGCTACGCTTATGGTACTGGGGCCCCCGCCGCCTCGGTTAGAGTCGGCACGAAGCTACTATGCCCTCGGAGGGTGAAGCTTGGGAAACTCGCCACATCCTCAGCCGCCGCTAGGGGCAGTGCCATAAACGAAGCGTTTGATGTTTTCCGTGAAGAACGAAATTTTTATCCTCACTTTTTGTCGAAAAATTGCTACCGTTCAAGCGAAGCGCGTTTTGCAACTTTTTCGATGCTTAATTAAAGATAAAAATTTCGTTTAGGAAAACATCTCCCGTGGAGTGTTGGCACTGTCCCTAGCAGCGGCGAAGTGCTGTTTCGAATGAGATTCTTGTAACCTGCAAACTGTAATTTCACAGCTCCTTTTTTCGCTCCCTATTCGGCCACGCAACTGGTATTGCGGCCCTGTGCCTTGGCTGCATAAAGCACCTTATCGGCGCGGCCATAGACATCCGCAAAATCCTCCTGATTCCTGACCATCACACCGCCGATGCTAATGGTTACCCCCATCCCCAAATCCGCTTCTTCAAAATTTTTTACCGCCACGGAATTGAGCCGTTCACAGAAATCACACAAAAAATCATAACCAGCAATCTTCGGCAGATAAATGCAAAATTCATCTCCCCCCAAACGTCCTATGACATCAGTTTCACGTATCGACGAACGAAGGCTCTCCGTGAGCTTTTGCAGCACGCGGTCCCCAGTCATATGCCCCATAGTATCATTGATTTCCTTGAAATGATCCACATCAAGCATAACAAAACCACTTACTGCCCGTTCTGGACGTTCCTTGAGCATACGTTCAATAAGGAACCGCACCGTTCCGGAATTATACACCGCAGTCAGGCCATCAAGCTCCGCCCGGGCGCGCAAGGCCTCTTCCTCATGCACCTCGCGAGTGACATCCATCAGGATGCCCACCGTCGAGCATAAATTGCCATGCTTATCATTAAAGGAATTGCAACGAACGCGGAAAATTCCCGTACTACCGTCCTGCCGTACCAATTCCAAATTCTGCTCGTTCTCTGCTGCCTCTAGGATGCGCGGAATATTTTCAAGGCCCTTTCGAAGTTGTGGATTTCTCGTATTCCCCATTACCTTCGAAAACTGAAAGATATGCCTAGGAATCCCCAACATCACCGAAAAATGCTCCGATAGCAACAGCTCATCATTGACCGCATCGTACTCAAACATATACATATCCGATGCGCCCAGCACCCACCAATAACGCTCCTGTCGGGAATGAAGCTGAAGCCTCGCATAAAAAAGCTCCCCGAGCAGTAACAGGATGACTATGCCCATCACTATGATTATCCCCCATAGTGCCTCATTGCTGAAACTGCCTACGATATCTCCCATAGGATCTCCTCATTTATTTTCCTCGTATTTCTTATCATTCTAAACTTCTTTTAATTTTACTACAACCGTCCTTCAATCGCAAGGACTATTTTCCTATTCAGAAAGATTCTCCCAGCCGATTTCCTGCCCCGCTACCTTTTCCCGTTTCTTCAGCTGTGTTATAATCTATCTAGATGACGGAAGTATTTATGGAAAAGGTAGGATTTTATACTATGCACATGAGACACTCTCAACTTTTGAACATTGTCAACCAAAAAAAACGGGTTGCAGTCACCGAACTAGCCAAAGCACTTGACGTATCCGAGGTAACCGTCCGCAAAGATTTAAATCTCTTGGAACACAAGGGACTTCTCCGCCGCGAACACGGCTATGCGGCCATGACTTCCAGTGACGATATCGCCAACCACCTTTCCTTCAATTATGAACGCAAACGCCTCATTGCCCATCGCGCAGCCGAGAGCATTCACAACGGCGAAACCGTCATGATTGAATCCGGTGGCTGCTGTGCTCTACTGGCCGAAGAACTGGCGGCTAACCGCCGTGACATCACGATTATTACCAACTCAGCATTTATCGCGGATTTCATCCGCAAACAGCCCAACGCCCATGTCATCCTGCTTGGTGGCGAATACCAGAACGAGTCCCAGGTTATGGTCGGTCCGATGATTCGCAATTGCGTAAAGGACTTCTACGTCAACAAATTCTTTGTTGGCACCGATGGCCTCAATGAACAGGGATTCATGTCTAATGACCTCATGCGGGCCGAAGCAGCTCGCGCCATGGCCGAAAGTGCCGGTCAGATCATCGTTCTCACCGAATCCACCAAGTTCAAATCCAGCGGCGTTGTCTCCTTGCTCCCCTTGGATAAAATAAGCGCGGTTTACACCGATGACCAGGCTGACAGTGAATCACTGACCATGCTGAATAACCACGGCATTCACGTTTACCCATTCTGATTCACTTCCTCGTGAAATTTATCGCCCCCGAGTCAAAAAAGACCTTGCGAAATTACAGAAACCTGCTATAATTGTTTCTTGTGAGTTGGTACTAATACGAACTTACAAATTCATAAACAGGAGGTAAATAGTAATGCGCGACTTGGCAAAAGTCCTCGGTCAGGAAATCGATAGTCTTGAGTTCCGTGCCGCTTGGGAAGAAAGTTCCATGGAATATGATTTTATGGATCGTATTGTAACGGTATGCGCCCAGGTAGCTCGTAACGCGGAAAAGAACAACGGTTGATACGTTGCTGAAATAAATAAGGCATCCCTTCGAACCTTAACGAAGGGATGCCTTTTTTTTGCGTTTTTTTACGTTTTTCTTGACGGGCTGCGTTAATCTCTGGAAGAAGTGGACTTCTTTATGTTCACTTCTTGCGATGTCTGCCTCAAACATACGGTTCCAGGGGAAAGTCACCTGTATCTCTTCCAAACTTTTGAACTTGGGAAGATTCTTTTCTGCGAATCGGGAAATCCATTGCGCTGTACGAATGCCCACAGCCTTGCGTTTCTCATCCAGGCTGCCATAATAGCCCTCACCGCGAAGCCAACTAAGTTGGCGCTGCACCGTATTGCGTACATTGCTCTGATATACCCAATCATCCAAATATCGGGTCAAAAGCAGCTCCTCGATATCCTCAGCCTTCATGTACTTGGTCAACACGCCAGCACCGATCACAAAGCCAGTGCTATTCGTTGCCGTATTCCAGCCAGCATAAGCCCGGATCCTAAAGAGCAGGTCACGCTTTTTCAGCTCTTCCATCAACGCATTATCCGCGCCATTCGCATAGATGATATCCGCAATTCCTACCGGATAGCCCTTTTCCACATACTCTTTCACCAAGTCCGCAAAATAAACCGAACTGTGGCGCGCCGAATCACTGTCATTCGACGGGTCATTCGCCTCATAGGTCTTGCCTTGGATATCGGTGTTGACCATCAAGACCAAATCCGCCTGCGAAGGGTCCGTTGTAAGGGTCCCATAAGCCGCCGTAACGGCAGAACGAATGGAATCGCTGATTTTCTCATCGGAATAGGCAGGAACCGTATTGGCGCCACGCCCCCAGTTATATTTCACATAAACCGACGGCATTTTCTGATGTGCAATGTTTACGGCCCGCGAAATAAGCAACATTCCCATTTCGTCAATACCAGCCATAATCTGAAAACGCGCATTATCAAGATCCTGGCTCTCTTCCATCAAATGACGGCTTTCCTTATGGGTCTGGGAATAAGGAGCATTATCATCCCGGCCTAGGATCAGATAATTGAACGTATCCTCCCGTGCCATCCGGATGAGTTTTTCATTAACCGAATAGTTTTTCTTCCGTCGGCCCAGCCAATCCTTGAGATCTGCGGAGGGAATCAATTCCTGCAAGAATGCGGCTTCTTTCTGCTCACGCCTGGTTAGGCCAGTTAGTTCTTCCTTATCCTTTAGCACCGTATAACGAAAAATATCGGAACCATAGCTTCGATAGTAATCTGGCTCTTCGCGTCCGGAGGCTTCTCCCGATTTCGGCGTTCGCATGATAGAGCCAAAAACGTAAAGTGGCAGCTTGGGATATGCTTGATGCAGTTTGCGGAACCGCTCGGTGCGGATTAAGAGCTCTGCCTCTGAGCAATTATGCTTGCGGGATCCCACCAGACTGCCATACAGCATAGAATCCGAAGAAATCACTGCCGCATCGGCATCATCAAGGTTATCCTCCAGCCAGCGCCAAAGCTCCTCCGGATTTCCCAGATTCTGCCGGTCACCCAGTATTTTATCCGGCGGTACTACCACCTCAATGCCTAGTTTTTGGGCTACCTCAGTTGTCTGTTTGTCCGATATTGGCCGGTTATCATGAGGCACATAAATAATCTTCTGCAGCGCAGACGTTTCCTTATCCTTGTGCCGTGCAGAAGCTGCTGGCAATAGCGTAACCATCATCAACAGCACAGCCAGCACCGACAGAATTCGTCGTCTCAACGAATCGCGCTCCCTTCTTTGTGTTTTCGTTTAGTCTTCCGTCCCATCCGCTACCAACTGCATGAGCACGTTTTTCACGGAATCCGGAACGTTTAGTTTGGTCTGAAATTCAATTCCGCCCTCTTTGGGAACTGCCCCTTCCACCTCGATGAGATCCAGCAAGCGATAGCCCTGAAACTCCGCTTTGCCAAAATCCGAGGCCGCCAAAACTTTACTGTAATCGATATTTATCGTATTCCGGTGAATATTCACCGGCAAATCATCGGATATCTCGATTTTTCCCACCAAACGCTCCGCCATCGACAGCGAAATACGCGAAAACACCCAGGACATGAGTCCATGAGAAGGAATATTGCGCTCTCTGACCCGATAAACCGCATAGGACTTATCTCCGGAATGAACAAATTCCTTGATTTCCCCAGACAATTCAATCTTGCCTACCGAAGTGGTATCCGTCACGATGTCCATGCGGCCATTCGCATGCGATACCACTTTGAGCGCCGTTACCCGGCCATTGGCAGGAATTCGCTGTGCAATCGCCTCATTCACCACCTCATCCGGGACAAACAGTTTCCCCTGGCTGATTTCCTGCAGGGATTCCCGATTCCAGGTATGCTGAATGATCTGAATCACTGGACCATAATCCTGAACCTTCTCTTCAAGTTTTGACCAATCAATCGTTTGCAACTGTTCCTGCCAACTGGCGGGTAAATCAATCATATTCTTTATGCCTCCGGTTCATCGCCCTTAAGCTGGCGGATATCCTGCCACAAATCACGGGCGCGTTTATAAATCTGGACCTCGTTATTGCGAATATTCTGGTCCCCAATGATACGAGAAATGTACTGCGTGGCTTTTTCATAATCCTTCATGCGGAAATAAATCGCACCGACCAAATACATAGCCATCGAATCCGACATGCCGTTAATCGGATAGCGTTCCGTCATCAGCGATCTGTCATATAGTTCGGCCGCCCGTTTGAGCATTTCATTCTCATTTTCTTCATCCTCGGCATCGCGATAAATCCACGCGAGCTCCAAATAAAGTCCGGCGCGTTTTGCCAGTGGCTGATCCGTCAATTCGGCATAGAAAATAGCCAACTTGAACGAAGCCACTGCCTCTGGCGTTTTGCGCTCTTCCACGAACTCCAGCCCCAGCTTACGCTTGGCAAGGAACTCCTGGATTTTACGCTTGTGAAGCTCCGGAATCGTTCCTAAAAAGGTCTTCTCATCCGCAGCGAAACCACATTTCTCACAAAACCAAATCTTATAGAAATACGGATTGAATCGCTGATAATGAACGCAGAAATCTTCATCCATGTGATCCATCAACAGCTTGGATTTTGTCTTTACCACACGCGTCGATTCCCCACAAATCGGGCACGTTTTCTCGACAACAAAAGTAAATTCTCCCATAATGTCCCCCTTATGATAATTGATTCCTTTTAGACAATATATTTAGCATACCACACAAATCTGGAAAAATAAATGAAGGAGACACCTCATTCATACCGCAGCGCTTCAATCGGGTCAAGCTTCGCGGCTTTCCGAGCTGGATAGATGCCAAAGAACAATCCAGTTCCTACGGCAAACACAAAGGAAATAACAATCGGTGTCACGGTAATGACCGTCTTGAAATTCCCCACTGTTGCGATAATCTGCGAGGCTGCACAACCGAATACAATGCCGATTATGCCGCCGATGACACCGATGACCATAGACTCGATGAGAAACTGCGTCATGATATTCATAAACGTAGCCCCAAGTGCCTTGCGGATACCGATTTCCCGGGTACGCTCCGTCACCGAGACCATCATGATGTTCATGATGCCAATGCCGCCAACGAGCAGGGAAATCCCCGCAATCGCCCCCAAGAGCATCGTCAACATGGCCGTAGACTGGCTGACCGTCTCCATGAGACTCGTGAGGTTGCGGACGTTAAAATCATTTTCCTTATCCCCCACCAGATGATGACGGGTGCGCAAAAGCGTCTCTACCTCCGCCTGCACCTGATCCATGTATTTCTGGTCGCTGACCTGGATGTTAATCGACTGAACATACGTAATGCCCAGCATTCGCTCCTGCGCAGTCGTAATCGGCACATAAATCATATCGTCCTGGTCCTGTCCCATGGAAGACTGCCCCTTGGAATCGAGCAAGCCGATAACTTTATAGGGTTGGTTGTTAATGCGGATATTCTTGCCTACCGGATTTTCCTGATCGAAAAGATTTTCCGCCACCGTCGTACCGATAACCGCCACACGGCTTCGCTTATTCATATCATTTAACGAAATAAACGAGCCGTTGCTGATAGAAAGCGAGCGGATTGCCATGAACTCCGGCGTTACACCCTGCACGGACGTCTTCCAGTTATTATTGCCATAGACGACCTGATAGGAACTCGACACCGAGGGCGATACGTAATCGATGTTTTTGATTTTTTCCTTGATTGCCGTGGCATCGTCATATTTCAACGTCTGCATAGACCCAGCACCGCCACGCGTACCGCCACGATTCGACGAACCTGGCGATACAATCAGCATATTGGAACCCAGGCTGGCAATGGAACTCGTGACATTGCTGCGCACGCCCATACCAACCGATACCAGCGCGATAACCGCCCCAACACCAATAATGATGCCCAGCATAGTCAGCAGGCTTCGCATCTTATTCGCATAAAGGGAAGTGAGTGCCATCTGGAAGCTTTCTCTAAACAACATCCATGACCACACCCTTTCCTTCATCACGGGTTATCTTGCCATCCCGCACTAAGAGCTGCCGGCTCGCACAAGCAGCAATTTCCGGCTCATGCGTAACCAGGATAATCGTTCGCCCCTTCTCATGCATAGCCTCGAAGATATCCATGATTTCCCTAGTCGATTTGGTATCCAAATTACCTGTAGGCTCATCGGCCATAATGATATGCGGGTCATTGACCAGTGCCCGGGCAATCGCTACGCGCTGGCGCTGACCACCAGACAACTCATTGGGCTGATGGTCGGCGCGGTCACCAAGGCCTACCGCCTCCAGATAATGCTGCGCGCGCTCCAGCCGCTCCTTGCGGCCAACTCCCGCATAAACCAAGGGAAGCGCCACATTTTCCAGGGCCGATATCCGGGACAGCAGATTGAAGTTCTGGAAGACAAAACCGATTTTCTTATTGCGCGTTATCGCCAAAGCATCATCACTAAGTCCCGAAACCTCCTCGCCATCCAGCTTATAAGACCCTTCGCTGGGTCTGTCCAGACATCCCAGGATATTCATCAGCGTCGACTTTCCGGAACCTGACGGCCCCATGAGAGCAGCAAACTCCCCCTGATAAATATTGGTGGTGATTCCGTCTAGCGCTGCCAGCGTTTCTCCACCAATATGATAGAGTTTACGAATGCCGGAAAGCTGTATCGTTGGATAACGATCTTCCGTTTTTTCCATAGGAAACCTCACCTTCCGTGCCTTACATAGGCGGCCCGCCCGGGCCATTTTGCTTTTTTGCCGTTGCCGAGCTCTTCTTGGCCGTATACGTGCTTACCACCTGTTCCCCTTCGTAGAGGCCATCGATAATCTCTACATACTCATCGCTGTAGATTCCCGTCTGGACATAGCGGTTCTCCTGCTTACCATCCGGATTCTTGACAATAACATACGAACCGTTGGAATCCGTTTTCAACGTCGAGATGGGCACGGCCAGCACATCATCCTTGCTGGCGGTATTGATTTCCACCCGGGCTGTCATGGCTGGCAGCAGGAGATTGTCCGGGTCATCCACGTCAAGGGTTACGTAGTAATAAATAACGCTGGCCGACGACGAACTCGACGACGAACTCGACTTCGTATCCCAGCTATTGCTCGTATCGGTCTGCGAAATATTGGCTACTCGCGCCGTAAACGTACGCCCCGTATAAGTATCTACCGTAAACGTAGCAGTCTGCCCCACCTTGATGCTGCCGATATCCGTTTCATCGACCTTGGCCTGAATCTGCTTGCTGGACAAATCGGCAATGCGCATGATTACCGTCGGATTATCCGAACCCTGCGTGGCCATAGTTCCGGCAGTCTTTGGCTCACCGACAACCACACCGGACATTGGTGCCGTGATGGTCATCTCGTTCATATCGGACTCTGCTTCCGAGAGTGCCGATACTGCCGTATCGTAATTCAAAGCCGCATCTTCCAGCTCTGCCTGCGTATTGGCACCGATGCTGTAAAGATAGCTGACGCGATCGTACTTGGCTTTTGTATTCGTTACCTTGAACTTGGCCTGATCGCGTTTTGCTTCGTAATCCTTACCATCGAGCAAAGCCACGGTCTGTCCAGCCGTTACCTGTTCATTTTCCTTTACCAGCACTTGCTTGATACGTGCCGTGACCTTGGAACTTACCTCAACGGAATTCACGGGACGAATCGTTCCCGTCGCTGATACCGTTGACTTCATATTCATGCGGACAACTTCAGTCGTTTCCACTGCCGCCGCTTTCTTGGCCTGCTGCTGTCCCTGGTAGTATTTCCAGCCGCCAAAGGCTGCTGCCGCCAAAACCAGGACAGCGATTCCTGCCTTGACCTTCCAATCGAATTTAAGTTTCATTTCGCTTCCTCATCTCTTTCTGCCTGTTTCTGTTCTGCGGCCCGCAATGCTGCAGCCGTATCCCCAGCGCGTTCTGCTACCGAAGACGCCGAAAGCGTCGTATCCACATCGGTCTCCAGTTCTGCGGCAGAAGCCCGTTCACTGGCATTCAGCCCCATTCCCATGGCATTTTCCACCGTGGCTTTATAACGGGCATAATCGTACTGCGCACTGATCTGATTCAACCGCGCCGTCGACAAGGCCTCCTGGGCGTCGATGATATCGAGCATCAAGCCTTCGCCAGCACGATACTTTTCGCGGGCGATATAGTAATCCTGTTCGGCCTGATTGACCGCATCCTTGGTGGAGTTGAATCGCTTCTCCGCCTCACGCATGCTATAATATGCCTGTCGTACCGAAAGGTCGATATCTTCCTTATCCTTCAACAGATTGAGACGGGCCACATCATAATCGGTCTTAGCCGATTTCACCTCAGCCCGCGTAAGACCACCATCAAAGATATTCCACGACAAGCCAACCCCAGCCGAAGCTCCATGGCTTGACGAACTGGACGGCTTATAGCGTTCCGTTTGATCGAGTCCCAGGCTGACCTTTACCGATGGCAAATAGCCTGCTTTCGCGGCTTTTATCGCCTGCTCCTGCTGTTCCAGCTTATATTGATCGATCAGCAAATCCTTGCGATTTTTATAGGCGTAATCAATACAATCATTCATATCGATGCCAAACACATCATAGGAAAAATCCGAAGTGAGATTCAAGGGTTCCGTGCGATCCATATTCATATAGTTGCGCAGCGTCGCCAAATCCACTTCGTAATTATTCTCAGCCTTGATGAGATTCTGCTGAGCATTGCTGAGCTCTACCGAAGAGCGGATTACATCAATCCGCGCCTTGGCACCTGCCGAATAAAGCTGATTGACATTGTTGTAGTGTTCCTTATATTTATCGACAGTCTCCTGACGAACCCCTACCGTCTTCTTGGCTTCCAACGCATTATAATATGCCTTGATTACATTTAGTTTAAGATTCTCGCGGTCGCGTTCCGTCTGTAAATCGGCCGCCTTCACCCCAATCTTAGCTTGTTTGATATTGGCCTGATTTTTTCCGCCAGAATAAATGGGCACCGAAACCGTTGCCGCCAATTTTCCCGACGCATCCGTTGCTCCCGAATCTTTCTTTTCGGCATTCAACTCGCCAGTAACAGACGGAGCAATACCATTCTGTACTTTCGCCTTAGCCAGTTTATATTTCGCAGAATCCTCGCCCTTCTGCGTGACTTTAAGTCCCGTATTCTCCGAAAGCGCACGATTGATGGCATCCTGAAGTGAAACATCAGCCGCCATAGCTTCCGGCATCATCATAAACATAGCACCAGCCAAAGCCAGTGCCAGGTGTTTCTTTTTATTTTTCATGATGCGATGATAATTCATGAAGGTTTCCTCCTACAGGTTCGTTTGAAAAAAGTCCATTTTCTCTAATTCTATACTTTACTACAAATTCCTCCAACTGTCTGAACCTATTTTATCAGATTATGATAGAATAGAATAGTTGCGTAAACATAAAGAAACGCTAAGAAAACCATTAAGATAGGAGCCATATTCCATGGACAACCCATATTTTGACCAGGCGCTGAAACTTCTGCGCCGCTTCTACGGCTATCCCAGTTTCCGCCCAGCGCAGGAACCGATAATAAACAGCCTGCTTTCCGGCAAAGACACCGTTGCCATTATGCCAACTGGCGCTGGCAAAAGCATCTGCTTTCAGATTCCTGCTATGATTTTCCCGGGACTGACCCTCGTCATCTCCCCCTTGATTTCCCTGATGAAGGACCAGGTCGATGCCCTGGCCGAGCAGGGCATTCCAGCAACCTACATCAACAGCACACTATCTCTGGCAGAATCCGACGCGCGATTAAATGCCATCGCCGCGGGTCAGTACAAACTGGTCTATGTCGCCCCGGAGCGTCTCGATACCAGCTACTTTCAGTATATCCTTGAACATCAGACCATCTCCATGGTTGCCGTGGACGAAGCCCACTGCCTATCCCAATGGGGCCATGACTTCCGCCCCAGCTATCGTCAGATTGCTCCCTTTATCGCAGGTCTCCCACGCCGCCCGCTGGTCGCCGCCTTTACCGCTACCGCTACGCCGGAAGTAAAAGATGACATCATAACCCTACTCGACCTAAAGGCCCCGCAAATTCACGTCACGGGATTTGACCGCCCCAACCTCTACTTTGAAGTTCGCCGCGGCGAGGACAAGAAAAAATTCATCGTCAACTACGTCAAAAATCATCCGGAGGAATCCGGCATTATCTATGCCGCCACCCGCAAGGAAGTCGACAAAGTCTACGACCTGCTGAAAAAAAAGAAACTTGCCGTCGGACGCTACCATGCGGGCCTTACCGAAAAACAGCGCACCAAGGCGCAAGATGACTTTCTCTACGACAACATTCAGGTCATCGTTGCCACCAACGCCTTCGGTATGGGAATCGACAAGAGCAACGTCCGCTATGTCATCCACTACAACATGCCCAAGAACATCGAAGCCTATTATCAGGAAGCAG
This sequence comes from Selenomonas sp. ND2010, assembly GCF_000702005.1. Classification (GTDB taxonomy): domain Bacteria; phylum Bacillota; class Negativicutes; order Selenomonadales; family Selenomonadaceae; genus Selenomonas_A. The sequence goes on along the minus strand of NZ_KL370847.1, from coordinate 158,751 downwards.
GCCGTGCAGGCCGTGATGGCGAGCCGGGCACCTGCATCCTGCTCTTTTCCCCTCAGGACCCCATGACCCAGAAATACCTTATCGATGTGTCCATAGAAGACCCCCAGCGCAAGGCCCATAACCTCGGTCGCCTGCAAAAAATGGTCGACTACTGCCACACCCCGGAATGCCTGCGCCATTTCATCATCCATTATTTCGGCGATGCTACCGCTCCTGAAACCTGCGGCAACTGTGGCAACTGCAAAGCCGGTCTTGAGCGCATTGACGTCACCATCGACGCCCAAAAAGTCTTCTCCTGCATCTACCGCATGCGCGAACGCTTTGGGCTGACCCTTGTCGCCCAAGTTCTCAAAGGCTCCCAGGATAAACGAGTCAAACAGTTCCACTTCGAGGAACTATCCACCTACGGCCTCATGAAAGAACGCAGTCTCGCTGACATCAAACTTTTGATTCAGCGCTTCATCGCCACCGACTATCTAGCCCTGACGGAAAGCCAGTATCCTGTACTTACCCTGCAGCCCAGTGCCTATGCCGTACTAAAAGGGCAGGAAAAAGTCTATCAAGCTGTACCGAAACCAGAACAGGAAAAAGAGCCGGCCGCACCAGAACTCTTCGATTACCTCCGCGCCCTGCGCAAAGAAATCGCCACCCGTGACCACATCCCGCCATACGTGGTATTCTCCGATGCCACCCTGCGCGACATGTGCCGCGTTCAGCCCGAAACCCTCGACGAAATGCTAACCGTCAAAGGTATCGGCGAACTGAAACTCGAAAAATACGGCGAAGCCTTCCTGCAATGCATAAAGGAACATCGATAAATTTTGATTTCCTCCCTCAACTCAGAAAACAAATCCTTGGCAGAAACGCTGCCTGCTTGATTCATAGGAATCCGATTCAAAAAACCATGAAACGGTGTAGCACGCGATACCCTAGAAATCATTTTATTCTATTCCATCGACAAAAAGAGCAAGCAATCTTTCGATTTGCTTGCTCTTTTGACTGATATTGCTTTATCGATTTATGGCATCTTTCCCTGCAATACTTCTTTTGCTTTTTCTAACTGCACATCCGTCGTGTCGCCTTCTTGGAAATCGATGGCTACATCTGGTTCGATGCCGATACCGTCGATGCAGCGGCCATTTGGTGTGTAGTATTTGGCAATGGTGAGTTTCAGGCCATCATCGTCAAAAAGCGGAACTACTACCTGCACCGACCCTTTGCCATACGACTTGGTTCCCACCAACGTACCGGCTCCCGTATCCTGCAGGGCACCGGCTAAGATTTCCGAAGCGCTGGCACTGTTGCCATCAATCAGCACGACAACTGGCACCTTTGGTGTCTCCAAATTCGAATCATGTTCCTCTTTGGAACCATCGCGCTGAACCACCGAAACGATTGGGCCTTTTGGCACCACCATATTGGCCACTTCCACACAGCTCTTGATGAGTCCGCCTGGATTCTCGCGCAAATCGATGATAAGTCCCTTCATGCCGGCTTCTTCCAGCTTTTGAAACTCCTCTTGGAATTCCTTGCCGGTATTCTCGCCGAAGGAGGCGATGCGAATATAGCCCATCTCCGTCCCTTCCAGCATCTTACCTTTCGCCGAACGGATGGTGATAGTGTCACGCTTAATGGTGTAGTCCTCGTTTTCACTGCCCGCCCGATGGATTGTCAGCTTGACTTCCGTACCGACTTCACCGCGAATATGCATGGAAACTTCCTCCGGCTGATATTCGCTGACGGGCACATCATCCACCGCTACAATCTCGTCGTTGGCCTTGAGTCCTGCCGCCTCTCCCGGCGTCCCCTCGAGAACCGAGACAATCGTGACTTTATTATCCTTGAATCCCATGGTCACGCCGATGCCGCCGAAGGCACCTGCTGTATGTTCCTTAAGGGATTTGTACATATCCGCCTTCATATAGATGGAATGCGGGTCTCCCAATGATTTGACCATGCCATCAATGGCGCCATCCATCAGTGACTGCGAATCCACTTCATTTACATACCGGAGTTCTATCATACGCTTGACGCCCAGGAAACGAACCATATCTAAAGTACGCTGTCCATCAAGGCCCAATAAAGCCGCGAGTCCCATCAGCGTCAGCATGCTGGAAATGACCGCAGTCGCCAAGATTCCCAAGACGATTTTCTTTTTCTTCAAACTATGCACCTTCTATCTAATGACCGGTCAATCGTTACAAGTAATTATAAGGGCTCACCGGTTCACCGCCGCTTCGAACCTCAAAATGACAATGGGGCCCCGTGCTATTCCCCGTTGAACCACAGTAGGCGATAGTCTCGCCCTGGCTGACCTGCTGGCCAGCGGATACAGCCAAGGACTGATTGTGGCCGTAAAGGGTGGTAATACCGCCGCCGTGATTGATGATGACCGTATTGCCATAGCCGGAAATCCAGCCCGCATATTCCACGGTGCCGGACTGGGCCGCCGCAATGGGAGTGCCATAATCAGCACCGATATCGATTCCGCTGTGGTATTTACGCGTACCGGAAATCGGATGGGTACGCCAGCCAAACTCCGAGGTCACAGTTCCCCCTACCGGCCAAATCATCGAACCATCCCCCGACACAGGCATATTGGACATGCTGCTGCGCTGGAGCATCAGGGCAATCTGCTTGGAGGCCGCCATGAGTTCATCGTACTCACGGTCAACCGTCGCCTTATCCGACTTCATCTTATCGATGAGTTCCTGACGGCGGCGCACCTTTTCCTCCATAACTTGTTTCGCCTGCCGAGCCTTTAACTCCTGTTCCTCCCGGATTTTTTTATCCTTTTCCAAGCTTGCCTGGGTGGTCTCGATATCCTGTTTTTCATCGAGAACGCCGTGTACCAGGTCATAATCCTGCCGAATGATTTTCTTCAGCAAATCCATGCGGGTCATGAAGTCCGAAAAATCCTTGGCCCCAAACAGGACATCCAGATACGAAATCTGGCCATTGATATAGATATCGCGAACGCGTTTGGACAGACGGGCACTTTTTACCTCATAATCTGCCTTTACTTCCTTTAACCGCGCTTCATTATCGGCCATACGGCTCGTTGTCTCGTCAAAGGCTTCTTTGCACTTTTTGTGTTCATTTATCGCCGTTTCGGCTTCTTCATCCAGCAGGCGCTTTTCCTCCGACAGGGATTCCAGCTTTTGAGATAATGCCTCACTAGCAGCCTTTTTCTGTTCAGCCTTGCGCTCGTAATCGGCCTTGTCATCCTCCAGCGACGCCAATACCGTATGCGCAGGCACCGAAGCCAAAACACCTGCCGCCAGAATTGCCGCCAGCAGGCGCTGCCTTGTATTCTTCTTCATCATTTTGTTCCTCCCGACCTTACGCCTTCAGGAACCGCTTCAACGAGATTGCCGATCCCAGGGCACCGATTATCATACCGGATAATACGATGACCACGGTGACGTAAGTCATAAAGGGATACTGGGGCATCAACGGGAAAAAGGCCAGGGTACTGTAGATTTTCGCCGCCATAGCTGCATAGAAGCTGCGCAGGGCTACTGCAGCAATGACACCGCCCACAAAGCCCAGAACTACTCCTTCCAGCACGAAGGGCCAGCGAATGAACCAGTCCGTTGCCCCCACGTATTTCATGATGGCAATTTCCTTCCGGCGGGCAAATACCGTTAGCCGGATCGTATTGGAAATGATAAAAAGCGTCGCTCCAGCTAAGAGAACCATCAGTGCCAAGCCAAACAAGCGGATAAGCCGCGTGATATCAAAGAGGTGCTGAACCACATCCTGCCCGTACTTAGCGGACTCTACTCCGTCCATCTTTTCGATGACCTTGGCCGCAGTCTCAACCATATCAGGATGGGATACCGTAAGCTCAAAGGCGTTTGGAAGTGGATTTTTATCCCCCAACGCCTCCAGCAGATATTTCTGGTCACCCAGGCGCTCAGACAAGCGCTCCTTAGCCTCTTCCCGGCTCACGTATTTCACCGATTCAATGCCTTGCATCTTCTCGATGTCCTGCTTGATTTCCTCACGCTGCGTCGGCATGACCTTATCCTCCAGATAAACGCTGATCTGTACTTCAGACTCCAAGGTTGCCGCCAGCCGATTCATATTGAGCACCAAAGTCAGGAAAACGCCGAGTACAAACAAGGACACCGCCACGGTACCAATGGAGGCAAAGGACATCCAGTTGTTGCGCTTCAACGAGCGGGCAACCTCCTGGATGTAGTATTCCCCATTCCTAAGCTTCATAGCCATAGCCTCCTCTCAGCTGGTCACGGACGATTTGACCGTTTTCGATAGCAATGACGCGTTTTTTCATCGTATCGACAATCGCCCGATCATGCGTTGCCATGACGATCGTCGTCCCCGCTTTATTGATGCGCTTGAAGATATCCATGATATCCCAGCTCGTATCAGGGTCCAGATTGCCCGTCGGTTCATCGGCGATGACGATTGCCGGATCGTTGACAATCGCCCGGGCAATCGCCACGCGCTGCTGCTCACCACCGGAAAGCTGGGAGGGGAAGCATTTATACTTATCCCGCAAGCCTACCACATCCAGCACCGAGTTGACACTTCGCTGCATCAGACGACGCGGTGCTTCGATAACCTGCATGGCAAAGGCTACATTCTCAAACACCGTCTTATCCGGCAGCAGGCGATAGTCCTGAAAGATAACGCCGAGCTCGCGGCGCAGATAAGGCACCTCCCGATGCTCCATATGCACGACATCGTGACCGTTGACCATCAGCTTACCGCTGGTGGGCAGCTCCTCCCGAAACAGCATCTTGATAAAGGTGGATTTGCCGGCACCACTGGCACCAACGATAAAGACGAATTCGCCCTTCTTGATATCGACATTGACATGGTCTAAGGCTACCGTGCCTGTGTCGTATTGTTTACAAATATTGCGCATATGTATCATAAGATTCTCATCCTTTACATACTTATACTTTCAAAAAACACTGTCTTTTATTTTACCATACAAATCTTAAAATTAGCAAAAAAGCCCTCCTAATAGAGGAAGGCTTTTTATTATTTATGGGCCAAATTCAACGCAAGTTCCGCGTTGCTTGCCGCTTGGTCGCGGAGCTTCACCAGCAGTTCTGCATTCTGCTGGCGGAAGGTCTGCTTGTCGTTCCACTTCCGGCGAATCTCCGCCATCAGTTCATCGGCTGTCACATCGCGCAAATTGCCAACAGGCTCTTCACCGATTGACTGCAGGAAGCGGTCAATTTTGGGGTCATAGGATATTCCAATCATCGGGACTCCCATTACGCCTGCAAAAATCAACGCATGAAGGCGAATCCCCAGCATGAGATCCATATTGCCAACGATTGACAGGAACTCACTCGTTGTATATTCATCTTTGAGGACGGTACAAGGTTCTTTTGTCCTCGCCGCAATAGCCTGCGCTGCCCGAACATCATCGGGGAACTGCATGGGAACAAAGACGACCCGGGCACCTAGTTCCCGAACCACCCGGTCCGAAACCTCTGCCAACACCTCTTTGTAGTGGGTCCAGCCCAGCCATTCACGAACGGAGATGCCCACCACCGGCTTGGCTCCATCGGCGTGATAGGCCTTGAATATCGCCCGCCCCGCTTCACGGTCCACCGGATGGATGGCCAGCACGGGGTCAGCCGTGCAATGAATCGGCGGCTTGTGAATTCCCAGCCGGGAAAGCTCCGCTAAAGACCCTTGGTCGCGAACGGTTATGAGATCCACTCGATTGCCAATCCATTTCATAGCAAAGGCCGCAACTCGTCCCAGGATAGGACCAATCCCCTGCGCATAAAGCATCACTTTGGTACCCAGGAATCGCGCCAGAAAAATGATTGCCAGATAATAATAGAGACTGCGCCGGCTCGTGACATTCTGCAACAGACTGCCACCACCGCTGATCAAAAGATCCGCCTGGCGAAGTTCGCGAATGATGGCGGGCAGCCCCAGCCAGGAAATCGCCGCAACGCCATGACGTTTGCGCGTATCTTCGGGATTTGCAGAAATCACCGTAATATGAAGTTTTGGGTCGAGATCTCCGAGGACCTCCAGCATTGCGGCCAGCATTGCCTCGTCACCGGCATTCTTCGAGCCGTAATATCCCGATACGACGATCCTGCTCATGAATCTGCCCTACTCCCCTTTGCTTTTGCCAAAATAACCTGCCAAAGTTCCACCAAAACCATGGCAATCGCACCGATGCCAGCGCCCATAACAATACCACCAATGCCGCGCATAAACGACATATAAACCGGTGTACGCATATGCGCAAACGTCTCAACCATAGACCCCTGACCAATCGTAGCCACGAGAACCAAGGCAAAGAAAACCATCGTCGGCCACTTCCGCAGAACAGCCATAGCAGCCAGCATGAAGGCCGGATGACCGATCAAGAGCTCTTTCGTCCGCGGACGGGCATAGAATGCCTGCTCCAGGAAAGCCCGGAACCGAAGTTCCGACTGTGCTACCGGCATACCAGACGTATGACCACTGCGGGCCACAAAAATAACACCAGCCACCAGCACAAAGAACAACATCAGCAGCGTCTTAACGCGAACCGGCATATCGAGAATCTTCTTGAGCTGATTGAGCACGCCATCCGTATCATCCATTTTGCCATCAAAAATGTCAAAACGCTGCAGGAAAGCAATGCCGACCAAAATCAATGGCATGACAAAGGTCAGTTTGATACCGCGGAAAATCTGGAATTCCAACAGATATTCCGTATCTGCCAGCGAACCAGACAGATATGCGGCACCAACGTACGACATAGCGCCCGTAACAAAAAGTGCCAGGGCTGCCGTGATGATCAAACGCGGCAGAGCGACTCCCGCTTTATTCTTGAACGAACGAATGCGGTCAAGCTGGAAGATAACCGCGAGGGCGGGGAAAACATTGGCGCTGGCCAATGCCGCCAGCACGCGGATTTTCGTGCCATTTCCCATCACCATCGGCACCGCTGCAGCCAGCGCAAACACGGCAAACAGCAAGTACGCATATTTCGGCCGCGCATTGAGCCAAGGAATCACCAAGGTCAGATACAGGACCACCGCAGCCGCCACACCTACCATTACCAGGGCGCGAAGCACCTTGCTCGGGTAGAATGGTACAAAGGTAGCAGCCGGTCCAATGGTATAGCCATGTGCTACCAACTTGTCATGCGTATCGCGGAAATATTTCATATTCGTCTCAAGAAGCGTCATGTCCGGAGACGGCGTATCGTAGATGCGCATGAGGTCAATGCGGATATTGCGTTCTTCATCCGTATTCGACCAACGCTCAACGATTGCATCAATCTTTAATTTGGGCTGCTCATCTTTCGGAACCGAATAGAGGCGGGCCACTTTATCATACCCAAGCCCTTTGGCGACTTCCTCCATCCCGCTCTGCTTGAAGAACTGCAGCTGGGTCGTTGCCTCGATGAGGCCAAAGGTCAAATTGCGATCCTTCATCTCATCGATCGTAGTCTGCAACGCTTTCGGGGCACCAAGTACCTGCTTGCCCGAGAATACGATTTCCGAAACCTTATAACCATCCAAACGGTCAAAAACAGCCTGAACATCTTCCGGCGTGCAGTCCTCGTAATTGCTCGGCCGCGCCAGGACATAGAATCCGGCATCATTTACCGCTTTGAGTTCATCGGTTGGCATACCAATGTTCATCTTCAAGAAGGATTCGTAATGGGCTTTTACTGCCATGACTTCTTCCGTCCCGACCGTAAACAGCTCCACTCGGTCATTTCCCAAACGGCGTGGAAGATCCTCTTTGAGTTCTTTCCAGGTCTGGGCATCGTGACCGACAACATAGACTTCATTGCCCTTAATCTTGCCAGCAGCAATGAGATTCTGCCAGAGAAGATCCGCTAAACGGCCACTATGATAGTCTGCGAGCAACTGACTGCCGGCAATAGCCGTTGCCTTACCATTCTCATTGAACTTCTTAAACGTCGTTTCATATACAGCCAGCGAAGTGATACCAGCGTCTTTCGCCTGACGCAGAACATCCTCGGCCGGCAATCCTTCACGGTCAGCCAGCTCCAAAAGACCCTCGTAATCAATCGCCATATCTACTTGGCGATTTTGCTGTTCCACACCATGGCGCTGAAAACCGATAGCGAGCGCAGCCACCAGGCCGATAACAATTGGCAGTATCAGCCATCGGTTGTACTTGAATACCTTCATTATTTTTCCACCTTATTCCTTGTTATCCCGGCTGGCAGTAAGGATTACTGCCCCATCGGTCTGCTCTACCTGACGGATTTTCATGCCAAAGGGCAGTTTATTCGGTGCCGTCAGCTGGATATTGCCAAACATGTCGCCGAGCTTGGCCGTACCGATACGGGTATTTTTCATATCAAGTCTCGTCATGAAAAAATACAACGAGCCACTGTCTTCGAGAATCTTCCCCTCCATCTCGATATCGGCCACGCGGCCAAAGACCTTCGCATTAGCCGTCACCAGAATCCGCTCCCGGTTGATATCGACTTGGACATTCTCGATTTTGTCAATCTTGCGCTGGAGGACTTCGCGCAGATTTTCCTCATCCACGATTCCCTTTAAGGTAAGTTCCTCCGCATTTTGCACTTGAACGCCTTCCTCTCGGAACAGAGCCGGCATATCGAGCTGGACATTGCGGCCTTTAAGCGTCAATTCCTTCAAGTAGACCTGTCCCACCTTAGCTTGATGCAGCACGGCATCCAGGTTTTGAATCCGCCCCAACGCCAACAAGGCCGACGGACTCGAGCCAAGGGTCACCTGGACATCTTGAGTAGCAGCCCGCTGCCCCAGTTTGGTCCGGAAGGTTGACTGTGCCAGAAACGGCAGCACCGTTTCGCTTGACACGATTAATATTATGAATAACAAGCCCAGAATAGTCAAGCTTTTTCGCAAATCAAATCCCTCACAATGGAACAAGGAGCCAGGAACTACCATCCTGACTCCTCAAAAATCAAAATTCGTGATTGGCCTTGGCATTCAAGAATGCGCGAATGAACGGATCGATTTCGCCATCCATGACGGCCTGGACATTACCCGTTTCATGATTCGTGCGATGATCCTTGACCATGGTGTACGGCTGGAATACATACGAACGAATCTGGCTGCCCCACTCGATATTCTGCTGGTCGCCCTCGAGTTTGGCAAGCTCTGCTTCCTTCTTCTCGAGCTCGAGTTCAAAGAGTTTTGCACGGAGCATTTTGAGGCACTGTTCGCGGTTCTGGAGCTGTGAACGCTCATTCTGACACTGAACGACGATACCCGTCGGCTCATGCGTCATGCGAACTGCCGAAGACGTCTTATTGATGTGCTGACCACCGGCACCAGACGCGCGGTAGGTATCGACGCGAACATCCGACATATTGATGTCGACCTCAACGGCATCGTCGATTTCCGGCATAATATCGCAGGCCGAGAACGACGTATGACGGCGGGCGTTGGCATCAAACGGCGAAATGCGCACGAGACGATGAACACCTTTTTCCGATTTCAAGAAACCATAGGCATTGTGTCCCTTGATAAAGAGCGTTGCCGACTTAACACCAGCTTCATCGCCCGGCAGCAAGTCTGCCGTCTCAACGGTAAATCCATGACGCTCAGCCCAACGGCCATACATGCGCAGAAGCATCTGCGTCCAATCCTGCGCCTCCGTTCCGCCGGCACCAGCGTGCAGCGTAAGGATGGCATTGTTGGCATCATAGGGACCAGAGAGCAAGACCTCGAGCTGGAGGGCTTCCAGGCCTTCGGCTACCGCATCGAGCTCAGCCTTGATTTCCTCTTCCATGCTCTGGTCGTCTTCTTCCATGCCCATCTCGAACATGGTCTCAGCATCTTCATACTTACTCAAAAGACTCTTATACTTGTCCACGCTGATCTTGACATCGTTGAGTTCCTGATTGATTTTCTGTGCCTGCTCGGCATCGTCCCAGAAAGTCGGCTCGCCCATCTTATACTCGAGTTCGGCGATTTTCTCTTCCTTTGCCGGAACTTCCAGGGATACTTCCATCTGGGAAAGTTTTTCCTTGAGCTCTCCCAGTTGTGGTTTTAAATCTTCTAACATGGTTCCACCTTTACTTTATCGCAAATCACTGCTGGCTTATTCGTTTCTGCCACAACAGTTCTTATACTTCTTGCCACTGCCACAAGGACATGGATCATTGCGGCCAACTTTCTGACCGTCGTTTGTCACCGGCTTTTTCTTTGCGCCGGCAGCACTGACTTCATCGCCATGGGAAGCCTGCGCATTCTGCAGATGGTCGGAAAGCTGGGAACGCTGCTGCTCGATAGTCTTCTCGAGCTTCTGTTTCTGCGTCTCGTTAGCAGCGGGGGCCTCGCCCTCCGGCTGTGTTTCCATTGCCTGCTGCTGTTCCGGCGTGATGATGCTTACATGATACATCATCGAAGCGATCTGATCCTGAATTGCAGCTTCCATCTCCTCAAACATGTCAAGGGCTTCGATTTTATACTCGACAAGCGGGTTGCGCTGACCATAGGCCCGGAGGTTGATACCCTCACGCAGCATGTCCATATGGTCGAGGTGCTCCATCCATTTGTTATCTACGACGCGAAGCATAACGACTTTCTCGAGTTCGCGCATATTCTCTTCGCCAAAAAGGAGCTCGCGCTGATGATAGCCGTCTTCGGCAACTTTCTCCAGCTCTTCCTTGAGATCATCACGACTCATAGCAGCAAGTTCTTCCTTCTTGAGTCGTCCTGCCGGAGCGTAAATCTTCTCGGCATCCTCGATGAGTCCATCGAGCTGCCACTCCTCCGGATACAGCTGCTCATTGGCATACTGATTCATCTCGTCTTTGATGATATGCTTGACCATTCCCATGATGTTCTCGCGCAGGTTATCCCCCGTGAGAATCTTGCGGCGTTCACCATACATGACTTCACGCTGCTGATTCATGACATCATCGTACTCGAGGACATGTTTACGAATGTCGAAGTTACGCGCCTCCACCTTCTTCTGGGCATGTTCGATGGAGTTGGTGATGAGCTTATGCTCGATTGGCTCATCTTCCTCCATACCGAGCTTGTCCATCATGCCCGAGATGCGATCCGAAGCGAAAAGACGCAACAAGTCATCTTCGAGCGACAGGAAGAAGCGGGACTCACCCGGATCACCCTGACGGCCCGAACGGCCGCGCAGCTGATTATCGATGCGACGGGACTCATGGCGCTCTGTACCAACGATGAAGAGACCACCGAGCTCGGCTACCCCTTCACCCAGTTTGATATCCGTACCACGGCCTGCCATGTTGGTAGCGATGGTAACCGCGCCACGCTGGCCAGCATCGGCAATGATTTCCGCCTCTTTCTCATGGAACTTCGCATTGAGAACATTGTGCGGAATGCCGCGTTTATGGAGTACCGCACTGAGTTCCTCAGACTGCGTGATAGACGTCGTACCGATAAGCACCGGCTGACCCTTCTTATGCAGCTGTTCCACCAATTTACCAACGGCTTTGTACTTCGCCTTTTTCGTCTTGTAGATGAGATCCGGATGATCGATACGCTGTACCGGCCGGTTGGTCGGTACTACGATAACCGGCAGATTGTAAATCTTCAGGAACTCGTCTTCCTCGGTCTTAGCCGTACCAGTCATACCGCCCAGCTTGTCATACATGCGGAAGTAGTTCTGGAACGTAATCGTAGCCAGCGTCTGGGATTCACGCTGAATCTTGACGCCTTCCTTTGCCTCGATTGCCTGATGCAAACCATCGGAGTAACGGCGGCCTTCCATGAGGCGTCCCGTAAACTCATCGACGATGATGACCTCATCCCCACGAACGACATAGTCGCGGTCGCGCTTCATCAGTGCCTTCGCGCGAAGTGCTGCCGTGAAGCAGTGGGAAAGCTCGATATTTTCCGGTGCATACAGATTATTGATGCCAAGGATTTTCTCGATTTTCGGAACCACACTATCGGCTGGAGCAACGGTCTTCTGCTTCTCATCGACCGTATAATCCGTCCCCTCTTTGAGTCCGGCTACCGCTCTGGCCATAACCGCGTACATATCCGTGGATTTTGCACCAGGGCCGGAAATGATAAGCGGCGTACGTGCCTCATCGATCAGGATCGAGTCAACCTCATCGACGATGGCGAAGTTGAGCTCACGCTGAACCATCTGGTCTGGGTAGATAACCATGTTATCACGCAGGTAATCGAAACCAAACTCGTTATTCGTACCAAACGTAACATCACAGCCATATGCATATTTGCGCTCTGGGAAATCCATATCATGAACGACAAGACCAACCGTAAGGCCAAGATAACGGTAGAGCTTGCCCATCTCTTCGCTGTCGCGACGAGCCAGGTAGTCATTGACCGTAATCATGTGAACGCCCTTGCCAGCCAACGCGTTGAGGTAAACCGGCAGCGTTGCGACAAGAGTCTTACCTTCACCGGTACGCATCTCGGCAATTTTGCCTTCATGCAGGCACATACCACCGATGAGCTGAACATCGAAGTGACGCATGCCCAACACGCGGCGCGATGCCTCGCGTACGACCGCGAAAGCCTCCGGCAGGAGATCATCCATCGTTTCCCCAGCCGCCAGACGCTCTCTGAACTTATTCGTATAGCCAGTCAGCTTATCATCCGTCAGATTCTGCATCTGCGGCTCGAGTGCGTTGATTTTCTCGACGACCTCGCGATAACGGGCTATCTCTTTATCGTTATTGTCACCTAAGAATCTTTTGAGAAATCCCAGCAAACAAAATCACTCCACTTCATTAATAGTCTTACCTTACAATATTAACAAACTGCTTGCTATAAGTCAATTAATGCAAGATTATTATCCAACTCTTTTCCTATATATAATAAGGAAAGGCATCAAAAAAGACCTTCCCCGCAGGGAAGGTCCGAATTTTCCATGTTAGTTTCCGGATTCGATCAGGCCATAATTGCCATCCGTACGCTTGTAGACGACGTTGACTTCTTCCGTCTCAGAATCACGGAACACGAAGAAGTTGTGGTTCAGAAGATTCATCTGCATAACAGCTTCCTGAACATCCATCGGTTTTACGATGAATCGTTTCGTCTTCACGACCTTGTACTCCTCATCCTCCTGTTTTTCCGGGATAACCGAAGACTGCAACGCCTCAGCCTTAAATCCGCCACCACGGAATCGACGAGCCAGTTTCGTTTTCTGTTTGTGAATCTGACGCTCCAGTTTTTCTACGACCAGATCAATTGACGTGTACATGTCCATCGTGGCTTCCTCGCCGCGAAGCAGGATTCCGCCCTGGACCGGCACCGTAACCTCCACAATATGGCGGCCTTTGGATACCGTGAGAAGCACCGAAATGTCACCGACATTTTCAAAGTACTTCGTGACTTTGCCAACGCGTTTCTCTACGTACTCACGCAGGGAAGGAGTGATTTCAATGTTCTTGCCTCTTACAGTGAATGTTGCCATAAGACACATCCCCTTTCTTATGATGGACCACGGCTTTTGCCATGGCTCTAATCGTATTAACCTGCCTTTCAGAAGGTTTATACTCATAGTATTCGCCACAATAACCATAATCCCTTCTTTTCCTGCTAAGAAAAATCTGAAATTTCTATGAAAGAATTCACCGTTCCCATCAATCCATCAAAAAATCCCAGTTCTGCGAACTGGGATTCATCGTCAATTATTAGGCAGTCTTTACGACATTCGAAGCCTGCGGGCCACGTGCACCTTCCACGATATCAAACTCTACCGCCTGACCTTCGCTGAGTGTCTTAAACCCTTCGTCCTGAATTGCCGAAAAATGTACAAATACATCATCGCCGTCTTCACGAGCAATGAAGCCATAGCCTTTTTCTGCACTAAACCATTTAACTTTGCCAACCATTGAGATTCCTCCTAAGTAGAAACTACCTTTTCCACATTTATCCTGTGGTCACTATCAATTATAATTGTTAGTAATTAAACTGTCAATATTTCTTATATCTATCAGGAGGCTTTTGAACGATATTTTGTCTTTATACAGTGTACAAATAAAAATCAAAGTACCTTCGATAAAAACATTTTTGTGCGTTCCTGCTGAGGATTTTCGAATACCTCTTTCGGATCGCCCTGCTCAATGATGCGTCCTTCATCGACAAACAACAGGCGATCGCCAACTTCACGGGCAAACCCCATTTCATGGGTGACGATAACCATCGTCATCCCAGCTTTCGCTAGCTTACGCATGACATCCAGTACCTCGCCTACCATTTCCGGATCAAGCGCCGAGGTCGGTTCGTCAAATAGCATGACCTTTGGCTTCATCGCCAGCGCCCGTGCAATCGCTACACGCTGCTGCTGACCGCCGGAAAGCTGCGTCGGATAATTGTCTGCTTTATCTGCCACTCCGACGCGGGCTAAAAGTTCTCTAGCTTCCTTCTCGGCTGCCTCACGCGAAACCTTCCGCACCTTCATCGGCGCCAGCATGATGTTTTCCAGGACCGTCATATGCGGGAACAGATTAAAGCGCTGGAAAACCATGCCAACTTCTTCGCGGACCTTGTTGATATTGGCTTCCCCATCCAGCAGGATGCCATCCACAGTGACCTTTCCCTTGGTGGGAACTTCCAAATAGTTCATGCAACGCAGAAGCGTACTCTTACCTGAGCCAGAAGGCCCGATGATGACAACGACTTCTTTTTCTTTGACATTAAGGTCAACGCCCTTCAAAACATGGACATCACCATACGATTTATACAGGTTCTCAATGTTTATCATCAGTCTTGAACCTCCATTCCAGATAAGCGACAAAACGGGAAATCGACAGCGTCATGATCAAATAGATAATGGCAACGCACGTCCAAATCTCCACCGAAGCATACGTCTTAGCAATGATCAGCTGTCCGCGACGAGTGAGCTCCTCAAAGCCGATAACCGAAACCAGAGAAGAATCCTTGAGCAACGCGATAAACTCATTGCCGAGCTGCGGAATAACACGTTTGAATGCCTGGGGGATGATGATATACCGCATCGTTTGTACCCAAGTCATGCCCAGCGAACGGCCAGCCTCCATCTGCCCCTTATCAATCGACTGAATTCCCGAACGGAAAATCTCAGCAACATAAGCACCAGAATTCAACCCACACGCGCTGATTGCGGCCACATACGGATCACTGCGCTGACCGGTCAAAAGCGGCAACGCAAAATAAACGAGAAAAATCTGAATCAAAAGCGGTGTGCCGCGGAAAAAATCCACATAAATTGCCGCGAGGATACGGAATACGCGAATACGGACCAGACGGGCAATCCCCATGAATAACCCAATGATGATACCGACAGCCACCGAAAGTGCCGTAATCTTAATCGTAATCCCTGCGCCCAACAACAGGAGGGGGAACGAATCCTGCACCAGCTGGAAATTAAAATCCATAATTCTTCACCTAATTCCTCTAAATCATCTATTACTTAATAAATATTCAACCAACTGTAAACCTATAAACCTATTATATTTCAATGTCCTCCGCCTGTCAACATCGAGGTTATTTGTCTTTTGAGCAAAAAAAATCATCGGTGAAATTTATCACCGATGATTTTTTATACATTTTTTATGATTATTTTTTCTCGCCAAACCATTTTGCGAAAATCTTATCGTATTCGCCATTCTCTTTGAGTTTCTTCAGAGCTGCATTGATTTTCTCCTGCAGTTCTTTGTTATCTTTGCCGATAGCGATACCATAATCCTCAGCCGTCAGTCTCTCCTCGAGAGCTTTGACGCCCTGTGCGCCGTTCTTCGTGATGAAATAATCGTTGACCGGACGGTCATTTACAACAGCATCAACACCGCCTGCTTTGAGTTCCATGAAGCAGTCAGCCGGCGTATTGAGGACTTTGACCTCGACGCCTTCAATCTTCTTGACTTCTGCCTCGCTGGTCGTGCCAATCTGAACCGCAACCTTCTTGCCCTTGAGATCGGCGAATTTCGTGATTGCCTTCTCATCATTGCGGACAACCATCGTCAAACCGGACTGATAATACGGATCCGAGAAGAGTACATTCTGTTTGCGCTCGTCATTAATCGTCATACCAGAGATGATGACATCGATGTTCTTGCCCTGCAAAGCCGGAATCAAACCATCGAAGCCCAGATTCTGAATCTCCACTTCATAACCCATCTCTTTGGCGATTGCACGGATCAGATCCATATCGAATCCCTGATACTCTTTCTGGCTCTCATCCTGGAACTCGAACGGAGCAAAATCGATAGAAGAACCAACCTTGAGCACCTTCGCTTCCGAGCTGCTGCTCGATGACGTATTGCTGCTGCCACCGCAGCCAGCCAGTGCAAATACCGCAAATGCGCAGACAGCGATACCTGCCAGTACCTTTTTCATTTTCATGAAAATCCCTACTTTCTCAAATTATTATACGTTACACTGAAACAAATAAAGCCCGAGCGTTTCGCTCGGGCTCCATTGCTCACGCACATTTATTATTATAGCACACACTGAGCAAACTTCAAGAGATTACTCTCTTTCCGCTCTTTTTTTGTTGAAGCAGTCACGGCAATATACCGGACGATCATTTTTCGGCTCAAACGGAACTTCCGTCTCCTTGCCGCATTCTGCACAAGTTACCTTGAACATCTGGCGCTGCTCGCCACCTTCACGAGTGCGGCGACGCTTGTCACGGCAGTCACGGCAACGTGCCGGTTCGTTCTCGAAACCCTTCTCAGCGTAGAATTCCTGCTCACCAGCAGTGAACGTGAACTCTTTACCACAGTCTTTGCATACGAGTGTCTTGTCTTCGAAAGCCATAAGATAATCCCCTTACTAGAAAAAATAAAATAAACTAAGATGTCCCCACTTCTCAAAGTGTTATAAAACGCTAAGAATCAAGAACGTCCCATACGTTATTATACTTGACTACTGTCAAAAATGCAAGTTTTTTTGTTATAGTTTAATTTGTGCAAAAATTCTTCCATATCTGACGATAGCCATTTTGCAGCTCATTCATGTATTTTTTACTATCCATGAGCGGCGATTTGAGTAAATTAGCCCGCAAACCAGAATGATATGCTCCCACCAATTCCGGCGATTTCCCCAGCTGAACGGCCCGGCGCACATAGTTCAAATCATTTTCCACAACGAGCTCCCGCACGCCAGCATTCGTGAGGATTGACGCACCAAACCGGGATCCGTGGCTGCGTCCGCGCAGGCTTACCACCGGTACCCCCATATAAAGCGCCTCGCAAGTTGTGAGGCCACCATTGTAGGGCATCGCATCCAGCGCAATATCGATATCCCGATACTGTTCCAGATAATCGGGACTGTACGGGCGAAGTTCAATCCGCGCCATATTTACCCCCAGGCGGGCCAACCGTTCCCTCACAATAGCCTGTCCAGAGGGAATGCTGCAGATTTTCCCCTTGATGACCAAGCGGGAATCCGCCACCTGATCCAAAATACTGCGCCACATGAGCAATGTCTCATCCGTCACCTTGGCAAAGTTATTAAAGCTGCCAAAGGTGACATACCCATTGCGCAAACACGGTGCCTCAGTGCCCGCTGCTGGTATCTCCCGGGCAAATCCCGGACGATAGCAAAGATGGGAACTCGGAAGACGCAGGATCTTCTCCGTAAAGCCTTCCGCGGTAACCTCCCCGGTAGGCAGACATACCTCATCGGACAGGAAGTAATCCACAGTCGACAACCCTGTCGTATTCATGTAGCCAATCCCAGCCAGCTGGACAGGCGCCGGCCGAAAAGCCATAATCGGCAGGCAACTCCCCTGGGTATGCCCGGATAAATCCATCAGGATATCAATCTGGTCTTCAGCTATGAGCCGGGCCGCAGTCCGCGGGCTGCGGCCTCTGAGGTCACGCCAGTGGACATGGCAGGCCCGTATCTTCTTCGTGACGTGGTCGGAACGCCCTGTCGAGTAACAGTAAACCGAAAAATGCTCGCCATCATACTCTTTTAGCAGCGGTTCCAAAAAAGATGCCACCGCATGCTCGCGAAAATCTGGTGACAAATAACCGATACGAAGCTTTTTTTCCGGCAGTTTCTTCACATCCTCATGAAGATATGGCGTAATCGAAAGCATCGGCTCATACGCTTCTGCAGCTCCACGGCTCTCATAGATCGACTGCTCCCGATAATTGCGCATAAAGAGGTACTTACTGTACATCTCTGCCTTCTCCAGCGGGTCCTCACAGATTTCACTACGAGCCAAAAGCTCATCAGCCGCTTTATCCGGCCTGGCTGCCAAATACTCAGCATCTGCCAGCCAGCCACGAGTTTTCTTTAGGATATGTGTCAATACCCCAAAGTATGCATCATCTGGTTCCAGTGCATCTCGCTTGTGCTGTACTTCCGCAATAATCTCCTGAAGCAGTGGAATTTCCTCATCCAAACGGAACTCCACAGCAGCCAAACCAGCTTTTACCATGCGTCCCCGCAAATGCCTTGGCTTCTTGGCTAGGATTTCCTCCACCAGTGCCTGCGCTTCCTCGCGTTCACCGGAATACAGGGCGGCCTCAGCCATGACAGCTGCACCGTCCATACTATCCGCATCCATATCCCACAACTCTTTTGCACAGGCGCGCATCCCCTTCGGGTCGCCCTCTGCTGCAAACTTGTCTGCCAAGCTAAGCCAATTCAAAGCATCGTGATCCATTCCAAAAGAACTCCTAATTTGTCTCATAGTTTCGCATATTTTCCTATATTCTACAAAGTTGATTAATTTCCTGCTTCTCTTTACAAAAAAAGCCCTTCCAATTAGGAAAGGCCTTCTCTTACACTTCCGGATTCAATTCCCCACCGTATTCTTTTACAAAGATCTTCTGATATCCTTTATACTCCTTCGCCAGTGGTTTTTCCTTCGGACAATGGATACACCAGAAATCTTTTTCTTGATTGGGAACCACAACTTTGAGCCCACGCCGCTGCATCTCCTTGCAAAGCGACGTATCATAGAGATGGAATCCCGTAAACAAATCCTCGCGCCACGGAATGTCATACTGCGTCGCGATAAAGAGACCATCGACAGCCTCCACCTCTTGGCAGTTTCCCTCCGGCTCTCGGCAATGCGAATCCACGACACTCTCGGGTTCGCAGGCGTGAAGCACGCGGCCATACGTCCGCAAACCGTCCCACCAGACACCGCTTCGCGGCAAACTGCGGCAGCCAATCACACCGACTGCTCCTACGTTTTCCTCGACAAAAAGCTGGCGCAAATCCGCCACCAGATTCTTATTGACCACCAACGTATCCTGATGCAGGTAGACCTTGTATTTTGCATCGGACTGATTCATGCCGCTGTTGTATCCCGCACACATCGACGCCGCCCCCCGCACAGGAATAAATTCAGCCGTCATTCCTGCCGGGATCTTGAGACTCTCCAAATAAAGGCGGCATTCGCTGTACCATTCCTCACTATTGACGCAGGTAATGAAGGCTACCTTTGTGTCGTCCAAATCTTTTTTTATCGTCAAATCCATCCTCAACCCTCACTTCATTCCCTGCAGCTCCTGCTCGATTTTATCAATCCACCGAAGCTCATCATGCGAAGTAGCATTTTCGCGCGTGCATTCGAGCATCGCCAAAATCTCATCGAGCTCCCGACGCGAATACTTCATCAACCGCCGATAAAACGATTCCGGATGGAACACCGCCTGACGGATAAAGTTCGCCACATAGTCAGCAAACAACGCCGACTGTTCGTAAAACGCCCAGAACAAGCGGCACTGATTTTCCGCATCCACATCATACTCAATACGATGCAGATAATCCGAAAGCTCCTTGCGCTGCTCTTTCGTATACATCGACTTCAAAAGTGCCATCTCCGGCATGGAACGTTCCGCCCTTACCAGCCAAAACTCCGTCTCCAAATCCTCATGGATGTTTTCAAAACCAGCAGCCACCAGCCGCTCCACAATATCATCCTCAGCCCGGCGAAGCTGCGGCCGCACGCGGACATTTTTATAATAAGACGCATAAAGCAGCCGTTCAAAATCCGTTTTGGCATAGAGCCTGGTTACCAGATGGTAAAAATGCCCCTCCATCATCTCCTCAAGCACGGACCAATGACGGATATTGCGAAAGCTTGTCAAAAAAGCCCCTGTCTGTTTCAGATACATCGAAAATCCAGCCGCAATATCCTGCGGATTCGCCACGGCCTCGAGCGTCAAATCCGAAATGATGTAATCGAAATACTCGCGCTCAAACGGCAGTCGCTCCGACAGATAGTCCAACACACAAAAATCCACCTGACAATCCTGGTACGGTTCGATTGCTTCCTCTTCTGCCGCTACCGCAAAAATCTCTGCCTGCGGAAACATCTGCCGAAGCTCCGGCAGATAATAAAGGCTCTCCACCACCAAAATCCGATACGGCACACCACTTGCCTGCAAAAATCCCAAAAGTTCCGGCTTTATCTCTTCGGCCATTACATTCCTCCATCTGTCTGTGCCAACATTGCTACAGCTTTTACGATATCCTCTGGTTTTACCTGTTTGATGCAATGACTGTATCTTTCTTTGCAGCCACCATAATTCAATTCCTTCGCACAATCACCCATTTGCTCATCCGGGCAGCAGATTACATAATTCGTCTGCCAAGGCGCAAATCTTTGATTCTCACTGAGCACGCCCGCTAAACTGCCACAAAAATCATCCGCTTCCCGCGAAACCATGACAACGGGCAAACCAGCTGCCGCCGCCATATGCATGACGCCAGTATCATTGCCGATATACATATCGCAAAACGACAAGACTGCCGCCGTCTCGAGAACCGATGTCTGCCCAGCCAGGTTACAGGTAAGCGCCTCCGGCAATAGTGCCTGCAGACTTTGGGCCTCTTCCTGCTCTTTCGTTCCACCCAGCAGGACAAAATATACCTCCCACCTCCGGCCAATCTCCCGAAGTGCCTCTGCATATTTTTCTACAGGATATTTGCGGCTATCCTGGCCAGCCCCCAAACCGATTGCCATCATAAAACGGCCAGACTGACGCCCCTCCTGCAACAAGCATTCTGCCCTACGCACATCGGCCTCACTATACCAGATTTCCATGCGTTCGTCTGCCACATCCATTTCCAGCAGCCGCAGCAAATACAGCATCCGCTCTGCCTCATGGATGATATCTGCTGGAATGACATACGAATCCGTCATCAAAGCCGATTCCATCCGAGTGTCTTTCACTGGATATCCATATACAGTATCGACATTACAGCTATATCCCACACGCCTTTTAGAACCACTCAGATATGCCGCCAGTTGGGATGCTGTCTTATCGTCGCCCCATTGCGGGCAGATGCTGATGGCATAGCGCTCAGACCAGAAGTTCTCTGCACAAAGCTGCAAAAGCTCAGCAAAGAATCTTTTCTTGTCGATGTAGAACAACAGCTTATCAAGAACCAATATCCGATTGACATAGGGACACTTCTGCACCAACGGATAGATTGCGGGACTGACCAAAAGCGTGATATACGCCGCCGGATGATTGCGCCGTACCTCCCGAACAAAAGCTGTCGTAAGGACCATATCCCCCATCGCATCCAGCCGTATCAGCAGGATATGCTGCTGACCCTTGCTGTGTTCGTCACGGAAGCCCTGCCTAGCAAACACCGGCTCGAAAGCCTGGACAAGACCTTGCCAATCCCACTTGGCAAAATCTGCCCCTTGCGCATATTTCTCTGCCACCTGCACCAAAGTCTCCATCCGGTTCACCCCCTGGCAAACTATTACTTTATTCTTCAGCTGCTTCTCTCTTCACCGCTGACAATGCCGTCTCGATGACTTTATCCATGTCGTAGTATTTATACATTGCCAACCTGCCGCCAAGAATCAGCTTATCCTCCTTCGCCGCCAGTTCGGCATATTTTTCATAAAGCTGCTGATTCCGTTCGTCATTGACCGGATAATAGGCCTCTTCGCCTGGCTTCCACTCCTGCGGATACTCGCGGGTCACATAGGTTACCGGCTGCGTGCCGAACTCAAAGTGCTTGTGCTCGATAATGCGGGTATACGGAACTTCCGCCGCCGTATAGTTCATGACCGCCACACCTTGATGATTTTCCTGTTCCAGCCGCTCCGTCTCAAACTTCAGGCCGCGATACTCCAGCCGCCCGAGCTGATAGGCAAAATATTCATCCAAGGCTCCTGTATAGACCACCTTGCGAGCCACGCCTTCATACTCCCCTCGGGATGCATTATAGTCGACGCCAGTCCTTACCTCGATGCCCTCCAGCAATCCCGCGATGATCTTATTATAGCCACCGATAGGGATTCCCTGATACAGTGCATTGAAATAGTTATTGTCATAAGTATAGCGCACGGGCAGCCGCTTGATGATGAAGGCTGGCAGCTCGGTACACTTGCGGCCCCACTGCTTCTCCGTATATCCCTGGATCAGCTTCTCATAGATATCACGGCCCACCAGCGAGATGGCCTGCTCCTCGAGATTCCGCGGCTCACCCTCTATCTCAGCCCGCTGCGCGGCAATCTTTGCCGCTGCCTCAGCCGGCGTCGTCACGCCCCACATGGCATGGAACGTATTCATATTGAAGGGCAGATTGTAAAGTTCCCCACGGAAATTAGCCACCGGCGAATTCACATACTGATTGAAGTCCGCAAACTGGTTCACATACTGCCATACTTCTTTGTTATTCGTATGGAAGATATGTGCGCCGTATACATGCACATTGATGCCATCCCGCTCCTCGCAGCGGATATTGCCGCCCACGGCCTCACGCTTCTCTAGCACCAGGCACTTCTTGCCCCGCTTCGTCATTTCATGCGCAAACACCGCACCAAACAGACCCGAGCCTACAATCAAATAATCAAATCCATCCTGTCGCATCATGTTCTACTCCCGACTCCTTATCTATCCTATGATTTCAGACCGATTCTTCTCTGTTCTCCTAGTACATAATCCGGCCGAGCTGGATCATTCGCCTGATCCAATTCACGTGGAAGGATCACTGCCGCCTCCATATCCACCGAATACAGCTGCTTATTCACCAGCGTAAGCTCCAAAGTATCTGGTATCACCTGTCCTGCCACCGTGAGTGCAAAACCGCAATTGTTCCCATGCACATGCACCAGATAATGGGTCTGGTTCAGTTTGTGCAACACGCTTAAGATCTGCGCCCGCTTTTGGTCGGTATGCGCTTTGATCAAATCATGTATCTCTAACACAATTTGGTCGAACTGAGTCAATAGCAAAGGATTTACTTGCTCCAAGCCGCCCCATTCTGCGCCCTCCACATCCATCTTCAATAACATATGCTCCTCCTGCATATGTTGGTTTTTCCATAGGAACCAATCCAGGAAGTGCAGCGGCGACTCATCCCCCGCCTTATCGGCCAGCCCTTTCTTGAACCAATGGAATTCCTTCCGCTCATACGGCAAGGCGTTAATTGTGTGGTCATACATATAAACATCATAGCCACGATTAGCTATATCTTCATCCCAGGAAACATCCGTATTGATTCCAAAGGAATAGGCAACTTTCCCGTGAAAATCATCCAACATCAAATAACCGCCATCATATTCCCGGCCGATACGGCAGAACGACTTTCCCAGCGGATTCACTATCGGCAGCTCTTGCCAAAGCAATCGATAGAAATCTACCGATGCATCTAAATCGATTTCAACAGGAACCGATATAAATCCCCCTTCAACGCCCGATACGCTGACATATCTGTTTCCCGAAAAATGAATGTTCATAAGCTGCCTCCTTATGCCTCATAACACCTTTTTTCATGAAGCCGCCAATACAAGGCTTCCAGTGCCCGCATATACACATCGCCATCCATAAGCGGCGACGCCTGCATCATCCGACGAAGATTTGCCCGCAGCAATGAGAGCAATTCCGAGTCGCCTGCAATCTTCACGGCAATGTCCACATAGCCTTCCGCATCCTCAGCCACCAGTTCCTGCAAGCCCAAGTTTGCTAGGAAACTATAGCCGAATCTTGCCCCATGGCGATTGCCCTTGAGCGTCACCACTGGTACGCCCATATACAGAGCCTCACAAGTCGTAAGACCGCCTGGATACGGACTGGTATCCAAAGCGATATCCATATCATTATATTGTTCGAGATAATCCTTCGATAATCCTCTAAACTCGATGCGCTCCATCGGCATCCCGAGCCGCTCAAAACGCTGCCGTGTATAGGAAATTCCCTCCTCAATCCCCAGAAGCGAGTGTTTAAGCAGCAAACGCGAATCCGGCACACGCTGCAGGATTTCCTTCCAAACCAATAGCATGCCATCATTGACCTTGGCGAAATTATTGAAGCAGCCAAAGGTCACATAACCGTTTTTAAGGCATGGCAGACTTCCCACTGCAGGGAATCTGCTAAAAGGCTGATAGCAGAAATGGCTATGTGGCAGTCGCAAAAGTTTTTCGGTAAAGTATGGCGAAGATTCCTCCGGAGAACAATAAACATCCGATAAAAAGCCCTGCATCTGCTGCATCCCCGTGCTATTGAAATAGCCAATGCCAGAAATCTGCACCGGCGCCGGCTGGAAAGCGAAAATCGGCAAAGCATTCTCAGCCGAATGCCCCGCCAAATCCACCAACACATCGATTTCATCGGCACGTATCTGCTGCGCAATCTCTGATAGCGAGCAATCCGAAACATCCCGCCAGACATCACAGCCCTGCCGCAAGGCATTTGTCACTCCGTCTGGCCGCCTCACCAGTGAGTACCCATAAACGCTAAACCGTGCCGCATCGTAGTGGCAAAACAATGGCCGCACAAACTGTGCCACCGCATGATCCCGCAAATCAGCCGACAAATACCCCACACGTATCTTCTTATGCTGCCAGCCTGCCGCCGGATACGGCTCTATCGCCAAATCTGCTAACAACTTACGATACAGCGCATATAGCGACTGCATGTATTCCGCAGTAACACCATCGATGGCATTGGCCGAAAATAGCGCATTACTGCACTCCACGAGCTTCTGCTCCTTATCCGGCTCAAGCTCCACAGATTTTTTAAACGCTTCTACCGAAAGCTCGCTCTCCCCAAGCCGCCGCAACACCGAGCCCAACATACTCCAGGCATCAGCCAAAAGTTTTGCCTCACCTGAATCCGCAAAACGTTCCAGCAGCTCCTCCAGCACCTTGACTTCTGACACATACTTCTGCTGGTCGCGCAGGATATACGCCATAAGCAGCATCCCACGCAAAGATTTCATGCTACTTTGCTGCCAAAACTCATCCAGCAACTTTTCCGCCTCAATCAAACGCCTTTGTTTCCATAAGCGGAACGCATTCCGATAAGCCTCGATTAACCGCTGACGCCCATTTTCCATATCCCAACCACCTTAACTATATCGCTTCTACTTGGCTTGATAAAGCTCTAAAAAAATCTGTTCCCCAAAGCTGCAATTTTTCTTCCGTTTTGATAAAACTCCTCACATCCTGCTTTGCCTGTTCATAATCGATCGAATCAAATCTCTCAGCCAACATATTCCTCAAATCCTGAATGGTCAAAGTATCTTCCTTATTCCAGTGTCCAGTCTGCTCCAGGCGCTTTTGTAAATGGAACAGATTGACCTTTGTCCTATTCGTAATATACCAGACAAAGTCATAAATGTCTCGCCCTTTTACCCTGTTTCGCCAATTTCGACAAAGCACAGCATGTAATTTACCGGCAAACAACGACGGTTCATCATACAATCGAACCATGTAAGGAACAGGGCGCAGGCCGTACTTGATATCATACGAAGCGCCCGCAGGAGGATTCGTATCAATCTCCATCTTGATTTTTATTACCTCATGTGGTGCAATCCCTGGAAATCCACGCTCCTCTTTATCCCATATCGTAATCAATTGGATTATGGTTTCGCCCTTGATAAATGCCGACTGAACGTCGGTTTGATTGGCCTTGATCTTTTTAGAAACCGACATTTCCAGGCCATGACTTGCCAAAGCTTCCTCCACATAGGAAAAATATTTCTCCAACGAAAAGTCCGCATTCGGCTCAGCTAGGGAAAAATCCATATCTTCAGAAAAACGATCCAGCCCGTAAAAGATCCGCAATGACGTCCCACCATAAAAAGCCGCTTTTTGAAAAAAATCACTGTGGCTCAATCCATATAACGCAATCTCCTGGACAATCTCTTTCAGCGCATTCCTATAGTCATCCGCCGTCTGTGGTTTATAGAACTTCATATAGTCATTCAATAACGTATCCACCAGCTCACCGCCCCTTGTCCAATAATTCCCCTAGCAAATTCAAAGTGCGCCGTCTATAGCGTGGCACCAGCTGCTGTAGCTCTTGTCGATTTAGCTGCGCAAAAGCTTCCTCATCAATACGCAAATCAGCAAACAACAATTCCCTCAATGCCTTTTGACTATATACGGGTTTCTGAACATACAGCATATCGCATAATGCCTTTTCTGGCGATGCAATTGCATAAAACATATCATTCTCCCTCTCACACTTAACCCCAAGCGGAAAAGCAGCCGCAGGAATATCACGATATGTAAAAACGCCCAAATCATTTTTATATATCTTGGAACGATTCTTCCGAAAAGTAGCTGAGGTACAAGCGTAAACACGCTCCGGAATCAAACCATATCTTGAAAGCGCAGTTTCAAACGAGATATACGACGGCCCATATATAACACCTGCTACTAGATATGAGGAAATTTTAGTGGTTGTTACATATAATCCTCTTCGCAAACGAAAAAGATTCCCCTCCTGAACCATTCGCTTGATTTTCATATCAGGATTGGCATAACCAGAAAAAGAATCTAATAAATCATATGTCGTTCTAATCATATCACTTTCCTCCACTAACTATAATTATATGATAGTTAGTGGAGGAAATCAAGATATCTTCAAATACTCTAAATGAGTTAAACAGAAATTCGTGTAGCAAAATACTGTCCAATCTTATGAATAAACTTCAAGGCATCCTCTTTCATCGCATCCGGAAATGCCGTCAACACCGGTGCCGTTTCAAAACTCAATACACCTTGATACTCAATATTCTGCAAGCCACGGATAAAACCTTCCCAATCCGTGGACGATGCATTTTCCCGCGTCCGCGTGAACGTAAAGGGGATCTGATGCAGATCCAGCCGCCCATCGTTATCATGGATATGCAGCACCTTCAGCCGATTACCAAGCCGCGTAAGAAAATACTCGAAATCAAGGCCTACCAGGTTCGCATGACCCGTATCAAAACAGAAGCCCAGCACCTCAGCACCATACTGCTCATTGATGCGGTCAATCCGCTCGACAGCCTTATCCACATTACAGCACGGTCCCTCAACGATATGGCCATTCAAGTTGTCATAAAGATTCTCGATACAGACCGTTATTCCCATCTCCTTGGCCATCGGTGCCAGATAATGAATGAACCGCTCCGTCTCCGCCCACTCGGCCTCCTCAGCACCAAGGAAATACGTAAGCTTGAACCCATGGATTACGATATACGGACAGTCAAAGAACTTGCAAAGCTGCATACTCTTGGGCGCCATTTCCTCCCATAGATAACGGTTGAGCTCGTTATTCCCCTGCGGCACATAGGCAGGATAGGGCATATGCATCTGCCCAATCGTGATGCCTATCTTCGCAGCCGCCTGCTTATGCGGCTGGAAAAACGCCTCGAGCTCCGCCATTGACTTGTCAAAGAAATGGCTATTCTTCATTTTATAGATATCCGTATTCCGCATATAACCATTCAAACTGAAATCCACATGCGAAAACCCAGCCTCCCGCAAAAGCTGAAAACCAATCCCCGGACAGGCATCATCGATTGCCTCTTTCGTCTGTACACCAATTCCCCGTACCGTCATCCCTTCACCTGCTCTTTCCACGCATCCGACTCTAGCCGCTCAAAATGAAACGACGGCATGAACTCATCATTAAACCGCTCAATGGGATTCTTCAGTCCCATATCCCGCAGCTGTCGCTCGATTTCTTCATAATATATATTGCAGATAAATATCGCACAATCCTCCGGCAAACTCCGTAAATCCTCCGGCGCATGCACCAAAAGCCCACAGAACTCTTTCCCCCAGACCTGCGGATTATTGTCACAAGTATAAAGCGGTGGAAATTCCTCGCCATAGCATTTCATATAAGCCCGGCACATATTCCCCGCACCAAACAATACCCGACTGGAATAACGCCGCAAACATTCCTCCATCTGCACCTGCCAGGTCAGATACTCTGCCACCTTATGCGCAAAGGATAGCATCGCAGGACGCAACAACCCTGACAAAGCCGTAAGCGTCGTCCGGAAATCCAGTACCGCAACGCCAGAAAAATGTACTGCCCGCAATCCGCGGATAAGATTCAGCCAATCCATGCGCGAACCGCCGCCATGCGCCGACGAAAACGGCAGCAGCGAATCGTCATGAACGCCATCGTTTTCCCGCAGGATAACCGCCTGCAAGCGTGCCCCCAAAGCAGTCACGAAATCATACATATTGATTCCTATGAGGTTACACACCCCCGCATCAAGACAAAAGCCCAACACCTCTGCCCCTAACGCCGCATTGATTTCATCGACAAATGCCACCGCCTGCGCTGGCTCACCACAGAAGCCCCGCACCAAATGACCATTCATATCCCTGTAGCTGTTCACCACGAGCAAGCGTAGCTTTACCGCTTGCGCCACTTGCCCCAGCCGCAGAAAGTATTCACGATTCTTCGCTGCATTCTCCGCATAACTGCCACCAGCCAAGCCGCACACCACTAGAGTCTCAATCCCATATTCCGCAGCCTTTTGGATGCAGATTTCCGCCAGTCTTCTCTCCAGCTCTTCCCTATCGGCAATCGTCTGCTCCGGCTGAAAATGCGGAGCAAAAGCCAGGCTAAGCGGCATTCCCTGTCGCTTAGCCTCCTCAACATATCGATTGGCCCACTCCTGCCAGTGTGCCTCACTCTCGCTCCGCCGCGTTTTCACAGCGAAACCACCCGCAAACAGCCCAAAATCCAGCACAGTCTCAGCAAAGCCACTCTGACCAAGCTTTTCCAATCCACCGCGCGGCCGTCTAGACTCAACAATCCCCATGGGAGAACCAATTACCTTCATATCTTACACCTCCCCTCCCTTACTATACTCCTCTAGATGTGAATATCCCACTTTCAACGATCTTCTCTATCGCCGTTATCGCTTGTTCATAAGGTATTCGTGTAAATAACAACATTTCCGTTATTTTCTCATAATCAGTTTTAAAATAACTTGTACTTACTATCTCCGCTAAAATCTTTGTTGGATTATGTTCCTCTTGCACAGAAACACAGCGGCTATCCTTAAGTCTTTCGTTGCGAACTTCCTCCACCAACTGTCTATCTATGTCAGCCAGTGAAATATGCTCTAGAATTTGGTAGATATCATAAATATGACGGGAATATCTTTCCGACTGCCCAGCCAGATAATAATCACACAAAGCAAAAACCTTATCCACAAAGGTTCTTCTTATGTCCATCACCAACATCGTGAACGGCTCTAATTCAAATTCCCTAACCGCATCCTCATCATATTTCGCTAAAGTTTCACCTACAAATGAATCGATTTTTCCTTGTATCACAGGAAACGCTAATATAGTTATAAACGTCTCTACAATAATCTGCGGTCGCACCGTCGACGTAGCAAACACAGATTCGTACTCGAAAACGTAACGATTAAAATTTCGCCTTCTTTGAATCTGCTCTTTATTCTGTAGCTTGAGCCCTATAGTCTCACCAACAGCCATAATCGTATCCGCCATTTCACGACGCTGTCCCTGAGTAAGATGCTGTGATACAGTCAAATCGATATCTTCCGAAAATCTATCAATCACCTTATAACACTTAGACAGCGAAGTGCCTCCCTTAAAGATAAAACCTATCGCTGATTCTGAAAGCTTTCTAAGCATCATCGTCACATAATAATCTTTTTCCAGCATACCGACATCAATTCTCTTTTGATGCTCATCATCTGTTTGCGCCAAGATATCCTCAAAGGCTTCTTTATCCTTATGTAAAAGCACTATAAGCCTCCATTAAAACAATGTTCTCAATCGCTTCCTTAGGATATTCCTTAATAATACTCTGCACTTGAGTCGCCCTAATATTATTTTTTCGTACAAAATCCTGAATCATCCTCTTGGTATCTTCCCAATCATATTCAGAATACCGATTTACAACCGTTAATAAATCAAGCAACTCCATTGCCTTGATATTGTCCTTCGTAATTCTCACCCGTGGTGCCTTCAAGTACACAGTTCTTTCGCCCACATTGATTTTACGTTTTTTACTCGAAGTAGCGTTGGTAACTATGGTTTTCACCGCTGCCATCTGCGTTGTTATTCCCGCCAGATTTGCTAACGCCAAATCAGAATAATAGCCATTAGGCTCCGCCTCATCCCCTAGATATTTACTCTGGATTACCTTCTCAGAACTTAACTTCTTTTTCCCAAAAAAACGAGACTCCTTGGGAAAGTAATATACGCCGTGCCCCCATTTTTCAACGATTCCCTGATTCTTCCATCGCTTCAGCGCCTGAACCACCGTGTTGACATCCAAGGACAACCGTTCCGCAATTGCCTGTGCAAACAGCGGCGTATCCTCTCCATATATCACTCTTACTTGCTCCTGCAGGACCATACTTACTCACCACCTATAATGATATTATATTATTTTTTACCAACATGGTCAAAAAAGATGACATTAAAAAATTACTTCATTTCACTTTTATATCAACCGTTCCGTAATCAATTTCTTGAGCTTTGTCGACGACGTACTCTGCGTATACGGGAAGAATACCATCGTGCTGCCCCGTTCCTCCAGCCACTCTTTCTTTCGCAACCACACCGGATCATGCTCATAGTCGCTGCCAGAGAATTGTACATCGAAGTGATAAAGCTTCCAAGCCATATTGGTATCCGGATGCTCGAAGGGGATTTCATGTGCCTCATCCACGTAGCGGCAAGCTCGCACCATTTCCAAGCGCTCCTCAAACGGCACAAAAGGCTCCACCTTCTTGCCCTCACGCACCTGACGGTCAGAAACCACGCCAACAATCAGATAATCGCACTGTTCCTTTGCCCGGCGCAAGAGATTCAAATGCCCGATATGGAACAGGTCAAACACCCCAGCTACATAGCCAACATGGTATTTCTTTTTCTCTTCCGCTGCATCCGGCTTCACATTATCCGTTATAGGTGTTCGCGGAATTGCATACGACTTGCCCGGATCAAAAATACTGTAATCGTCAATTTGCATGGACTCCAATTGCTCCATGACCGGCAAGAAATTCTTGATGCAAACAAGAACCTTGTACTCTCCTGAGTCCATATTCTCCAAGAGTACCGGAGACTGAACCTTTACCCCATGAATCTCCGTCCCCCAGGCAGCTTCATTATTGTCCACGATTGCATATACCGGATAACGGACACGGTAAAGATCCATATACTCTCTGGCATATCTGCCACTGCCAAAGAGAATTATTTTCTTGCTATCGGCATCCTGGAAAATATCAAAAAACAATCTGCGATAGTCACGCCCCAAACAGTTCATATAACTCCGATTTGCTGCTACCAAACCATTATCCCGCCGTACTAAGCGGTGGTAATCTGCCAGAGGTTCCTTCTGCAGCAACTCCCGCAGGAAAGCCCACTCCATCTCCAACCATCTTTGCTTCTCCTCCAGCAAACCATAGCGGGCATATAAATCATCTTTCGAAAGTATCTTCTCCAGCTCAGAATTCCCTGCATAGAATGTTGCAATCATACGTGTCAGTACCACATTCACGGGATAATTCTCTGCCGAAAACTCCTGATCAAAGAAAACAAATTGTCCATCTAGATAAAAGCTATTCAGCGGAACCATATCGAGAAAAGCCTCGTCAAAAAGCTCAGTTTCCCCCGTATTTCCCTTCGCATCTGTAAACTCTCCCCAATGTATTGGCGAAGATGCTAAAATAGCCTCCCGAAAAGCATCCATGGCCTGCAGGAAAGCTTCTTTATCCCGTTGGAGCAAATCTTTTAAATAAACTTGCCCCGTAACCGAATCGATATATGGCATGATATAGCGGCCATCCGCATCCAAATGACCTTCTACCACGGGCACGCCCTGCTCCTGTAATTTCTTCATATGCTGCGCCAAACGTCTCAGCCGTGCCATCCCTTTCGGATAAGCAGCCTCTTTGCTGACCGTTCCGTCCGCATGTATCACCGTCATCATAGCATTGTCTTTGCCCCGCTCCAATGACGACGTAACATAAAGCGCATCCGCAAAATCTGCCTTAGGCGAACATTCAATCAAATAAGCATTCGCCATAGCATGAAACAGTCCATTATCCGCTAACGTACGATACAAAGACTCTTCCTGTAAAAAAACCGACCGAGGATTATGGTAGCTGGGAAAAAGTCTATTAGCCAAATCTTCTTTCGGCAATTGTCCATCAGCGAACAGGAATACCGGCTCCTCCAGATTCGGCAGAACCGAATAAAACTTTCGCCGTGACCAACCAGCAGTATCCAGCATGCTCTCAATCTCGCCTCGGGCATACATCCGTCCCCACGAAGATTGTCCCTGTCGGTAATCCTCTATCCCATCAAATATTTTATTAGTATACAGGTCACGATCCCCGCAAAAATAGCGCATCCCCAGGCGATTATTCATTGCCAGCAACAGCACGCCATCCTCTACCAGTAATTGGCGAAGCCCTACCAAAACTTCTACCGGATCAATTGCTTGCTCTAAAGTGCTTATCGCTACCACATAATCAAATTTACCTTCTATGCTGCTTATCTGTTCAAGACCTGCAGTAACCACATCCATCTGAAAGACCTGCCGCAGCATATCCGCCATAGAACCATCTTCGTCCAGGCACAAAACTCTGCTCCCATGTCGAAACGGATACCAGCGAAGCAGTGCCGTAGGCAGCTCCGCAATCATTCCCGCCCATTTTGCCTTAGTTGTCTCTTCTAAAAACATAGTTTTTCCTCAATTCACTTCATACATCTTGTCAATAAACACCACAAATCAAAGCTGTTTACGCAACATTTGATCCATACGATATACGTGTTTAAATCCATATTTGACCAAGTTTTTATATAGCTCATACTGAAGCGATTCCGTCACAGCGATGACTACAGCCCCAGACGCAGCGTATTGTTGGAGGTCCTGGAGTTCCTGTACAGGAATCCCACCACACCTATCAATGGATTCATCTTTTTGCGTTACAGCAAAGCAAGTAACCGGAATACCTCTGGCCTGCAGTCGCTCATGAAGCCATTGCCCTACTTTCCCGGCTCCATATATTATCAATTGAGGATACTTGGTAAGACCAGTAATCCACCCATCCACATACAGATCTTCATTTTGAAATTCACAAAGTTCAAAGCGCGGATCATGTAATTCTTTGGCACTTGACAAGAAA
This sequence comes from Selenomonas sp. ND2010, assembly GCF_000702005.1. GTDB lineage: Bacteria > Bacillota > Negativicutes > Selenomonadales > Selenomonadaceae > Selenomonas_A. Next base: position 125,431 of record NZ_KL370847.1, on the reverse strand, counting down.
AAGGCGTATAAATCTTCATGCATACGGCTAATTTTGTCCCATACATCAGGACGGAATACACCTTTTTTAATACGCCCTGCATGAAAATCAGTCGCAAAAGAATTGGCCATCTTTAGCAGCAATGCATATTGATAAGGTGCTGCCACACGATAATAATGATTCAGATAATCTCCATATTTCGTAGCAACAAAATTCTGTTCAAGAACCGGAAAATGTTTCCATTCCTCTTCCAATATTTCTTCCAACCACTCATATTCATCAAATACGTTCATTATCCGACGCGGATTATGCATAGATGAATCCCCATTGTCCCGACGATAATACACAAACGCATCTGGTAATAAATATATTCGCTTGGCTTTTACCCATACTTGTATCGCGAAGGATATATCCTGGAAAGCTGCACCTGTTGTTTCATGAAAATATATTTTCTGCTGCTCTAGAAAGGAACGACGATAAATCCCCGCCCAAATAGCCTCTGCCCGATCAATAATCTTAGGATACGTCAGTGCATTAAATACACATTCGTTAGGGTAATCATGCAATAAATCCTTAAATTCCGTCCTATCTTCATAAAAATGATAGTAGTTCGCCTTGACCACATCAGCATCTTGCTCAATTGCGGCTTTGTATAATTTTTCAAAAGCCTCCTGAGCGATAAAATCATCGCTCTCCAGTATACCTACATATTCACCTTCTGCTTGAGAAAGTGCCACATTCATTGTGTTGCCATATCCAGTATTTCGCTTATGAATAACCTTGATTCTGGAATCCTTTACTGCATATTCGTCAATAATTTTGCCACTGGAATCCGTGGATCCGTCATCAACCACAATAATTTCGATATCCTGCAATGTTTGTACCAGGAGGCTGTCAAGGCACTTAGCTAAATATCGCTCAACGTTATAAACTGGAACTAATATTGAAACTTTCGGCATTATAAATCCTCCATTACAAATACGCTAACGATAAAATTGAAGCCATATCTTTTTTATATGACTTTATGCAGACTATCTTGTCTTTCGGTACATTCCATTGCTCATGAAGCTCCTTAACTGCATCTTCAGCAACAGATTTATTGTATATTGCTACGACAAGATAATCATAATCCACATCATTTATAGCAGAAATAGGCTTCACTTCATATTTCAGCCTTTCCATATAATCACTTGCTATAGTCTTATTCTTCTTTGGCATATCATAGTTCTTATCTACCACTGCAACTATGTCATCCATGTGGCCTTGCAGCCAAAACTCCTTGTATAATGCCTGCCCGCAGGCTCCTGCTCCGTAAACAATAATTCTATTTCCATATAGTTTTTCCATTTCTGGAAAACACCAAGAACTAATCTGTCCTAAATCTATGCCATATAAGCCACGAAGCACTCTATTATTCAGATAAATAGCATTTTGATATAATTGCGGCATCAAAACATCTCGATGAGGAGAATTGTCAAAGGCCTCTTTTAAATTAGAAAACAATCGATACATATTTTCTGGTTCATTTTCATTAGGCTTTAATTCAGCAGAACTGACACGTTTGACATAATGATAAAAAGGCTTACGCATTATGTAAATACTATGGCAAGCCAAACAACACCTATATAAAATCATCTCATCTTCACAATAAAAGACTCGCGTATCAATTTCTTTTACAATTTTTTTTAATATGCTTGCACGAAACAATTTAGGAACTAGATAACAACGCATTGCTTTCATATTTATCGAAAAATCATGTAACATAGTTGGATATATATCCTTACGAAGATTCGTATACAAACCTTGTTCATAATTGTCGTAGTCAATCCATTCATTACCATCTACACCATGAACCAAAACATCTGACGATACCAAATCGCAGTCATTTTCTATCATAGTATTATATAACGAGCTATACATATCCGACTCTATCCAATCATCGCTATCGACAAAACCTATATATTCTCCAGTTGCCCATTCTACACCATTCTTTCGAACAGTAGCTATTCCTTTATGCTCACATTTATAGATTTTTATTCTATTATCTTTCTCTGCGTATTCAGACATTATTTCATAGCTATTATCTGAAGAACCATCATCAAGCAATAAAATTTCTAAATCTTTATAAGTTTGTGCAATAATACTACTCAAGCATTTGCTTAGGTATTTTTCAACATTATACACTGGTACAATTATAGAAATTTTAGCCATTTAACCACCCCCAGTTAAAGTTATAATCCCATATATAATAATTTCCGAATCGCAAAGATTATCCTATTTCATACTCGATTCATAATTTGTCATTTTTTCTTCTTTTACTTTTTCGTCAATTAAATCGGAAATAAATTTTGCAGCGCGCTCTGCCGCATGTCCATCTTCACGAACTCCATATTTATTAAAGAAAACTTTTACATCATTTTTATACTTTTGTTCATCAAAATCAACAATGTTTTTCCGTAACTCTTCATTACTTTTAGCAATAGGAAACGGCAATGTTTCATAATCGATATAAAAATCTCTTTCCTGCGACGTATATTCTTCTAAATCTGTAGCAAAAAGAAAAACTGGAATATTGATATATGCTGGCTCAAACATAATACTAGAATAATCTGTAACAAGTGCATCACACGCCGCTACTAATTCCTCTGCATCTTGATAATTACTAACATCAATAACATAATCGGGTATGACTATTTCTTTACTATACTTCGCTACCATTGGGTGAAGACGCAAAAGAATACACCAATCTCCCCCGAATCTAGACTTCATGGATTGACAAGCCATTTCAAAATCCAATTCATGTCGATAACCAACATTTGACATATCCTTGCCTGTTCGCCTAAAGGTAGGAGCATACAAAAGAAGTTTTTTTCCTTTTAACTCCTGATAATCATTAAAGAAGGGCATTTTTCTATCATTTCTAAATAAAATATCCGACCTAGGTGAACCTATCCGTATATATTTATCATCTATATTAAAACCGCTACGACAAGTTTCCTCATCAAATTCACTTCCGACCATAATGTAGTCGATATGCTGTTTATAACTCAAAATAGCATCTTTAACAGTCTGATTTTCTCCGACAGCTTTCTCATCCAATGCAAACTTTTTCAACGTAATACTAGACCAGTGTTTTAAACCAATACCAATATGTCCATACTTTTTAGCAACAGTAGGAAAGCCACTACCTCCACTATCACCTATCCAAACATAAGAAGTCTTATATTCAAACTCACGTGCGCATCTATTTTCCATAAGTCTTTTCACTATTTTATTATCAAGTTTTGTATACCAATTCTTTACAATCCACACAATTTGAAGATCCGTACGCATAGACAAAAGACATCTAACTATCTCCTTAGCGTGGCCTGCGCCATCACAGTCACTATAAATACATATTTTTTTAGGATTTATAGCATTCATTTGTATATTTTTCAACCATACGTCTCGACTATACATTGAAATATTATGATGATATATTCTTTCCATCATCTCCATACAAAAAACAGAATAATATTTCTTTATACCATAGCTTTCTAATTCTTTTGCTATCTCATCAAAATAGTTAAAGCTAGAAATAAGAACTATAGGATTTTTATCACCACTGTTTTCTAATTCTTTTGGTTTTTCTATAGTCACCGAACAACAGCCGTCGAAATCAGCGGTAAGCATTGACAGTGTTAATCCTTGTACTTCTTCTTTATTATCAAACGCCCTCTCAACCTTTGAAAAATTACCATATTTGAAAAAATATAAATCCGCTCCTGCTCCTATACCGAATAAATAAAACTTTCCTTTTCCCACATCGATTTCAAAATCTCGCCATGTCTTGTTATAAATATTCAACGGCAAATTTTTATATCCTTTTCTAGCTATTATTTTGTCTATCGAATCCATTTTAATATACTCCATCTTTCCTTAATCAGCGTTACATTTGCCACAAAGTAGCAATCTATCTTTTGCTTTTTCCAAATTACGACCATCAAAAAAGCCTTGTCTAAGCATTGGTGCCAAATAAAAATTTTTAGCGCCATTTTTTTTCAACGCTGACCTAATTTCGTATAAATATTTTCGGGATACCCCTAAAAATATTCGCATATTAGGAAGACTGTCTAAAACATCATCTATACTATATACTCTTGTTCCAGCGATTTCTACAATATCATTACCCTTTTCAGAAACAATAAATCCTTCTACTTTAATATTTAAATGAGATAAATATTTATGCAATGTTTTTCCTACTTTTCCAGCTCCGTAAATATAGGCCACATTGTCTCCGACAAATGACTTACATTTCATATTATATCTTTTTTGAGTTGCAGAAACAAATTCATTAATCTTTGTATTTAAAATTAATCTGCTCAGTTTTTTTTCTTTTATGTTAAGCCAATTTTCATCTATTTGTTGCAATGCACTTTGCAAGTCAAGATATATTTGTTTTTCCAGCCGCGATGGTATTTTTTTATTATAAAACAAACCACCAAGCCTAGCTACCAACAACGTAAAATACAAGTATAGTAAATAATTACGAACAGGTGAAGTATATATGTCCATTTTACCCAGTATCATCCGAACTGCTTTTGAAAACTCTAGTGAACTATCCACCGAATTATCATGTGTCATACTTGCAGGATGCAATCGATAATGATACAAGTCATACGGTAAATATGATACTTTATTTGCTCTTGGAAACACAAGACAAGAAGTAACGAAGTCATCCCCAAGACTGATTTCACTAGGAAATACGGTTTCATCTAATAATTCTCTCTTGAAAAGCTTACTCCACAAATCCCAACCTATTACTCTTGTTGTAAGAAAGTTCATCATGGCATCTTGCGATTTCATAATTTTTTTTTTCCACTTTTTTCGCCCAGGCATTTGCGGGCTTCCACAGCACTCAGGAATAAAGCATACCATTGTAATATCAACATCATCGGACATTGCCTCAACTAAACACTCATACATATCAGGCTCGATCCAATCATCACTATCAACAAATCCAATGTATCTTCCAGTAGCTTGCTTATATCCCGCTAATCGTGCTGCATGAGCGCCAAGATTCTTTTGATGTATCACCTTAAATCTACTATCGGCAGCTACATATCTATCACATATTTCTCCTGAACTATCCGTCGAACCGTCATCTACTAATATGCATTCAAACTTCCTGTAACTCTGCATTGCAATTGACCCTAGACATTCTGGTAAATACTTCGATACATTGTATACAGGAACAATAATGCTGACAACTGGCTTTTCTTTATTTTCTATTTTCATTTACAACACCTTCTAAGCAAGTTATCATTCAAATAGCAGCTACAAATAATACGATAATCATCCGTACTCCTCTAAAAACATCCACACTAACTGAATATACTACAACATCATAATGCCGTAACATTTTTCTTGTCCATTATAGTTCCCCTGCCATAATTACGTTTTTGAATCCCAATCTATATGCATTATTCGCCAACTCTTGCTGTAGTTTTGATCCAACAGCAATAATAACAACATTTTTTTTGTGTTCGTCCGCCAAATCTGAAATCGATGAAACATATGCCGATTTGATATTATTATAGCACTCATTTCTTTTTTTAGTTATCGCCACTTTATAATTATAGAATCCATATTCCCGTAATAGACTAATAATTTCTGTTCCAACATTTCCATTTCCATAAACGATTATCTCTTTACACCCCATCAGTTTTTTTATACTATCAAGTGAAATTTTTCCTTCTATATGTTTGTATCCAGCTCTTATTATTGTCTTCCACTCAAGCAATTCAATAAAACTGATATCATGTGAGTGTTTAATATCTTCACCGCGCAAGCTTCCCTTAATCATTTTATCACGAGCTAACTGCCGAACATAACAAATAAAATTTAGTACTGATGCTATAAAGTCTTTTTCTAAAGCACCATCATATCGTTCTATATTTTCTATAATATCAACATTTCCTCTAATTAAGCCAATTACTTTTCTTGTTTCCATTATCATAGTCGTAATAGAATTATCTCTCCGTCTATATAGATAACAATTACGACGCAAAAAAGCCATTCTATCTGCCCACATCAATGCACAAATAGAAAATGGATTATCTTCATGCAATATACCTTCTCTAAAGAACAAATTATGTGACAATAAAAACTTTCTTTTCCACAAGCAAAGGACCGCCATAAGCTGTAAATCATTATTATTGGTTTGCAATGTAAATAATTCTTGCCCAGTGTATACACTGGTATAGTCATATTTGTGGGGATGAAATTCTGTTAAATTATTATGATTAATTGTTGTTTCATTTTTGCTATCTAAGTCAAACATTACTCCATCGACTTTAGTTTCCACAGCTTTATTATATAAAGCAACCAAGCTACCTTCAGTAAGCATATCATCAGAATCAACAAACATAATGTAGTTACCGCTGGCTATTTCTAAACCTCTATTACGTGAATATGATAATCCCATATTTCGTTTATTGTGGATGACTTTGACTCGTTTATCTTTAGAGGCATATTCATTAAGAATAGCCACAGATTTATCTGTACTGCAATCGTCTATCCCAATAATCTCTATATCTACTAGCGATTGACTTAATATGCTATCTAAGCACTCCGACAAATATTCCTCTACATTATAGACAGGAACAATCACACTGATTTTTGGCATAAACACACATCCATATCTTACTTAAATCTATATTCTATATTACCTTCTAACAGCAGAGCCCATACAGCATAATATATAAGACGTCACGCTGCCATACTCAATACATATTCCCACAATTTCGTATTTTTGTTCTTTCTCTCTATATATGGCTTAACTGGTATTATTGACGGAGAAGTATACCCTTCTTCTCCTACAAAGCACACTTTCTTTTTAAATGGAAGCTGATTAAATTCTTTTATACATTGATCAGAATGTGTATACATCATCACAAGTAGATTATCCCAGTTTATGCGCTCTACACGTTTATACCATGCTGTTTCTCCTTCTTCAATGCTATGACAATGATTCATATGTAATTTTATATCCCCTAGATAAAATACTGGATAATCAAATTTTTCTACTGGATTAACTTCTGTATTACAATATATTAGTGGTTCTTTTATATATCCTCGTAAATCATGTAACAACCGTAAATAATCATCATTCTCTATATACATATTTATAAATGGCGACTGGAACCTCATACACAAATAATTATACGTAACTCCAGCCCAACAATTATTTGATATGATAGAAACCGGATTTTTATCAATTGAGTATATTTTTTAAATGAAAAATTTTCCAAAAATAGTGCCTTGGATGATATTATTTTCTCTTTATCTATTCCTAATGAAACTGCTACAGTATAAATATCATAATATGCATTGTTTGCAGCTACTATAACATAATCAAAGTCTACTGCTCTCAACTTAGCCTTTGGTATAAATTTTATGCCATCAACAAATGAATAATAATTATCATCTGATGTTAATCTAACAATACTTATATCGCCTATTGTTTCCATATATTTCAAGCTACTCAAACATGCATTATAACCTTTCCCGGTCCCCCATATCAAAATTTTATACACCACTATGTCTCCTTGAGTTAGCATCCCTTTTTATATTCTTGAATAGTCTTATTAATTTCCATTTCCAATCTATCACCAAATATTTTCATACTAAAAATTTTGTCATACACCTCTCTAGCTGCCTGTCGCATATTATCCAGTTCATTAATATTCTGTATAACATACCTCATTTTTTCTGATAACTTAGTTGCATCATCAGAAGGAATAACAAATCCATTTACTCCGTCTAACATATAATCTGCAATACCTGTTGCATCCGTTGTAATACATATTTTACTATGCATCATCCCCTCTATAACAGCAATTGAAAGTGTCTCTTCACGCGATGGGCATACCACAACATCAATTTTTCCAAACGTTTTCCTCAAAGCAATACGATCTAGTTCACCTGTAAAGATGACTTCCGGCAATCGTATCGCTTTATCCTTGATTGCAGTTGAATATTTATTTTTATAACAAGCTCCTATTATTAAGAACCTAGCTTTTCCCCTAATATCAACAGAAAGGCTCTCAATTGCCTCCAAAAAAATATCTTGCGCCTTTCTCTCTTCTATACCACCAATTACAGCAAATACACACGGTTTATCCACAGTACTTCCATAAACATAATTAGATTCATCTGGTATTCCTAATGGCAATATCGAGTCTATACAATTAGGATAATATTTTTCAAACGCATCAGCTGCCCACTTTGAAACAGCAGATACACGCGCTTTAAAAAAACTCCTTGGGCTATCATATTCGGAAAAAATTGTTCGATTACTATCATATACACCTGCATATTTTTTACCATTTTCATGTATCCACCATAAAGTCGGTATATAGTTGCATAGCTCACAAGCTATACGAATATTCGGAAAGGTGTTTATTATAGCAATATCATAATCAATAAATTGTTTATATTTTTCTCTTTCAAGAAATTTCAACGATTTATTGATCTTTACATCAACACCATGCTGCAGAAGATTTTCTTTTATACTCTCATTGCACGATAATGTTAATAATGTAACATCATATCCTCTAAAAGACAATTCCTTCGCAACATGGCATATTGCCATTGAACTGCCATCATATCCTACAGATATTGCTATTAACAATATTCTTAATCTGCCAGATTCTTTTTTTACTTTAGAAACAAAAACTTCCGTTTCATCTCCCGACAAATACGCATAATACGCTTCCCAGCACATTATCTTATCGTTCGGAATACCAAGTCTTAATAACTGTTCTCTCATTTCTACGTAACTTACACTCATTATGACTATAGTATCCCATTCTTTTCCACTTATTTCTTCCGGTAAATATACAGGCTTATCCTCAAACGACCGTATAGCATCAGCCCTGTTATCAACAAACCCAACAATCGTATCGTATTTGTTACACTCTTCAATATAACCTTTACGATTTAGGTAAAAGTTACCAATACCAAATATTAACAGTTTCATATATTTATCCCTAAACATAGTTTTTAATCAAAAATCTAACTAAAATGATTGCTATACATTCAGTATATTAAATAATATTCCCACCATTTCTATAAAGAAAAATCCCTTTTCTTTATAAAATTTAAAAGATAAACAGTCTATCAATTGGTATTATATCAACATCAGATATTTTTTTAATTTCACTTGCAATATTATCATAATCATATAACACAGTTACAATCACAACATCCACTTTAGGTAAGTTTTCCTGCAAAGTATATAATGGTATGCCATCTGCCTTTCTTTCTATCTGCCGATCTATGACATATTTCACATCAAAACCTTTTTTTTGTAACTGAAATACCAAATGCTTACCTAACATTCCATAACCATAAACAGCAACGCTATCATATCCCGCTTTTTTCAAATAAGTTAAAGGTGTATCACTTTTCTCTAACATGCCAACCCAAAGATCTAACACACGCCAATAACTACGATATCTATCAAGTGAATGCCTAAGTGATAAATTTTCCTCAAACAAAAAAGCATTGTTAGTAACATCTCGAACATCTAAATCATTTACATTTAAGCGTTCAACATCTTTCTTTGCTTGAAGAAATGCTTCTAGAAATCCATAACCAAACTTTTCATCTGGTTCTAGATACATCCCCTCTCCCCATTCGTTCCAAGCATTTATAAAAACAAAGGGGGAATCATTTTTTTCCGCTTTCAAAAGTAATTTTTTTATTCCTTCATAAAAAACATATGGGCTACGATAACGAATAACTGAGCCACCATGTCCACGCCGTGGTGTATCATCATAACCTACAAATCCGCCGAGAGAAGCATTTACAGGGACATCTTTTTGTATAAGCTTACCCCAAACTTCTTGATAATCAAGGCTCTTCATAACATTGTCTTTATTGTTATATTTTTCTGGAAATAAACGTATAATAGTATCTGCCGGTTCATGTATATTCAATCCCTTAAGACCATATTCACTCACATCCTGAACCATCGAACCTATAGTATATAATCCTGGAAAACCATCTTTTCTAGCCAAATCATCCCATCTTTCAACCATTTGCCTCAAACATGGGATATTATCTGGTCTATGAAACATAAAAACTGGCATTTCATTATATTTTATATAGCGCTTGTCATGAAAGAATTTTGCCAAGTAGTTATAATGATCATCCCAATCGCGCTCATCACCATATTCCTGTTTTAACAATACGCCATCATTATCATTTAAATTTGGTAAGTTTTTTTCATATTTCTCTGACCAAGAATTACCATCACCAGTTGAAATTTTACTCCAAGAACGAACCCATGATTCATTGGCCCATGAAAAGCAAAACGGCATATCGATATCCTTCCAGTCCAAAAGATTTTCAGCAGGCTGTTCTAGGATTTTTCTTCCGTCCTTGAAATAGTAATGATAAAAACACATTCCATCTATTTTATATTTCTTCATCAACTGAGACTGCCAGTGCATAGTTTTCTTGTCCAACAAATCATAATAATATTCATTTAACGGAACCCGAGGCTGCTCATGTTCATCAAACATTTTTTCAGCACTTTTTACAGCTATCCACTCGGTAAAGCCTTCTCCCCACCATTCATCGTTTTCTTTTACCCTATGAAATTGTGGCAGATACATAGCAATAACTCTCATTTATTACCTCACCTGTTCTGCGTGAAAAACTCTATATTTCTGTAACAAAGCTTCAACTGAGATAAATTTATCATCCAATTCCTTATGCTCATCTGCAACATAATAACGGTTGACGCCATGTGAAAATACGAAATGATATGCCTTATTTAGGAGCAATCCCTCCCACTCTTCATAACACGGCATATCTGTATTAGGCAATGTAGACTCCATCACAATACACCAAGGTCTATAGCTATCAAAATCTGCCCCTAGAAGGACTTCTTTTTCTGCACCTTCAACATCAACTTTCAGAAAATGAATGGGTTGATTATCTCCAATGTATTTTTTACAAATATCCCGTAAGGTATATACGTCTATGGTAATGCTCTGCTTGTTATATGCATCAACACCATATTCTTTTAATGTACTGCCTTCCCCAGTTGTCATTCCCTGCAAGTATAATGTCATCTGTGAATTTTCTTTGCCAATACCTGCGCAAACAACAATATCCCGTGGTCGTTCTATTGGATATAATTCTGCCAATTCAGGAATAGGCTCAATATTTATTCCAGACCCACCATGATCATAAATCAATTTTGTTACCGAAGATGTCCACGGATCATTAGCTCCAACATCGATATAGAAAATGTCTTTATTATCGTGAAAGATATTGTACAATATTACATCTTCCATATCATCCAAATGTGAATATGAAACTATCGTTTCTCTTTTGTTATATTTCCAAAGATCCGTCGCATCAAATATAGAATATCTTTTAACTCCAACATCATGTAGTTGTTTTACAATGGCTGCTTGATATTTATCACCACAAACTACAAATACATGATAATTTTCCTTTTTGTTCAAAAAATCATCAATACCAATCACCGGAATGCCATCTATGTTTGTACCCCATTTCCCAGGATTATTATCTATAAAATAACAAACGTTTTTATTTTTTGATTTAAAAAAATTCAGCGCTTGCTTTCCTATTTTCCCAGCTCCAAATAAAGCAATAGATTCCATGCTACAAATCGCCCTCCTCTCATCAAAGACAAATATATACATTTTGTAATCATTACCTACTGTACATCATTCAAGTACTTTATAACTAAAAAAAGGTATACCCTTACCATAAATTTTAGTATGCATTTTTCTATTTCACAATGGCCAAGCTCAAATAATCAGCAATAGGGAATTTATGAAGTATTATTCCATTCTTGTCTTCATAATCATTAATCGCCCGTTTCACACCTGGCAAATCCGGATTAAAATAATCATGCACTAATATTACTCCCCCAGGAACCATTTGTGGATAGAAAAATTCTAGTCCTGCTAATATTGGTGCATATAAATCTGTGTCAAGATTTACGAAACAAAATTTATCTACAACATTCACTGCACTATCAGGAAAATATCCAACATGAAATTCGCACTGCTGAATATACAGCATACGGTTCTTTACAATATCTATATTTGTTGATAAAAAACAATTCTTTGTATTAAACACACTTTTATTGAAAGCATCATCACTAAAATTACGTTCAGCTTCTAAATCTTTTTCAGAGAATCCTTCAAATGTATCAAAAAGATAAAGCTTTCTATCTGAAAAATACTTATTTATGTAGTAAGCAAATTCACCTCTATTCACTCCACATTCAGCTACATTGCCATTCATATTTATAGTTTTTACATATTCAGCAAAAGAAGCCAACCACACAACACGCCTATCGCTTTCTTCATCATAACGATTAATCGCCGAAAAAACTTTTGTCCTCAGCTCATTATTTTCAACTAAAAAAATGACCTTATCCATATCCACAGACAACCCCAGCAATTGATCTTTGATTGCTCTTCTGTCTTCAAAGTATTGATTAGAAACCACCAATAAATCATATTCTATTTCTTTCATTTTAGAAGGGGGCCACGCCTTTACTGAAGCATTGTTGTCAATATAACCCAAAAATTCATCATCACTATAATCTTGAATATACTTTCGTAATGTTTGGCCATTGCCACCCGCTCCCCACACTAAAATTTTCATTTTATATCACCTCTAAAAAAATACATTTACATTTAACATTCAATTTTAACAAACTACCATTTAATCTATCATATCTCTATAGCGAATCATATTCAACTCACCAACAAACTATAGAATATTGCTCAAATAATTATCAACTTCTTTATACACCATATCTACACTTATTGCTTCCATACATGCCGGCGTTTCCAGATAACGTGCACACTGATAAAAATTGCTCTCAACGCCACAGCAATTATGACAATCACCAGCTTTTATGTTAATATTAGTGGGATAACCAAAAGCTTTTATTGATGTTGGTCCAAATAAAACAACGCATTTTGTCCCCAATTGTGTCGCTATATGTACCAAACCTCCCTCAATATCTATATGCAAAAACGAATTAAGTAATACATACTTCACCAGCTCTAAGTTTTCCCCCAACAAATAATTGTCACAATTCGTTATTTTATCTGCTTCTACAACACCTAACTGTATAATTTTTAATCGTGGATATTTTTTCTTAATTTTATCAACAAGCTCAGAAAATCTGCCTAAAGGCCATTGTTTTGATATATTATTGCTACCTATTCCATTGCCAAAATTTATAGTTATATAATCGCTTAGATATTGCTGATCGAACTTCATCTTCCACTCTTCTCGTAATGGAATATCAACATGAGTATCGTTGATGGCTAAAACACTCTCGAAATAATCAGGAAAATGATATATCATTTTATTTGCATAATCTGCTCTTTCAAAAAAAATACGCAAGCGCTCATTCACCGCACAATCATCATTATATTTTTGAACAGATTTATATAATTTTTTCATTATATGAGCAAATTTGTTATCAAATGTTTTTATTTCTTCAAATTTAAAGGAGAAAAAATTCAATATAAACTGTATTGAAACAGCTATATGGTAACTATCATAGCAAGAATAAAATGTCCCTTTACTCGGTGTAATAATTGCATTTATTCCATCATTTTGATCATAAAAGATTGATGCCATATCGTTACTACAATATATATCTATATTCAAATATGTTGAAAAACATTGCAACTGCTTTATAAATCTCTTAGAAATAATAACATCACCAATTCCACTTGGTACTTGAACTGCCACCGATATACCTTTTCTTTCAAATGCTAATATCTCTCCCCCACTTTTCATATTTTTAACATATAACGAATCTATTTCTTTCCTTTTACCAACAAAAACGATCTTATCTTGCGGTACATTAAATTTACTTAAATCATCTATTATTTTATTGTTATATGTCGGATTTTTCATTGCAATAATAATGTAATCAAATTTCATTTTCGTTACTTCTTTTAAACTAAAAACCGGAACTACTAAATTATTTATATTAGCAGCATTTTTATCCACAAAGCCAATAACTCTACAATAATTTGTGATTTTTATTTGTTTTAAATATTCTATACCTGTATTTCCAGCTCCGTATATTAAAACATCCGACTTCGCTCTAATTTTCTCGAACGGGAATAAAAACGTATACTCTTGCATTGCAAAATCACTCTCAATAAAACACGCCACAAACTCTATTTTTTATATTATATATCAAAACTTTGAGCATATACACATTTACGGCAAAGTAAGTCTCCTTCATTTTTATTTTCTTCTATAACCTTGCCCATTGTTATACCTCTTAAAACCTCTTCATAATCTTGGCTTTTTAAATTTCCTAATACACGTTTCATACCAAAATCCATACAACACAGTAACAAATCTCCATTAGGCAACAATACATTATGATTCATATTTAATGCTCGTGTACAATAAATATTATTTTCATTTGCCACTACAGACTGTAATTCATCTCCTTCCAAATTTCCAGCTCTATCAATCAATTGCCAGGAAATAGGGAAGCGATTCTCAATCAATTTTACAACATCTGGATTAGGTTCTGCTTGACAATTAGCCATGTCAACAAATGGCATACCATCCTTTTTTTTCTTCAAAATTACATATTGCAGTATTTCAAAATATTCTTTCGTTAATGGTATATTAGCATATTTCTTTACATCCGGTATATGTAAAACCACAAACTTAAAAGGGATATCTTCAATTTGTTTAAAGCCTTCCAATGTTAATCCAACCAAAGTAGTAAACAGTCGAATATCTCGTCCCTTTTCATAAGCATATTTGATCATTTCAACACCATCATGTGCTAAAAACGGCTCAACAAACCCCGAAAAATCTATTATACAATCCTCTGGTGTTTTATCTACATAGTATTTAAAATCATCTATACTCATTTCCTTTTTACAATCACGATTTAGTTTATTATATGTTCTCAAAAACAATTCCTGTGGACAAAAATGACAATTAACACTACACCCAATCCGTGGAGTTATTTCAATAACTGGACGAAAAAACGTCTCATCAAAAAGTTCTTCTGCATATTTAGGTAATTTAATATATGAATTTACCCCTCTACTATTCATTTCATCTTCTAATATTTTTTGTGCCGATGGCTTTATTGCTAATAAATAAACGTATTTTTGTCTTCTATTTACCAATTCATCTATTGTATGTACTCGAATTCCGAACATTTTATCACGATTATATTTTATATTTGTTACGCCGATTGCTGCTATCGGAATATTATTATTTCTCAACATCTGACATATCTTCATTCCGTACATACCAGCTCCATATACAACTATACTATAGTCTTGTTTCATATAATTATTAACAGCACTGATATATTCACTTTTAATATTATCTAAAACTGCTTTTTTCTGACTATATGATTCCCGCACTAATATCCCCCATCTCTACCATCAATCAACTGTCTTTTTTCTAATCGATTTGCTAAACCACGATAAATTTCCCCAATGAATCCAGAATGTTTTTTTATTAACACGAGACTCTTCATTCAAATAATCACGCCCCTGAAATATTGCTGGATATATATTCATTCCTTCAAAGCACTGGAATTTATCGCTTGTCTTATACCCCAATTTTCTCAATACTTCATACTGATGAGAATTACAACTGCGTCTATCTATATTTCCATCACTATTACGAAAATGTAACGAATTATAATAGTCTCTAAATTTGCGAATAATTTCGCACCCAGGCTTAGCACCAAATCCCGAACCTAAATTTAACGTTAAACTTGAATCCACACAACCAAAGCAATCTTGATATAGTAATTCATCTAATGATCTCTTTAATTCGATATCTGTATCTAAATATATTCCCCCATATTTATATAAAACATCTAAACGCAAATAGTCAGGAACATATCCATACAATTTTGACTCATATGCTTCTCTTAGGTATGTAATTTTATTCATGTCATAGTTTTTTTCATTCCATTCTACAATTTCGAAATCTGGACAGTATTTTTTCCAATTACTAATATTATCGACAACTTCCTTAGGTTTCTCCCCACCGACCCAAACATAATGGATTTTTTTTGGTATTACCGGATAAGTATAGTCTTTGACGATTCTCGAGTAGTCAGAATTTATAAATACATTATGTGCCAACTCTGCGTAGGAATAAACCTCTATCCTGTGATAAAAATCACATTTTTCTAGCTGCTTGTAGATTTCATTGTGAGAAAAAGCCGTAATAATAATGACTGTATTATCAGTCATTCTACTAGCAACATCATCTATAGAATAAATATTTATTTGTGCGCTATCTAACTTTAATACCGAGCCATGTTTTTTATTATCAATATATCCGATCATATTGGAGAATAAGCCCTTATCCAGCATGAATTTCCCCATTCTTTCTCCTTGAATTCCCGCACCAAAGAGGAATACCCGTTTATCCTTTAAGTGCTCAAAAAAAGCATCTAATCCATGCCACTGTATATTATCCATTATTCCCTCACTAAACACGTTATAATTGTTAATAACATGAATCAATTTTCCACATCTAAACAGATAATTTGATCAAAACATTTTCAAATCTATCAAAAAAAAAAAACAATTAAACAACAAACCATACCGCTTTGTCTTGCATATTTAAATTTCTTTTTTGCTGATAAAATATTCATATTTACCTTCATATTATAAAAAAACTATTTACCTACATCATCTAAACAGTTTTACTCTCCATACTCCTGTTAAAAAGCCATAAAACTGTAATAATTACCAACTCTTATTTAGTGCCTTTTACCAATCACCATTTTTCTGCTAGAAGACATTTTGAAAAGTCTTAAATAACATAGTTCCCAGCAATGTCACTCTGCTTATACTATCCCTTCAGCGTTTCCTCAATAATATCTACAATTTGCTTAGATGCTTGTCCATCTTCCTTTAGTTCGGTAATTTTCCACAATTTTTGCAATGCTTTTTTATAACCTTCCAGTTCAAAGCTATTCATTCGCCTACACAGTTCATCCATATTTTCTGCATAAGGAAACGGCAGCCCCTCTAAATTCCAACTAAGTTGTCCCCGCTCCTTGATATACTCTTTTAAATCATAGACATATAAAAAAACCGGCAGGTTCATAAACGCCGCATCAAAAGCCAACGCAGAATAGTCTGTCAGCAGGAAATCTGCTGCGCCCAAAGTCTCGCACATGTCTTCCTCACGGCTGGCATCTATTATGGTTCCTGTTTTGTCTGTCAATCCTAACGATATATGACGGGCCGTCAGCTGCGGATGAAGCCGCAGAACAATTACCCAGTTGACGCCGAAGCGCTTTTCCAAAGCTTCCTTCAACATTCTGAAATCTGGCATCTTATTTTGCATAGCCGGATCGCGCTCTGTCCCCTGACTCCCGCTTCGGAATGTCGGCGCGTACATTGCAATCTTTGTATCTTTAGCTAAACCATATTTTTCGCGAAATTTGCGCCGGATATTGTCTCTATCATTAATCAGTGCATCCACCCGAGCTGAGCCGGTACGTATCATTTCTCCATGATACAGCATTCCGAGCGCTGCATGTTCTTCCACCCAGGCAGAGTTAGTGACAAACAAATCAATCATACGCGAATCATGTTCTGTTACCATTCGGGCAATCTTCGAGAATGACGCCCCACGCTCAAGGCCTATCGGCTTTATGGCAATGCTTGCATGCCAGGTTTGCAAATAGAACTGCCCTGGCCTTTTCCGGCATTCGAGCTGTTTGCGGCTATTATCCACCCAGACAGCCGCCGTTGAAAGTTCATAGGCACGATTTTTAAGTGTATTCTTTACCTTGCGAATGCCGGCTGAAAATTCCTTGCTCATATCATCGACAAGCCAGACAAGATCTAAATCCTGCCGGCGGCGCAACAGTTCCAAGGCAATGTATTTCGGATTGCAGGAAAAGCCGGTTGTTCCTTCAATGGTGGTAAAAACTATCTTCTTGGGATCGATGGGATACTTGCGGCAATAATAAAATTCCCGCGCCTGCTTCCTTCCCTGTCGCAAGCGGCGACGTATATATCTGTCCTCTTTTGATAGCTTCAAAATCCTTCGTCCTCTCTTCCTACAATATAATAAATATATTCGACTTCCAGCCTTTTTCTCCTTCTTTTGTATTCATCGCCTCCTATCTCATCTCAGCAGGAAACGCTTATGTATACTTTCTGTTTTATAGAATTTATGTTTGCCTTATGATATAATATATATAAGAACATAAGTTTTATAAAAACATTACTCTTGCAACACTTCCTGCATTTTTCTATAATTAAGAAAGAAGGTGTCTAAAACGTTATCACAAGACGCGTTGCGCCGACAACGAAACCTGGCACGCATCCAGCGCTTCAAATTGTTGGATGATACCTTTTTCAACAGTTGTTTCGACGGGTATCCAAAAGGAATGGAATTGCTTCTGCGTATCATCAAGGTACGTAATGATTTAAAGATTGTAGATATGGTGACCCAAAATACCGTTCCCAATCTTTACGGGCGTGAAGTTCGTTTTGATGTATTTGCCAAAGACAACGAGGGAGTCGCCTACGATTTTGAAGTACAACGAAGCGATACTGGAGCTGTGCCTCTTCGAGCCCGTTATAACAGCAGTTTACTTGATGCTATGGAGGTACAGAAAAATACCCATTGGAAAGATTTGCCAAAAACCTGCGTAATATTCATTACCGAACACGATATTTTAAAGGGCGCTAAACCAATCTACCATATTCACCGAACCATTCACGAGATGGAACATTCTATGTTCCATGATGGTGCTGATATCATCTACGTAAATACCGCGTGCCAATCCATCGATTATCCACTCGGCCGGTTAATGCATGATTTTCACTGTACCAATGCCGACGATATGTACTATCCTGAATTGGCAGAACGAGTCCGTTTCTACAAGACCAATGATAAAGGGGTGACTAAGATGTGTGAAATCATGAACGAAGTATTAAACGAGGGACTTGCCGAGGGACGCATAGACGGGTTACTGACGGCAGTCCGCAATTTGATGGCGGCTCAGCATCTAAGTGCCCAAGAAGCCATGAACATCCTTAACATTCCTAACGAACTGCGTGAAATTCTCCTCTCAAAGTTGTAAAGTTCTTTAGACTACGCAGTAAATGATTCAAATGAAAGCCGTGGAGACACCTTATCTCCACGGCTTTCATCTATTATATATGCTTTGAGCTAATCGTAATGGTCAAGCAACATTGTAACACTTAGTGATATTTTTTCATACTTCCCCTTGCGTAACGTAAGGGGTTAGTCCACCGTTATAAGAATATGTCCGCTTACGGTTGTATTTTCCATAAATGAACTGGTAAACACCATATTTTAGCTTCTCTACAGTCTTGAATTTCCGCAAATAGAAATACTCATGTTTCAATGATTACACTTTAACGTTTTTCCTATCAACTATTCTTTTAAAAAAATTCCATCGTTCGCTTCAAGCCATCTTGCAGTGATACCTCTGGTTTCCATCCTAATCCGCGCATAGCCTTTTCATTCGAAAGTATTGAACGATAAATATCACCTTCGCGTCCTGGCCCAAACTTCGGAATAAGTTTCTTCCCAGAAACCTCACTCATAACCCGTACCAAATCCAGTAAGCTTGTTTCGGTCTGCGTACTTAAATTGTATATATTATTTACATTCGTCGTAGTTATCGCTTTGCAAATACCACGTGCGATATCACCTGCATACACGAAATCTCGGGTCTGCGTGCCATCACCATAAATCGTAATATTCTGACCAGATGCGATGCGTTTGGCAAATATGCTGATAATTCCGCCTTCACCACGGTCACCTTGACGCTCACCATAAACATTTGCGAATCGGCAAACAACATAATCCAAACCATACAGCTCATGATAAAGCTGCAGATATTTTTCTACAGTTATCTTAGTTAAACCATAGAAAGACATCGGCGTAAGTTTTTCATTCTCCCGGATAGGCAACTTATCCTCAGTCACATCACCATAAACAGCTGCTGTAGAAGAAAAAATCACTCGTTTTACACCGCTATTACGGGCTGCCTCCAAAATATTAACTGTCCCCATTATGTTCTTTGATGCATCAAGCTCAGGATCTTTTATGGATACATCCACCATAGTCTGAGCGGCCAAATGCACGATAACGTCAAAGTATGCCGTCTCAATCTTCTCTCTAGCGTTCTTACTCCTGACATCCATTTCCCAGCAATCGCACTTTTCCTTACAGCCCTGCAAATGCTGCCAAGACCCGGAACTCACATCATCCAATACCGTTATTTCATTTTTTTCTTTTAATAGTTGGCGCACCAAATGGGAACCAATAAATCCTGCGCCCCCTGTCACTAAAATCTTCATAGTGTAGTCTCCTTCTGCTGAAACGACTGTGCGTTATTAGTGATTTTGCATTTATCGCATTTTTTCCAACCATCTTCCCACCGCAAATAGAATAGCAAAAACGGATCTAGAATGTACAATGTTCCCTCTTTCCAATCTATTGTATCTGGTTCAAGTACAGATTCCTTGATAATCGCTTCAGCATGACCAATATTCTTACTCAAGTTAGGTGTCGGAGGCAGCTGGCTTTGACCAATGAATTTTGCTAGCCTTTCCTTGATTTCATCTACCGTTAATTTCAATGTTGGCGGGTCTTCACAGATAGCTAACAGCAACAACCGATAAATATCCCCAGTCCGGCCATCGGCAAAGGTATATTCTTTTCTGCGGCTCTTTCCCTTACTAGGCCCCTTTAATACATTATTTACTACATCGGCATAATTCGGATAATGATACGAGGTTTCCGCAAAGGCGGCCCGGATATCATCATATGAGATTGCTTCCAATTTATTATACCCACTAGATAAGCGAGATTAGAGCAATTCTCCTGCATGAGCTGCGGCGATGTCGCACTTTCTTCCGCAATGTAGGATAGCATTTCCTCACTTAACTGAATGCCTAGAAGCTCAAATCCATTGGCAGCAATTTGCCGCAGTTCCGCCTCCTTCGCTATTTTATATTATAATTATATATTTTTTCATTCTATTGCTCAATAAAAATCATTTCTTCATGCCTTTATTAACCAATATAAAAATCAGTTGACTTTTTATGATATTTTATAGACAATAGATACAGCCTCTTGAAAAGGAGGTGAATCTGTGTTTTCTTTTTTCGTGAGTGTCTTAGCATCTCTTATTGCTAGTATTCTGTTCGAATTACTCAAACATATGCTACATAAGTGATATGTTATAGACACGCAAAAAGCCCCTTGGCGAAGGTAAGAGGTTGCCAAGGGGCTTCTTGTATCTGTGTTTTCTTTTCGTACTTTCATTATTGCATAATAACACTACTCTGTCAAGCTACAACATCATTCCTTACATACGCCTCCGGCTCGTTGATGAATATATCTGTTATGCCTTGAGCTTCTAGTTTTGACAAGTCAAGTTTCGTCCCTGTCGGCTTTTCGGGATACAGGTGGCCGGTGAACCATGCGCGGACTATTTGACCGGTCAGTTCTTCACGAGTCCGATCCATTGCCCGCCAGAAGGGATGAATGGCGGCACCAGGAAAGTTTTTCTGCTTGAACAAGCAGTCTGAAGCATTGACATCGAGTATGCCCAGCTTAGCGGCAGGCGAGAGATTATGTACTACTTCCAAACTCTTGGTATAAAAGCTCGAGTAGACGATGTTGTCTTCTATCCCACGCTTTTGGATGAATTCGACGATTTTCTGCTCAATGCCTGGATAGTGATAAACATTGTTCTTTATCTCGATATTTACCTGCAGACCTGCTTGGATATACGGCGCAAGCAAATCAAATACTTCCTCGACCGTCGGTATATGTTCGACCTTCGGCGTTCCTGTGGCGATATGCAGGCAGGATAATTCCTGTAAGGTAAAATCACGGATATTGCCAATGCCATCGGTGGTGCGATCGACGCGTTCATCGTGGCATACAACCATTTGCTGATCTTTTGTCAGCTGAATGTCCAGCTCTATCCCCGTCAGTCCATGTTTATGGAGTTCGGCGGCTTTTTCAAAAGCGGTCAGCGTGTTTTCCGGATAGCGCTGGCTACAGCCGCGGTGTGCCCAAAATTTCATACGATAACTGTTCCTTCCTCGATTCTGGTCTGTTTGCGCCAGGCCAGGAATTTCTCCATGATATCGGCAAAGGCAATGGAGTCTGTCCGCGTGAGCTTAAAGCCGCCACGCGGATTGCCGTTGATGGCCGAGACAAAATCACTTAATTCGTAGCGCAGGCCATCCCCCAAATACTTGGTATAGACCTTTTCATTCTGCGTGAAATCTTCATAGCAAATTTCAAATTCCGTCGTCTTCCACCACGGCGCGGGCACAAAGATATAGCCACGCGTCCCCGAAATCAGCAGATGACCATCAGATTTTACCTTGAGGCCGGTTTTAGCCGTCGCCATGCTATGCGGGTAGCGGAAATAAGCCTTGGTATAGAGGTCAACGCCATTTGCTGCCTTAAAGCACTCGAAGCGGATATCTTGGTAATCCTTACCGAGCAGCTTAATGATGGGCAGCAGATTGTAGCTGCCATACTCGGTGAAGCTACCACCATGTTCGGCATTGGTGAGCTCGCGCATCGAGTCTTTGGGGAATATGCGCGTAAAGCAGGATTCTACATCGCGAATCTCGCCAATAACACCGCTCTGTACCATCGACAGCAGGCGGATAAAGCCTGGCGTATAGGCCGTCTTTATGGCCTCCATAAGCACCAGCCCGCGCTCCTCGGCCAGCGCAAACAGTTCCTCAGCCTCGGTCTTTTTCAGCGTCATCGGCTTTTCGCAAAGCACATGCTTGCCATGTTCCAGCGCCTTTTTCGCATAGATATAGTGGAACTCATGCGGCACGCAGATGTCTACGGCATCGACATGTTCGTAGAATTCTTCTTCATCAGCCGTGTAGAACTCACACTCCATCTCCTCCGCGAAGCGTTTGGCACTTTCGATATGCGGGTTGAATACCCCCGTGAGCTCCATGCCGCTGACGTATTTTGCCTCGGGCACGAAGCGCCGCGCAATGCGGCCGCTGCCGATGAGGCCCATGCGGATGATTTTATGATTATGCGTGCGTTTCATCGTGCTCGAAATGCCCTTAGTACGCTCGAGGTAACGGACTTCGCAGAAATCCTTGAGATAGTCGAATTTTCCCGTCCAGTCTGACCCCAGCACGAAGATATCCGCCCCGTATTTTTGGATATCTTCAACCTTCTGGCCGATATGGTCCTCCACGATGACCTCATCGGCAAAGCCGCTTTTCTTGACATTTTCAATGCGCGTCATCAAAGAATCGACAACATTCAGCTTGCCTCGTGCCTCGTCAAAGCTCTCCGTGGTAACACCGACAATCAGATAGTCGCCCAATGCCTTAGCTCGTTTGAGCAGCCGGTAGTGGCCTTCATGAAAGAGGTCAAAGGTACCGTATGTTATGACTTTTTTCATTACCTCTCGCCTCCTTTTTTCGCATCAAGTTGTTCCGAGATATATTGGTGGATAGCAATTCCTGCCGTACCATCGATATGCGCGGCAATCTCACTGTATGCTTCCAGCTGAGCACTGCGCGAAAAGCCCTGCTCCGCAAAACCTCTTTGCAGGAAATCCTCCAGTGTATTGTACGCATCCTCAAGACAGCCATACCGCAACCACTCCGAAATACGGCCGAACCCTTTTCGCAATTTCTGCCGGCTCGCTGGTTCCAGTGCCAGCGGATATTCGATGAACTGATTGGTCCGCCCATTAAAACGATAGACACGGCGCTCGGGGATATAATAGATTTTTTCCTTATCCAGGAAACCTGCACAGCCCCAAACCGGCAGATAGCCATTATCCGTCCGGCAAGTTGCCTTGAACGGTACTTGCCACTCCGAAAATTCACCGGTGCTCTTATCAAGCTTCAAGAAGCGATTGCCCCAGAATGGTGCCAGATAAACTGTATCGCCTGCTACCGTCAGACTGCTCCAAGGATTCATCTCACATTCAAACCTCAGCGGCACATGCTCCGAGTGGAAATTCTCCGGCACATCCGCATAGACTTTTATCGTTCCCGTACGCGGATTCCAGCAGCGGATGGTATAGCCCTTGCGCGGCAGGCACCAGATTTCTTCGCCATCCGGCATCAGTACCAAGCAGCCATTTTCATCCTGCTCATCCAGATTGAGAAGTTCCACCTGCAAGGTCACCGCATCAATCAGCAGGATGCGGCCATCAGTCGGTGATGCAATAGCGAGCATATCCTGCCATACACAACTGCCGCCTACGGTCCAGCTGCCATCTACCTCCTGGGCTATGACGTCTGCATAGCCATCGATATAGTCCAGCTGGCCATTCATTATATCATAACGGACAATCGCCGGATAACGGATGGGTATCAAGAAAATATATGGGCCAATCTGCCATGCTCCAGCAAAGCGTGCTGCAGTACTGCAACGATCGTGCAGCGGAATCCGCCGCACGACGCGATGGTCAGCCACCAGCAGTATTTCCTGGCCATTGGCCGGACAAATCACCACATAGTCCTCTGTCTCAAAGACGCGTCCATAATAAGCGCCGCTTGTATATGCCGACAAGTTGCAGTAAAACTCATACTGACCATCCATCTTTGGTGACCACAACAAGTCATTGTTTCCGGTCACAATCCATTTCAAGTTATCGGTCAGATTAAGATTGCCACGCCAATCTTCAGGTTCCGGCAGCCGGTCGATGAGATTGTTGAAAATAAACATCGGCTTTCCTGCCACACCAAACAGTGACGTCACACTGGTGCCCGAGTCACCGATATAGACATCCGACCAAGCGATTGCCGTATCGATATCCGGCGTATCATCGTAGATGCCAATCTGATGCTCCAGGTAGTATTGTTTGAGCTGATGGAAGAATGGCAAAAAGTCCTTACGCATCGAGCGGAATGTCGTCTCCAATAGCGGATGCGGCCGCCATAGCAGACAGGCCTCCGGATGTTTTTCGAAGGTACGGAATACGTACTCCATCTTTTTCAGGAAGGCCCACGGATTGTTAATCATCCCCGCCAAACTGGTATTATAGAAATACACGGTCTTTCCCGCCAGCCGGCTCTTCCACGCTGCTGGCGGCTCTGGCCGCTCTTTGCAAATCCGGACAATCCGGTCAAACTTTGGGGAGCCAAGCGGCAGGATTTTGGCCCGATCGACCTGCGGATCATAGAATTCCTTCAGTGATTCCGCCTGCACGATAATATAGTCCACATTCTGATAGGCAAAGCAGAATCGCTGCCCATCCCCCATACCGCCTGCAGTCGCAAAGTAGGGAATATAGACCAGGATATCCGTATATTTCTTCAATTCTTCCGAATAGTACTGCGGCGCCACACTTGTCGCCATATTGCCGTTATCGTAGGGATTATGGATGTATATTACTTCTGGATGCATTTCCGCCAGCGTTACATGCTGATAGTCGAGAATTGGCACATAATCCGGGAACAAAGCTCCCTCGTAATGCATCGTGCCAAAGGTATAGTCCGTCTTCCGTTCAAAATAGGGAATCGGCATCACATAAGCTTCACAGGATTCATCGGCCTCAGCTGCCAGCCAGACACTTTCTAGGCTGTCCCACATAGAAGCCTTATACGGCATGAATAAAATAATCCGGCGGCATTTTTCCTTCTGCATCGCCTTGATGGCAACATCCAGAATATCCTGGCAGAGTGCACTGGATTCTTTGCGCTCTGCTGCCGCCATCTGTTGCCAGTCTCTCCCTAAAACCTGAAGCAGCCCATCAAAAATCTGATGATAAAAATCATACCGTTCCGCACTCAGCTGCAACCGGCAACAGTCATCAGTACTTGACAGGATGTCCCTGAGCTCTGTGCCTGGTTCCCGTCCTACCCGCCGCAGACTCCCCATGGCAATTGCCGCTGTCTTCAATTGTTGTACCAGCTGACGTTTCTGGCTCCATCCCAACATCCTTCTTCACCTCTTGTACATACTATGTCTTATCTTTTATACATTCGACAATTGCCCGGCCATTCCCTTTTATTTCTTAGGAACAGCAATACAGCACTGTCTCGCAGGACGTGGGAATCTTATACCCCAGCCCATATTCCCGCAGCAACGCCTTGTCCTGTTCCGAGAGCCAGTAATCCGTGACGTCTATGGGATAGTGACGGAATTCAAAGCGGTAGCTTGGGCAAAGTGCGGAGACGTATTCGCGCAAATCCCATAGATCATAGGGACGATGATAGGCACTGATAGCCATCTTTGGCTTCCATTTCAGGATGGAGGCCGCCGCGCCCTCTAGAACCTCCCGTTCAGCCCCTTCGACGTCGAGCTTGATATAATCCACACGCGGAAGGTTTGCCCGCTCGACATACGCATCGACGGAAATAAAGTGTGCCTTCTCGGCACCATGGTCCAGCTTGCAGCTGGCGGTGCCACCGCTGTTATAATGCGCATCGGCCTCCACATTGGAAAGGCCCATATTTTCGACCACAAAACCGTATTGCTCGGCTTTGGCCTGGCAGACTTCATAGTTTCTCCTATCCATCTCAAAGGCATAGACTTTCGCCCCGAGCGAGGCAAACAATCTTGCTGTACCGCCATCATAAGCACCGCCGTCAATCGCAATGTCATCTTCCTGCGGGATAAAGCTTTCGAGCATATACTGCGGTTCCGGCGCAAAGTGATAGTCCCGGATCTGCCAGGACACATTGCCGGCAATCGCCGCCAGATAGGACTTTTTCGATTCTTCCTGACCAAGGCAGGCATAGGTCTCATAAAGCCGTGGCAAATTATCAAAGATAAAATCCCTTATATTGATTGCGTCCTGCAAATGGCCCAGGTTGATAGAATCCACGCCCAAGGGGGCCAGTACCTTATCGAGCACGGGCAGCCACATCTGCGGATGCAGCAGCATGATTTTCACTTCGCGCGGGTCTGACAGGAATTCTTTAAGCCCCACGACACGGCAAGCAGGATAATTAATTTCGCCAACGTTTTTGTCCCAAGTGCAGATTGTCGTTACGTTCATGCCCCATTCCCGCACTGCGTCGATATTACCGGACGCGAATGGTTCCATAGGATAAAAATACGCACAGGGAATCTGCTGTTCCTTGATTGCCTCCATCGAATCCTCATAGTTGCGATGATACAGTTTCTTGACCATCGTTAGGAAATCTTTCATTGCCTTCACCCTTCTATCTCTCCATATGATACACGATCTTGCAATAACCGTTCGATCGTCCCGATGACCAGCTGTGGGGTAATTTTCTTTGAGCATTCGTATTCCCGCGCGGTTCCCTTATGGTAGGGACATTTATCCTCCCGCCAGTCCACGCGCAAATCGTTATAACAGCCATGGCAAACCTGCCGATTCTGCACCCGATAGGGCGTATCGAATTCCGAATAGGGCAGCGATATGCCGCCAATCAACACCACTGGGCACCCAGCTGCATGGGCCAGCCACGACAGGCCACTTGATAGGCCAATAAAAAAGTCTGCATAGGCCAGCATATTGACGCGATCCATCAACGTGTAAGCCCCAGACATATCCTCGGCCCCTGCGGGCATCTCAATATGCAGGCCATCGCTGTTGGTTGCCCGCTCGCGGTCGATGCAGATGACCCGATAGCCAAGTTGTTTCAGATAGTCCACAACCTGCTCCCAGCCCTGCGGATGCAGCCAGCATTTGCGTGCCCCCGAAGCCTGCACCGCGATACAGACATAGGGCTCCCCTATCGCCCGCGGCTGGGTTGGCTCATAGATAACATTCTCTGCCGCCCGATACAGCCCCAACAATTCCCGGCCGATATACGAAACAGGCAAAGACCGGCTGTCGTCCGGCATCAAAAACGGCGGTGTCTGAAAGGCACCGATATGATAGGTCGCATAGGCATCTTCGGGGAATTCTTCCACCACGGTAAATTCCGGATAGTAGTTTGCCAGGATTTCGCGGAATGCCGGTTTATCGAGAATCACGCCACGGCATTTCCACTGCTGCACAAAGGCCCGGAGGTAGGGCAGCAGCATGATGATATCGCCGAGCACATCGCCTTCTAAAACAAAGCAAACCGTCTGCCCTGCCGCATCATAGGTATGCGCAAAGACCAGCTGCCCTGCCTTTTTCACCTCAATCTGCCAGCGAATGAAATACTGCTCCATCGAAATAAGTACCGTTTCCGATGCTTGTCCATCGAAAAACACCTGCCCGCTGTCCGCATCGGTAATCCTGACCTGCCAATCACCAGCAGGAACTGCCACCCTCACACCGGCATTAAAATCGAGTTTTAGTCCTTCAATGCCCGTGTCGCCCTTGACCATCCCTGCCAATTCATCATAACGGACAAAGATTCCGCTGTCTTCGGCGGTAAAATCCTTCACGCCCGAATAAAAATACAATACCGGCCATAAGTGCATCCTGCCAACTCCTCTCTACAGCTGACTATGCATTTCCACCAACGGAGTATCCATCGCGCCAATGATGGCATCCTGAAGCACGGCCTGCCAAAACGCCTGCCATTGCGGCTCTCCGTCCTGCAGGAATTTCCGGCCAAAATCGCACCGCTGCATCGTCTGCCGCCGGAACAAAGGCGCGGACAAGCCGCCCGTCAACAGTGCCTGGTGCTCTTGCAGATATTGCCGATAGACATTGCCATCGCCAATGGCAAAACCGTCCGGCAGCTGCAAATCCACCAGCGTTCCCCGCTCTTTTGCCGGTTGCAAAGCAGGATAATCCAGACTATTCGTCAGCACGAAATCAATATTGCCATGACGCGCCAGCGTCGTAACCATCGGCTGTATTTTATGCTTCGCTAAAATATCGCCAGGGAACACCCATTGGATGAATTCACCATCTGCGGACTCCCATAAATCCTTCCAGAGAATATCTCCCTGCTCCTGCAGATAGATAATATCCTTCGTGGTCTTTTCCGACTGCTCTTCCAAGAATCCGAGCAGCCAATCGTCACGACTTGCTGTTTCTCCCAACGGGAATACGATAAGGTTCACCTGCGGATAATCCTCCGCCACCACGCTGGCAAAGGACTGCTGAAAGGGCTCCTGCTCTCCAATATAGGGCAGCAGGAGCGATACCTTATGCTGTTCACTGGCAGCCTGCTGCTCACTATAAGCATTGGCCAGCTGTTCGGCCGCCAGCAGGACATTGCGAAGCAGCACGGCTTCGCCGCTCTGTGCCCTCGTATACGAAAGCTGCAGCGCCTTACAGGCTGGTGCCAGCCGCACAATCTGGCCTTGCTTTAACAACGGGCGGCTCGTTTTCTCGCCTGCCAGCAACCGATAGAACCCCTGCCGCCAATGATTGGCCAGGTTCGTCTGCCGTGAGTATTTGGCCACATTGGCCAGCCACCCCACTGCGGCTTTTGACGCGGCCTGCTCGCTGCTGCGCCAGGGAAAATGGGCCAGATGCACACCATTTAGCGGCAGCGGCTTCAACCGCTGCAAACCGTCGATTGCCGGAAGCAGAGCATGATGATTGCCTTGGCTCAGACGGAAACCTGTCTTTTCCCAAGCCTCACGCCCCAAGAGAAGTTTCCCGAGTTCTTCAGACTGGCTTTCCCGCTGGCTTTCCATTGCCAGGATAAACTGCTGTCCATGATATTCTTCTACAGTCTGATAAGTAACCCATGGCAGCTGATAAATATCAGATGGCGTACAAACGGAAAGCAGCGCCTCGCGACACCAGCCCATATCCTGCTCCCCATCCGGCAGCAGGAATTCATCGGCATCAAGCGGCAGAACAAAGTCTCTCCCCGCCGCAAAAGCCTGCTCCATCAGGTCTGTCATGACCTCAGCCTGTGCCTGCTCCGATTCGGAAAACTGCTGCACAGTGAGCGGCAAGCCCTCTGCTGCTAATTGCTGCAAGATCTCATAGGTACCATCCGTACTGGCATGGTCTACTATATAAAGTTTATCCGCAAAACTTGCGGCATGGCGCACAAAGCTTTCGATGATATCCGCTTCGTTGCGTACCATCGAGATTACCGCTATCTGCATCATGATCATCCTTTCCTCAGTTTATAGATTACGGATCAGTGCTGGTGAACGGAAAAGATGACCGCTGTATTTCTCCGGCAGAAGCAGCCAACCATCCATAAAATCCTGCCCCTCCTGCCAACCTGCCGCTAAAAGTTCCTGCTTTATTTTCTCATACTGTCCCGAAAACAAGATGTAGAGCCTGCGTCCCGCAGGACTTACGCGCTCATATTGGCACAGGCGTCCCGCCCAATCCATATCACTGCGCATCGTAAGGTAACGATCCTTCCCTCCCAAATTGAAAAGTTCCTGAATCGCTTTCTGTGAGGCTTCATTGGCGCAAAATATCCGCTGCCTTTGACTGGCAACGCTGAATACCTGCCGCGCCAGCTCCAGATCGATATCATGTTGCCGCTCCATCTGCGCAAAACAACGATAGAGGAAGTCTTCGTCGCACCATGGCGTCTGGGAAAACATCGTATAGAATAGCCGATCATAGACGTCGTCTTCCCGCAAACCGAGACTTCCCGCATCATAATGATAAACTGCGGGTACCAACTGCTGGATTTTACGAAACTGCAAAGCTGGCACAAACGCATTATAGGCAATATTCAAATGTTTATAGCCGTTAGCAAAATATGCATTGAGGATATCCTGATCGTAAAACACAAATCCTTCGAGCTGTTTTAACCGCTTGATGCCTGCCCGCAGGATATCGCCCTGCGCCAAAAACTTCTCACGGTCTACAAGCAATACCCCGGAGTTAAAATAATCACGGCCATCCAGCCAGCCTGCTGCCACCATCGGATTATCCGCCGGATCTCCTGCCTCATCATACTCTGCTACCGCAGCCAGCGGATATTCCTCCAGGCTCTCCTGCCACAAACCAGCGATATCCATATGAATTACGGTATCGGCATCAAAATAAATAAACCGCGACACTGCTGGCGGCAATAACCGTGCCGCCAACAAGCGGTAAAAGGCCGCATAAGTATAACGCGATACCCCAGCCTGAGGTAATTCCTGCCGCAAATAGTCAAGCTCCGCCGCTGCCAGCACTTCCACATTGTAAAACGAAAGCTGCTGGCCAAAATGCATGGCCGCCTGGTGAAACCTCACCTTTTCTTCTTCCCGCAACGTCCCATCATGCAACAGATGGATATGCAGATCCTTCTCCTCGTGCTGCTCGCAAAGCGACCATAATGACGTTCCCAGAAACTTACTATACGTCCCCTTCTCATCAGCTATCGCATAGCAAATATCAATCATTCTATCCTACACTCCTCAATTACAGACCTGCCCTTCGCTCAGCTTCATGACCTAATAATAACATTTCCCGCAGAGCAGTACCCGTGCGATGCTTTACCTGAGATTCCAGCCGTTTTGCCAGCCGATCCCCCCACCATAACTGTAACGACGTAAAGTTTCCTGCTGAAATCGTACGCCGTATGCCCTCCTCGACAGTTTGCTGGAATAGGTCACTTATCATGCCAGCCTGCCCACGATCCCCTTCAGCCATATGCCAAAGCTGGAATAAATCGTACGTCTGCTGCTGCCAAGTCTTATGCCCTTCGTCATACTGCTGCAAATAGTCAAGCATCAAATCAAGTGCACCGCGAAAATCCTTCCGCTGCCAGCAGCCATAGACACGCGGCAGATTAGCCTGCTGGTGCACCTGCCATTTCCGCACGATATCCCTGCGGCCAAAATCATTACTGATAAGCCCCTTCAAAGGATAGCCCTCACGCGCAAGGATACGCTCCCAAAAAACTGCATCCATCTTATTCCAGCCATGCGCGCCGAATGGCCGCCAACCAGCCAGCATGCGCGGATAGGCATGCTGGATATTTTCCTGCACCGCAAATTCCAAGGCCGTTTTCACATCCGGCACCGTAAAATCCAACTGCGGATTTTTTCCGCAATAACCCCAAAACGCATCTTCACAATCGAGAAGTTCCCCGCTCCAAGGGTGATCTTCGGCCTGCAACCTTTGCCATACGGGAACCATTGCCCGGCAAGCCGCTACGCGCCGCAAGGAAAAACCACCATTGCCTACGCGCGCACCGATTGCATGCCATAGCGGCGTCAGCCGCCGCACCGGTGCACCGATATAGTCATAGCCCCTTCGACAGAACTCTGCCAAACGGTCAGAAAATACGAAGGCATCGAGCTGATAGATCAGCACATATTCATAAGCGGCAAAGCGGTCATAAAACTCTGCTGAGAGCATCAAGGCGCTATAGCCGGTAACGCTCTGGAAATAAATATCTGCAAAGGCTTCTTTACCGATTCCTGTTTCTAATTCTCCATAAGCTAGCTGCAGGGATTCCGGATGGATAAAGTACAGTGGATAATTTCCCAGCACTTTGCGCAGCTGCCGCATAGCTACAACGT
Source organism: Selenomonas sp. ND2010 (assembly GCF_000702005.1). GTDB lineage: Bacteria > Bacillota > Negativicutes > Selenomonadales > Selenomonadaceae > Selenomonas_A. Next base: position 93,007 of record NZ_KL370847.1, on the reverse strand, counting down.
CTGTAAGCGTAGGTTCAGCTTTATAAACCGGAATCACTACTGCTACTAACTTCTTATGACTCATAGCACCTGCTCCTGATTGATACATAACAAACTATTCTCTCCGCGCTGACACCGCTCACGCAAGATTTCAAAACCTTGGCGCATAGCTCTTACTTCGACCTGACAAATACAATGCGCCTCATTCATAGAACAACAGCCATGTTCTGAACGCTTCGGCCTGCATTCTGGCAAAGCATTTGCTGGCTGGACGAATACGGCCGGTACCTGCCAAGGATAAAAAACTGCTGACACATCATCAGGACCAATCGGAAATTCCGCTGGATAGCAACACGGCATCAGCACGGGCTTATCCAACGCAGCCGCCATATGCATATTCCCCGTATCGTTGCCAATATAAGCCTCACAGTAATCCATCACCGCAGCGCTCTCACAATAGGTAAGGCAACTCACAAAATTCCTGATTTTTGTTTCATCGCCTTCTAAAGCACGATAAGCTGTCAGGAAACGTGCCACTTCCTGCTCATCCGCTGCACCACCGCCCAACAATACAAAACGCATTGCCGGATAATCATGCAGCAGCCACACCACAAGTTCGGCATATTTTTCTGGCGGCCAGTGATTAAATGCTCCCTGTCCGCCCATGATTACAGCATAAAGAGGTGTTGCCGCCTGTATCCAGTCAGCCAATACAGCTTTTGCCTTCGCCAAGTCCGCTGGCTGGCACCATATTTCCAGACTTCTATCGTTTACCCTTTCCCCCCACGCTCCATCCAATACGCCTAAATACCGTTCACAGGAATGGCTATTTTTTTCCTGATATGATACGGGCCGATTGATGAACGGCTCCACCACATCATACGGTATGTCACCATGCCAAAATGTTGACTTCTGCACACGGCTGATATCATATGCTACACGCTCCTTAGCTCCACTCAAATACGCGAGCTGCACCGCACTGCCATAATGTGGGAATACAAAGGCCAAATCAAAATGATAGGGCAGAAGCTTTGCACAAAATCCCTGATTCCATTCATAAAGCGATAGGAAATCATTCCAATCGCATTGACGCAGATTCGGTATGACCTCATCTACATACGGACAGGCCTCAGCCAAAGCTAAAGCCCGCGGAAAAAGCACCAGCACGATATGTGCCAATGGATAATGCTGGCGGATAGCCCGCAGACATGGCGACAAATTGATGAAATCCCCCACGCCCGCATCATGGATAATCAGGATGTTCCGCGGCGATTCTGGCATTGCCGTACGATACCCATGCCGCACAAAATACGGCTCCATATACTGGATAAAATCATGCGTATTAAATTCCTTCGTTTGCTTTATCTGTTCTTCATAAACTGCGATGCCCTGCTGTATATCCTCAATCGCCCGCATATCTATCACCATCCCTGTATTCAAGCATCCTCTACATTGCGCTGCTCACAATACGAATGCTGATCATCATAATAATAGAGTTTTCCCAGCGGTTTTAAGCGCCGGGCAAGTTTTTCCAGCACCTGCTTGCTGTCCGGAATCGTCCGCACATTGCCCAGTACCAGGATAATATCCTGCCTTGCGGGAATCGCAGCACTGATATTTTCCCATTGGGGCACATAGCGGATAGGAAAATCCTGCACAGCGTTCGCCTTATCCGCAACATTTAGTACCACTCCAGAAAGGTGCAGCTGCGGATATTTGCGCTTCAAATTGCACAAATCGAGACCCACACTGCAGCGTACCAGCAGAACATGCTTGCCTGCATCCTCTGGCTGCAGCACATCCGTAATCCCATGGAATACTTTATGGTCTGGCGATACCTGCCATTTCTGCATGAATTTTGCTTCGTTTTCCTCTAGGATTCTGGCAAAGCGTTCCTTTCTGGCCTTGGCTTGCTCAGAATCTAGTGCCTGCTTGAATGAGGCACTGCCGAAATGATGGATAAACGTATCGGCGCACAAAAGCAGCCGGTAACCTGCCTGACGGATTGTATACGAATAGTCATCATCCTCGTAATTTCCCGGCGAGTAACGCTCGTCCATACCGCCAATCTTATCGTATACTACGCGTTTCAACAGGAAGCAAAAACCAACCAATGTTGGCCAGCTGTACCACTTCTGCGCATCGCTGTGGTTGTATCCTGTTGCAAACTGCTGCAGTTCCTCTACGGTCTGGTAATCCACCGCAATCGACTGGCCATTGCTGCAGTTATTGGTCACGCAGCTGACCGCGCCGATATCTTTCCCGCTGTAAAGTGCCTGCTGCAGATTATCCAGCCAGTGTGGCGTCACAATCGTATCGCTGTTGAGCAGCAATAAATCATTTCCTGGCGCGGCGGCCTTCATGCCTTGATTGCAGCCGGCTGGAAAGCCAACATTTTCCGGATTAGCGATGAGCTTTATTTCATGCTGCTCCTTGAGCCATTCCAACGAACCATCCGTAGAAGCATTATCTACCACGATAATCTCATAGCTATTTTTTCTCGTATAAGCGCGAATACTTTCGATACAAAACTGCGTATACGAAAGCGTATTATAGCTAAGTATTATAATGCTCGTTTTTCTCATAACATTATTCTCCAACCAGCAGGCACCTCTGTACCTGCTGCCAAACTTGTTCTGCGGTTATCTCCATGGAACATTCCATTTCCCGTTCCGTGCCCTGATGATACGGGCAAAAATAATTCTTATCGTCAACGCGCAAGTCATTATGGCAGCCATGACAGACCTGATAGTTGATGACCCGATACGGCGTAAAGAATTCATTTGACGGCAGGGTAAAGCCGCTGATCATCACCACCGGCGTCCCTGCCGCATAGGCTAGCCAGGAAAGCCCGCTCGACACGCCAATGAAGCAGGCCGCCCCATTGAGCAATGCCAGGCGTTCATCCAGCGGCCGCCGTCCGGTATAATCTTCGGCCCCTTTAGGAATCCCCACATGATAACTCCCCTGTCGCAGTTCCCGATCGCCATCGATGCAAAGCACGCGATAGCCTGCCTGTTTCAGCCGCTTGATGATGATTTCCCAGCCCTGCGGATAATGCCAGCACTTATTGACCCCCGAAGCCTGGGTAGCAATACATACATAAGGCTCTTCTATTAAGGGATTCCGCCCCGCAGCCGTAAGCTGCAACTTCCTTGGCACAACCGGCAGATGCAACAGAACACCGCCAAGCTGCGTGAGCGGCACCGAGCGCGCATCCGTTGGCGATAAGATTGGCGCATCCTGAAAGATCCCCAGCACAAAGGCCGCATAGGCATCTTCTGGCAGTTTCTCCACCATGGGAAATTGCGGCCAACAGACGTCAAACAGCGGCGCGAAATTTTCCTGCCGCTCGCAGACAACCCGGCAATGATATTTTTCTTGAAAGGCCAAAACGTAAGGCATAACCGCCAGCATATCGCCCAAAGCATTGCCGAGATAGAAGTATACGGTTTGCTCCGTAACATCCAGGCGATGCGCAAATACCATGCTGCCACTTTGATAGACTTCTACCTGCCAGGGAATATAATATTTTTCCATGGAAGCCAGTAGCTGATTGCTGACCTCTCCCTCAAAATACACCTGGCCGCTTTCACTGTCGCTCACGCGGACGGCAAAATCCCCAGCCGGTACTTCAAGACGCAGTCCAAAATTAAAGTCAAGTTTAAGCCCGAGGATGCCAGTCTCCCCTTTGACTTCGCCGGCCTTTTCCATCAGCCGGACTAACAGCGCCTGATGGTATTCATTCATTTCATTTTGCGCAGCACTAAAAAACACGATTGGTTTCATTCTTCTTCATCCTTAAGCTGATATTGTTGCATCACACAATAATCCAGCAATAACATCACAAAATCCTGCTGTTCCTTAAAGTATTCCTGACAGTATGGACCGATTTCCTGATTGATTTGTTCCAAGGAATAGCACTTAGAGACAGGCAGCATATGCCGCTTTAGGAATATGCCGAAAAAATAAGCTTTTATCCGCTGCTTGAGCTCCGGATTCTGCTGGAAAAGCTCCATCCCTGCCATCCATTGCTCGCAGGCCAATAATGTCTTTATCCCCGACAGCCAGTACTGCTTTATCTTAGACAAATCCTGTCCGCGTGACAACGACTGCTCCCGCACATGATAGTGATAGTCCGTGGCGGAAATAAACACATAGCGTTTGGCATAATAAAGGCATAGAAAATTAAACAGACAGTCTTCAAAGTTTGGCATATCATCAAAGTGCAGTTGATATTTTTCGATAAGCTCCCGCCGATAAAGCTTGCCCCATGACGCAACATTAGTTCGATTTTCCAGCATTGCCTCAATACGCAACAAAACATTTTCTGGCATAATCCATACCGAATCTGTCAACCGTACTAAATCATACAAGAGGTATGAGCCATCCTTCTGCAAGCGATACTCCTGACTACCACCTGAAACCACATCTGCATTATGCAGTATTGCTTGCGCGTATAGTGTCTTCAAATATTCTGGTTCAACAACGTCATCGCCATCCACAAACGTCAAGAAGCGCCCTGTGGCGGTCTCCATTCCCCGATTGCGTGCCATACCGGCCCCGGAGTTCTCTTGCAGCTGCACAAGCCTTATACGGCTGTCAGTCGTCGCCATAGCCGCGCAGATTTCCCCGCTGCGGTCTGTCGACGCATCATCGACAACGATGAGTTCAAAATTCTGCAACGTCTGTGCCAGCAGGCTTTGCAGGCATGCCTGTATGTACCGTTCGCAATTATATACAGGCACAATGACCGAAATACTAGGACACTTCATTTTCATACCTCAACAATTATTTATCAACATAGTAAATGCCTTCACGACTTCTTCGGGCGGAATAGTCGCAATGCAATGCGCGGTCTTGCCACAGCAACCGCCATAGATGATTTCCTCTTGGCAGGCCCCAATTGCCTTATCCGGGCGCAAAGCGATATAGGGAACCTGCCACGGCGCAAAGCGATGAAAACCGCTGAATACCCCTGGCAGGAATTCATCCTTGTCCAGCGGATCGCGGAAAAAGGCCAGTACCGGTTTCTGCAAAGCTGCCGCCATATGCATGGTCCCCGTGTCATTGCCGATATACATGGCACACAGGTCGAGTACCGCGCCCGTTTCCCGAAGGCTTGTCCTGCCCGCAAGATTTACCACATGCCTCTGCGGCAAGGCCTTTTTCAACTGCTCAGCCGCCTGCTGTTCCGTCGGCCCGCCAATCAACACGAAACACAAAGCAGGATAGCGTCCCTCAAGCTCATTTAACGCACGTGCCAAAAACTCTGGCGGATATTTGCGGTTTGGCGTTCCCGCACCGAGGCCTACGGCAATATAGATAGCGTCCGCCGTCTGCTCCCAGCCCAACAATGCCTTGGCCCGCAGGCTATCCACCGCACCATACCAAAGATCCATGCTGGTATCGCCAGGCTTAGTCCCAAGGGCTTCCAGCACATAAAAAATGCGCTCGGCCTCATGCAGGTATTCTGGCGGACTAACGAGTGATTTTGTCAGCAACTCCTCGGCAAAGTCGGGCCTAGCTTCGAAGTTTCCATAGACATTGAACACTGTATTGCTGAAATCCACGCGTTCTTTGGCGCCACTTAAGTATTCCACCAGACGGATTTCATTGCGCAGCTGCGCCCAGCCCCAAAGCTTTGAGATACATAAATCGAACTGCTTTGGCCAAAGATGCTCCTCTGCAAGTGCCACTAGCTCCTGCCAAGCTTCCCGCTGATTCTCTTGAAAGCGGCGCTCATCATACAAAATACGTTCATTGATATACGGACAGAATTCCCAAAGCTCCGCCACACCAGGCCGCACCAGCACAGCAATATACGCCTGGGGATAAGCGCGTCGCAGCTCCCGCATAAAGCCTGTCGTTAGCACCGTATCGCCTACCGCATCGAATAACAACACCAATATTGACTTCACTGCCCCAGCCTGCTGTTTGCGCAGACCTGCCTGCTCAAAAGCCGGCTCCATCAGCGCTTTGAGCTTCGCGACGGAAAGCTGATGCACATCCATGGCCAGTTGCACTAGCTGTTCCCCAGCTAAAGACAAAGCATGTTCTCTCATTGCAGCAACTCCTTCTTATGCTCCTGCCGGCAACGATCGATAGCTTTTTTCACCATTACCGGAGCAATCTGACGCTGGCACTCCAGATAATGCGGACTCTTCTGCTCATGATACGGGCAAATTTTCCGCAAGAAATGAACACGGACATCATTGAAACAGCCATTGCATACGCGGGGATTCATGACCCGATAAACCTCCGGGAATTCATACCAAACTGCCGAAAATCCCACCAGCATGATAACAGGACACCCCGCCATCCAGGCCAGCCACGAAAGGCCACTGCCAAGGCCGATGAAAAAATCGGCATACGCCAGCATATCAGCCCGCTCAGCCAGTGGAATATTGCCCGTAAAGTCCTCGGCGCCCGCTGGCATCTTTACAGTGATGCCTTGGTCACTTACGACCCTGTCGCGATCGATGCACAGCACCCGATAGCCGAGTTGTTTCAGATACGCCACGATTTCGTCCCAGCCATTTGGCCACTGCCAGGTCTTAGCTACGCCCGAAGCCTGCACGCCAATGCACACATAAGGTTCTGCGATTGTCCGCAGTTTACGCGGTTTCCAGGGAATACGCGGTGCGATACAATCCTGTCCGAGAATATACTGCGCCGATGCCCGCATTGGAATCCGTCGTCCATCCATCGGGATGAAATGCGGATCATCAAAGCCGATTACCAGCCAGAAAACCGCATAAGTATCCTCCGGAATTTTTTCACATTGTTCGATTTCCGGATAGGCGACCTGAATAAATTCCCGCCATTTTTCACGGACATCAATCGAGATTTTCGCTTGATGCTGCTTGGCAAACATAACAGCCGCAGGCAAGAAGGCAATCGTATCGCCCATCGCCGTACTGACAACGCCAATATGGATACGCTGCCCTGTCGGATCAAAGCAATGCTCAAACACCTTCTGCCCCGCGTAAAAGACCTCGATAAACCACGGGATATAATATTTTTCCTCCGATACCAGGATGACTTCGGCTGCATCTTCATCAAAATACACCGTGCCAGTTTCGGCATCTGCTATCCGCACATGATAATCCCCTGCGGGGACCTGCAAGCGAAGCCCATTGCGGAAATCCAACTTCAGCCCGTCAATGCCCGTATCGCCAGCTACAGCTCCCATATGAACATGCATTTCATTAAAAAATATACGATTGTTTTCTTCCATCAATTCCTGCTGCTTTTCTGTATATTCCCGGCAAGAAAAATACTGGATGGGATACGGAAACATCTCCATTCTTTACCTCTTTCTTCCATTAGTTAATCGCGAGCAACGCCTGCTGATATTGCTGCCAAAGCGGCGTTGCCGTATCAACACCAATATTCAAGGCCTGCGTCAATATCCGTTCGCCATTTTTGCAGAACAGCGTTACGGTTTCCGGCCAATTCGCCTGGGGCCCCGCTGCTTTTTCCGCTTTTATGAGCTCCAGCCATTCGAGCTGATGCATGACGAGCGTTTCCAGCGGCAGTTCCACCGTCTGGGGCCAAGCATAGCACTCGGTTATCACGCCAACCAACTGCGTATCACCTGCAGTAAGCAGGATTTTCCAAGCCGTAAATGGCAGCATATAGCCCTCAGGCCGCAAAAAAGCCTGCCGCAGCCAGCTGCACGCATCCATCAAGCGCCGGGCCATCAAGGCCCCCGTCAAACCACCAGCCGGATATTTGCCGATTTCGACCAGCCGCTGCCAAAAAGTCACACAATAAGCCACTTGCGTATTATCCATAGGATGAATCGTAATATAGGGAAGCTCATTGCGATAGTCCTCTGGCCCGTCGGATATCAATAGACTGATAGAGACATTCTGTTCCGCGATAGCTGACACCATACGTAACATAAAATTAGCAGCCATTTCTGTTCCCGGCAACTGCCAATGGATAAAATCGCCTTTAGCAGTTGCCGAAAGCTGGGTAAATACCTCCCCCGCTGGCGAATCTGCCAAAACCTGCCAGTCGAGCTGCTTTGGCAGATTCCGCTTGCAGCTCTCCTTGATTTTCATCAAATCGCTGCTGTTTACCTGATTCATGCAGGGAATCAATACCTGCAGATAAGGATAATCCTGATCTGCCACCTGCCGCAAACGCGAGCAAAATTCCTCCCACTCCCCGAGATAAGGAACGATTGTCGTGACCCATATCTTGCGAGCCAATATCTTCTCTTCCTTCAATCGTTCCGCCAGCAAAACACTGGCCTGCATCAGATTGACCTGCGGATTTGGCGTGACCTGCTGACTATAGCGCAGTTTCTGCGGCTGCACCAACGGCCGTAAATCTACCCCATTGGCCCGTTTGAAAAATTCAAACGGATTGATGGCCTCGCCCTTTATCAGCCGCTGATGGAAGAGGCGGTAACCACCACCACCGATAGAAGCCAGCGAATATTTCGATACGAGAATTGGCCAGGCAACCGCAATCTTTGTTTGGAACTGCTCGGAACTGCGCCAATAGAAATGCGCGATTTCCAGTGTCTGGCAATCCAGCATATCCCTGCCCACCATCTTGCCCTCTTGTACCGAATACAGATAATGGTTCCCCTGTATCACTTGGAGCTTATTGTCTAATACGGCCTTGGCCCCGACGATGCATTTATTTCCCGCATCACGGTAAATATCCCCCAGAGCCGGCCGCGCCAACAAGAACTCCTCACGCCGCACATCTGGTTGATAAGGACTATAACGCCGCCAGGGCAGCTTATATACAAACTCCCTATCCAAGTCTTCTAAATATTCCCGTATGCTCTTCCCGGGCTTAGTGCCTACCAGGAACTCATCCGCATCCAGCGGAATAACCAAATCGGCCCCATGCTTATTGATTGCTTCATACAAGAGATCTGTCGTCATATCGCCCTGGGCATATTCGACCCGATTCGATGTATGTACAGTAAGCGGCAAGCCTTCCTGCTGCAAGGCCCGCAGGATTTCTGCCGTCTTGTCTGTACTCTGATGGTCGATAAGCAACAGTTCATCGGCAAAGCTCAACGTATGGCGCACGAAACTTTCAATGATATCCATTTCGTTCTTGACTATGCCAATGGCTGCGATATGATATTTCTTTATCGCAGCGGGAGTCGGTTCTGCATACTGAGCCTTTGCCTCCCACGCCTGCCAGCGGATATCTTCAATCAGCTGGCACAGTTTCTTGGCCACTGTGGATTTCGACTGGGAGATAAGCGGTTGCAGGCTCTCCAACAACAATGGCAGGAACTTCTGTCCTTCGCCAACCTGCAACGTCCGGCATATCGCCTCGTCGAGCACCTGCTCCAGCGTTTCCAAGACCACTAAGGCATTTGGCTGCGTTAAACGCTGCTGATAGCAGCAGCGCCAGAGGTATTGCAGGTCTTCGCCATAACCAATCCACACCTCATCCCCAGCGGGATAACGCTCGAGCCAGGTCAAGAGCAAGATTGTCATTTCCGTATAGCGCTGCTGGTGAAAAGCCCCCCAAAGCCTTGCCATATCCATATACCGGCGCTTCTGCCAATAGGTCTCTAAATCTGCCCGTCGGCGGCTCTTGCCCTCTACCAAATTCTGGCCGGTAAGATCATAGCCGCACGCCGCAATCTTTTGCTGCCAAAACGCCACATGACTTTCATTCCAGCCATGGCAGCCAAAGGGCCGCAGCGTCCCCGCCTCGATTCGCCGGTAACAGCGCTGTACCTCTTCCTGGACAGCGAACTGCAAAGCGATTGCAATCGGCGCACACCGAAAATCAAAATCTGGCTGAACCCCGCACCAGCCCCAAAACAAGTCCTCGACCTGCAAAAAAACATCCTGGAAAATCTGCTGCCGCCCTACAGGAAGCTGCTCCCAGCGTTTGAGCGCCTGCCTTGCCGCCGTAATTTTCCGCAACGAGAGGCCGCCATTGCCCACACGTGCGCCAATGGCATGCCAAATGGGATTCGACGGTGCAATCGGTGCTCCGATGTAATCATAGCCAAGGTCACAAAATTCCTGCAACCGATCCGCAAAGACAAAGGCATCGAGCTGATAAATCAGCAAATAATCATAAGATGCAAACCGCGCATAATACGTTTCGTTTAACAGCAGCTGGCTGTAGCTCGTAATACTCGTGAAATAATGGTCCGGAAAGCGCTCCACGGCAATGCCATCTTCCAAGCCTTCATAATCAAATACCAAGGATTCCGGCGCCACAAAAACGCAAGGATAATTGCCCAATATCCGCTTTACCTGCATCAACGATACTTTTTCTGTTGTACTCAAAAAATCCCGATAAATCGGAATGGTAATCACTACACTCATGTTCTGCCTCTTCCTTGGTTCTTATCAATCATTCCATACCATTGTGGAAGTTCTTCGTATTGGCCGCTTTGTGCAAGAGCTCCTGTCTGCCAGCCGGTGTAAGTAAATGGCGGACAAGACGCTGCAAAGCCAGCTGCCCACGGTCAGGCGTATCGCGGCTTACTACCCAGCCACAATCAGCCCGTTGTACCCGAAGTGCCTGCGCCCCCCAATTCATCGTAACTACCGGATAGCCGGATAGAATTGCCTCACTAGCCGTATAGCAATAGGTCTCCGGAAAAGCACTTGGGATAAGCACAGCCGCCGTCTGCTGGCTGGCTAACAGCTCAGGCACTTTCTTACAATCGTATTGCCCAGTAAAGATAATACCCTCGCGATCCCCATCAATATCCTGTATATCTTTGCCCATTACCACCAGTCTCATAGGCAGTTTGCGCCGTTTGCGCCAGCTGTTTAGCTGCAGGATATAACGCGCACCTTTTTGTGCACATAAATTTCCCAAAAAAGTCAACGTAAGCTCCGGTGCATACGCAAATTGCGGCTGAAACGTCCGCTCGATATTGCGCTGCAATTTATGCGGACGGCTCATAATTTTCACTTCGGGATAGAATTGATTCACCACTTGGGCTGCATAGGCAGAGGGCGCAATCACTTCAGCTGCCCCTGCCAGGAACTCCCGGAAATTCTGCCGGAAAAGCTCCAAATCAAGATTTGGTACCGATCGTTCTTGGAAAATCATCTGACAATACGGCTGGCTGCGATAATTAGGACAATAGGCAGCCTGACAATCCAGCGACCAATTGGGACAAACACACAAATAGTCATGCACATAGAACGTATAGGGAACGCCGAGCTTCCTTATAATCGCCATAATCTCAAACAATCTAAAACCGAGCAAATGATTGACCGTTATCTGCGTGATATGGTTTTGTTGCACCAAGTCCTGCCATTCGGCAAGGCTTCGCGGTGCCTGACTTGGACGCAAAACCATTTTTTTTGCCACGGATACCTGCCTCAGGTATTCCTGCAAAAACACCTCCGTTCCACCGCCCAGCTCATGCGAGATAATGAGTTCCGTCGCTTCCCGAGCTGGTTTAATTCCCAAAGCTTCCCGCACCTGCTGGCAGAAAAGTTCTGGTTCCTGCTTGATTTTCTGCCGATAGGCAGCATAGCGACCGACTTCCTGCTCGTAATTTGCCAACAGTTCACGGATTTTGGCTATGATATTCGGAATGTTTTCCTCCGTATCCGCAAATTTCAAATCCTCAGCAATAGGAATATCCACCGCATTGGCTGCTGCACCGCGTCTGCCGGTAATCAGGCAGCACCCCGACAGGACGGCCTCGCGCGGTATCCTGTCCTTGCCCGGATGATTGCCAAAATCCACATAGACTTTCGCCGTATGCAGGAATTCTTCCACCTGCTCCGGCGTCATATCCTGCACGGGACGCCAGGAAATATCTGGCGCATATTCCATGAGTTTGCGCGTAAAATCCAGGCCCTTCCGGGGATTGAAGGCAACAACATCCTGCCGGTTTTCTTTCGTTACAGTTTCATTGCGCAACAAAAAGGCCTCGTCGAGATAATCCCCAACAGGCAGTATCTTTTCCGCTGGTACACCATTTAGCCGCAAGAACCGCTGCGCGTACTCAGACTGCACCCAATGGGTAAGGCCGGCATCATTCAACGCCCAGACATTTGGCAAAGGTTCTATATCAAACGCTTTCGCCTGTTCTTCATAATACTGCAGGAACTCATTGGTCAGCTTCCACCAATTATCGACGCTGAGCCACCACAAAACCCGCTGGATTTTCAGCGATTGCGGCACAAAGCCGCACAAGGTCTCAGGGATAATCAGAACATTATCCGGACAGTCATCGATAGCATCGGTATACGGCAAATTATATTTTTTATAACCAGGATGAACCTTCTTCTCTGCCGTAAGCGGCCAATAATACATAGCAGCATCCACACCATCAGACAACAGACACGCTGCAAGCTGATGCAGCAGCGTCGGCCCGCCCGAATAGGCATGTGCAGGACACATGATATAGACTTTACTGTTTTCCGTCAGATTCATACTTCTACCGCAGCCTCCCTGCTCATTTCTGCAACAGGAAATCAAGCAACAAAAAGTCCGTCTGTGGCAATTTGGCGGCAAGCGCCAAGGCCTTGTCCGTCTTGCCCATGCGTTTTGCCAGTACGGCCAGATTGCGGATGACATTTGCATTCTTTCCATCGATAGTAAGAGCTGCTTCTAAAAGCTTAGCTGCTGCTGCATATTCGCCTGCCGTAAAATGACCACCAGCAAAGGCCTGCAACAGACGCACCTTGTCACAAAGTGAAGCATCCTTGTTCAGCACGGCCTGAATCTCTGCTTCCACATCTTCAGCTGCTTTTTCCTCTGCCTTCACTGGCTCGTCCATTGGCGCACCTGCCACCACTGGAATCTCCTGCGATACATTCTGCGGTACTACCGGCGCTACTGGCTCTGCAGGGATAGCTGCCGCCTGCGGAACTACGGCTGGCGTCAAGCCTAAGAAAGCCGCCACATGCGGGAAATCAGCCTTCAGATGATCTGCCTCATTGCGGCCATAGTAATCAAGGATATCCTCCATATCCTCGCGCTGCTCCTGCGTGAGCTGGCCCTCACCATGCTCAAGGACGAAATCGAAAATCGCCAGACTATCATCGGTGCGATCCTCCAAGATGCAAATACGCGCGAGCAAAATCCGCGCTGCCAGATGGCCCGGTGCGAAATTCAGGACATTTTCCACCATGCCTGCTGCCCGTTCATAGTCACCAATCATAAAGTAACTGTACGCACCATCATAGAGCATCTCCGGATTATAATCGCCAGCCTGTACGAGCTCAGCCAGTTTGTTGATAACATCGCTGTATTTCTCCTCAGCAAACAACGTGCTCAGTTCCTCACGCAGTTTCTGTACCATCGCCGACTGCATCTCCTGTCCTTTTTTCTTCTTGTTTTTATTCATCTTACGGTTTGCTTTACCCATCGTATAATCTCCCTTCTTATTTTAACCTATGCCCTTATCTCATCTGTCAGGCTTTTTTATATATTCGGCGTAACCATGGCCGCCTCCTGCTTTTGCTGCCACTCAGCCCAAATGGCGCGGTACATCGCCTCGACCGACTGCACATAGGCAGGGCCATCCATCAAGGGCGAAGCCTGCATCATAACAGGAATTTGCTGATGCAGGGTGCGCAATAGCTCCTTGTCCCTAGCTAACGCCACCGCTTTGGCGACATACTCCTCACGCGTCGCGCAGGCCAGCTCCCCCAGACCGATGTTCTGCAGGATGCTATAGCTAAACCGCTCGCCATGACGGCGGCCATAACGCGCGATGACCGGCACACCCATATAGAGCGCTTCACAGGTCGTACCGCCCCCCGTATAGGGATACGTATCGAGCAGGATATCGACATCAAGATACCGCTCAAGATAATCACCGGTCGCATCCTCCAGAATATATTCTTCGGGACGGAACCCAATCCGCTGCAACTGACGGCCGATGATCTTCAAGGCGTTTGTCTTGTGACTCGAATTCTTGATAAGGATGCGGCTGCCCGGCACCTGCCGGATAATCTGCAGCCAATCCTCCAGTATCTCTTCATTGAGTTTTAGGAAATTATTGAAACTGCCAAAAACAATCGATTCGTGCAGCTTGTATTCCTTCTCCACCTTGAGCACCCGCGCTGACGGTGTATAGCAGAAATGCGAATGAGGAAGCCGCCAGATTTTCTCGCGGAAATCCTCCTCATGCAGTCCCGGCGGGTCGCAATGCGGGTCGCCGAGGAAATAATCCACAACTGACGAGCCCGAAGTGCTCATATAGCCAATGCCTGCCACCTGTACGGGTGCTGGGCGATAACTCATGACCGCCATCGTCCGCCCGCCTGACGCATGCACATCAAAGTCAAACAGGATATCGATTTCATCCGCATAGATATCCTGCGCGACCCGGCTATACTCTACATTGCGCGGATAACGCCGCATCATGGCAATCTGCTGCTCGATATCATCACTGAGCAGATCCCGCCCCTCATACAGCTGATAACAATAAACGTCAAACGCATTGCGGTCATAGGCCAGCAAAAGCTGTATCGTAAAATAACTGACCACATTGTCGGTAAACTCACCAGCAATATAGCCAATCCGCAATTTATTATGACAATGGCGCGCCAAGTTATGCTCATACTGCTGCACCGCCCGTGTAAACTGATCATAGGCAAAGTGCAGCTGCCGCATCTCTGCATCCGTCACCTCCGGATAGTAATGCAGCATAAACAGGTAATCGCTAAACTCCAGCTGCTGGATACGGAACGGCTGACCTTCGCTATGCTGCAGAGCTGCCCAAGAATATTCCCGGCACTTTTGCTTATCAAAAAGCTTATAATAACATTGACTATAGTATTGCAGGATGCGCCACTCTTCATCTGGAGCATATCCCTCTTCCCGTACCAAACGGTTCAGCCGGTCCAAAGCCTGTTGTGGTGCTTCCTGCTCCAACAGCTTCAGCACCGCCCCATAGCGATTGTCCAAATCTCCTAAGTCCATTACCTTCCCACCTTTTCCAGCATCTGCCGATAGGCCGACTCCACCTCTGCCACATAGCGCTGCGTATCCATAAGCGGCGCTTGCAGGAGCATTTGCCGCAAATTTTGATGCATTGCCTGCAAAAGCTCCTTATCCTGTGCCAGCGATACCACCCGCGCCACGTATTCCGCTGGCGTCTTGACTGCTAGTTCCCCTAGACCCGCATTTTGCAGCAGCGTAAGCCCGAAACGCGTATCTCTGCGCTCGCCGTAAAGCGATACTACCGGTACGCCCATATACAGGGCATCACAAGTGGTGCCGCCCCCCGGATACGGATAGGTATCGAGAGCGATATCGACCGCCAGATAGCGCTGCATATAATCCATCGATGCCGCTTCTAACGTAATCCTATCCACAGCTAATCCCAAATTCCGCAACCGTTTCTGCACCATAAGCTGTGCCGCCGGCTCACCGAAAATATCGCTCTTCAAAAGCAAGCGGCTGTCCGGCACCAACTCCATGATTTTTTGCCACAAAAGCAGCATATCATCGGTAATCTTCAAATAACGGTTAAAGACACCAAAGGTGATATACCCATTGGTCTGGCAGGGTGCTCCCTGCGATTCCGGCAAATCACTGCGGCCCGTATAACAGAACTGACTCGTAAGCAAAACGGGCTGTTCGTGATACTTCTGCCACTCATGCTGACTATTTTCAGGGTCCGTCCAGCCATCGGTCAGGAAATAATCCACTGCAGACAGTCCCGTCGGATGCGTATAGCCAAGGCCCGATACCTGTACGGGTGCCGGCCGCCAGGCAAGGATTGGCAGTCCTGAATCTGCACTGTGCCCGCCTAAATCGACCAGAATATCGATTCCATCCTGCTGGATTCTTCTGGCCACCTCCTCATAGGAAAGAGCCGAAATATCCACAAAATGCGCGACGGCCTTCCGGACCATGTCCGTATAGTTATCTTGCCGTGGACTGAGGCTATAGGCATAAAGTTCAAACTGCCCGGCGTCGTGAGCGCCAAGCAACTGATAGTAGAAATAGAACATCACATGCTGCCGAAAATCCGCCGACAGATAGCCGACACGGATTTTGCGCCCCAGAGACCTCCTGGCTGGCGTCTGCGGCTGCACGGCGGCAAATAGCTTATCATAACCGCGATGTGCCTGGCCGTATTCCTCCGCGCTAAGCGGCAAATTATGCTGGGAAAGCAGCCAGGAACTGTAGAGCTGACAGCGGTCCTTGAAATCCACCGCCAACTCGGCCGCCTGCTGGTAAAGTGCTGCCGACTCCTGGGTCCTGCCAATCTGCAGGGCGCAGTTGGCCCAAATAGCCAAAAGACTGGTCATGAATTCCGGCGTGACTTTTCCCGCCTGCTGCGCCAGTTTCTCCGCCCCCGTTGCGGCGGCCTCATAACCAGCCAGATAATGCTTCTGCCGCATTTCGACGGCCGCAAGGGTACGCCATAATTCGACATCATGGGCGGCATCCTGCTGCGCAGCCTGCCGCAGCCACCAAGCGGCCCTCGCATCATCGTGCAGCGCTTCATAGGCCATAGCCCCGGCCGTCCAGGCCTTGGCTGACCGCTCAGGGAACCGCGCCGTCATCCGGCCGGCAATCTCCACCACCTTCGGCCAATCCTGACGAGCCTGCGCCAAGGCCAATTCTCTTTCTTCCTTACACTGGTTTTCCCAGCGTTCCTCCACAGAACAAGCCCGCTCGAGCCAATCTAAATGGATACGCGTAAAGGCCTGTTCGACTTCCCCCATATAATCTGCCGCCTGCATGACAGGCGACGCCAGGAGCTGCGGCCGTATCGACTGATGATAGCAGCGCAGCCGCTCTTTGTCGTTGGCCAATGCCACAGCTTTTTCGACATATTCTTCCAGCGAGAACGCACAGAGTTCGGAAAGCCCTGCATTCATGAGCAGACTGTAGCCAAAGCGTGCATTATGGCGCTCTCCAACCAGCGTGATGACCGGTACGCCCATATACAGGGCATCACAGGTCGTACCGCCCCCCGGATACGGATACGTATCCAGCGCGATATCCATCTCGTTATAGGCCTGCAAATACTTGGCCTCCTGCTCGCCCAAAATCAACCGCTCGGCGGGAATTCCCGCCTGCTGAATGCGCTCTAGTGCCAATTTCCTTCCATAGGGATTATTGAAAATAGCCGCCTTGAGAAAAAGTCTGCTATCGGGAACCGCCGCTAAGATTTTCCTCCAAAGTTCCAGCATCCCATCGGTTACCTTGGAAAAGTTGTTAAAACTGCCAAAGGTCACGTATCCATTCTTCTGAAAGGGAGCCGGGGCCGGCTCCTGCGGATTATCATGCCACATAAAGCAAAAATGGCTGTGCGGCAGACGAATGAGTTTTTCGACAAAATACGCATCGTTTTCCGGCGGGTCCGTATAATGATCTGCCAAGAAATAATCGATAGCGGGCAAACCTATCGTATCGAAATAGCCAATGCCCGATACCTGTACCGGCACGGGCTTATAAGCCATCGTTTGCAAAAATCCCCAAGCCGTATGCCCCGTGAGATCGATAAGGATATCGAGCTTGTCCTGATAGACGATTTCCGCGACTTTTTCATCCGGCAGTCCTCTTACATTCTGCCAATGATCGACCATAGACGCAAATTCCCGGCTCGCATTATCTTCTTCGCAATCGGTATAGCAGAAAACTTCAAAGCGGCGTTTATCATAATCATGCAGGAACGCATAACTGAAAAACGCCACGACATGGAAATGCAAATCCGGCGAAATATAGCCAATCCGTATTTTCGGGCTGTTGCTGCGCCGCTTTTCATGGCGATACTGCGGTATCTGCGCGAATAGCTGCCCGTATTGTTCGGCAGCTTGCCGCATAAATTCCTGCGGTTTGTCCAAATAGTGCAGATTGAACAGATAATTGCTGTATTCCGTGGCCTTGCCATGCTCCAAATCCTTATACTGGGCCGATTCGAGATAGTGCTGAGCCGCCTCCTGACCACGGGCTGTCTGCCGGTAAAGAGTCGCCAAAATGCTATGTACCGCACCGCGATACCAGCCCTCGAGCGTTTCATCGGCCAGGGCTGCCTTAAACTGCCTTTCCGCCGGCTCCCAATCGCCATTCATAAACGCAATACGGCCTAAATAGAATCGGCTGACTCCATCCAGTGGAAATAGCTGTTGGTATTCACGTCCTGCCGCCTCAGCCCGTTGGGCATCGCCCCCATCGATATAAGCGGCCAGTATTGCCTGGAACATCGTGCGGTCGGTTACCCCGGCCTGCCGCAAAGCATCGGCCGCCTCGATGGCCTTGTCCCACTGCCGCTCATCCATCAACTGCGTCAGCAGCAGATAGAGCTGTTTCTTCTCCCGGTATGTCATCGTTTTACCCTTTCCCGTTATCGCTTTGCCACCTCATGACCGCCTGCATGATTTTTTCGCGTTTGACTGGCAACAAAGCCTCTGCCGTCTTATCTTCCGCCATCACCAACAGCCGGTATAAAAACTGCAATTGCCTTGCCGCCAGCTCAGCAGCTCCATCGGGCCGGCCAGCTGCCAAGCAGCCCAAAACCTGCCTTTTATCGTCTTCCGCCTGTTTGGCATAGTAGACATAAACGAGCCCGCCATTTTGCCGAGCCAAATGCTGAGCCAAAAATGCGGCATCGGCCTTCTTATCATAAATCGCATTAAAAACTTCGATGATATCGGCAGCATTAATCTGCTGCCGCTGCAAAAAATGGAAAAACGCCAGAAACAAACCACTATGATAGCGGTTTTGCTGCAATCCCTGCCAATAGTAATCCTGTGCAGACTGCGCATCAAACTGCATTTCCGCCAGTTCGCCGAGCCGCCAGTAAACCGATGGCAGCAGGCGCATCGCGTTATCCATTACGCCCTCTACCGTGTCCTTGGCGTAAACTTCCCGCAGGCGCAGGCCAGCTTGCAAATCTTCTGCCGCCTGCAGGTAATTCCGCTGTTCGAAACGGCACAATCCACGCATCAGTGGAAACTCCGCCAAAGCGGGGCATTCCCGAATAGCTTCTGTCAGACATCTATCGGTTTCTTCAGCCGGATGATGCGCCTGCATGCAGCTGCTGGCCCAAGTCTCATAGGCACGCCCCTTCAACTCTGGCGACAAATCTCCTCGCGCCAAGAGTTTCTGGGCGTACTGAATTGCTTTATCATAATCCTGCAGGCCATACCAGATGTCCATAAAATAGCGGTCATCCATTGGCTCCTGTTGCCCGTTATTCGCCGCAATCCGTTCCTGCATCAGCTGGAGATTGCGTCGCAGCTTGGCCTGTACGATATGCGTGGAATACCCCGTATGATAGATTTCGATTTCGTTGGCCAGCTCGAGTGGTCGCCCTTCCGTAACCGTCAGGACTTCATGAATCCTGCCCTCATAGCGCAAATTTTTCCGATTGCGGAACATGCGCAGCTGAATCAAAGTCGTCATGATGCGATTGCCATCATCAACGTCAATATTGACCAATCGGCAGAGTACCCCTTCCAGCTTGAGATTTGGTTCCAATCGCATCAAAAGCGGCCGCACTTTCGCCTGTGCTGCCGGCGTGAAATATTCATCCGCATCGAGAAATAAAATCCAATTCCCCTTGGCCTGATCGAGCGCAAAGTTTTTCGCCGCCGCAAAATCATCGCACCAGTCGAAATGATAAACGTTAGCCCCAGCCGCCTCGGCCATCGCTACGGTTCTATCGGTACTGCCCGTATCGACGACAATCATCTCATCGGCTACATTTTTCATCGAATCCAGCCAACGCCCGATGTTTTCCTCTTCGTTTTTGGCAATCACACATGCCGATATGCTGATTTTCATGCCTCGTCCTCCCGGCATTGCAGCCATTTTTGATAGGCCGGCAAGTCCGGCTCCATGCAGCCAGCGGCAGCGGCCCGTTCCAAACACTCCTGTGCCGCCGCAAACTCCTTCAGATAGTACAGACAAATCCCCGTATGGTACCAGAACAGCGCACCGTCCCCAATCGCCTCAGCAGGAAATTCTGCCAGAAGCGAATAGGCTGCCTGCCATTTCTGCTGGTGTATAAGCTCGCTTGCTGCCTCCTGTACCTGCTCCCAAGAAAAATCAAGGGCCAGCCCTGCATACTCCTCATATTGCTGCTCGCCGGCAAAGCCCTGCATAGCCGAAAGCCCCGTCATATAACCGGCAAAATCTTCTGCCGAAAGCTTCTCCTGCCAGCCATAAAGCCGGGCAATCACAAGCTCTAACGGCGCGGGAAGCAGCGCCGCCCACTGGCGGCAATCCACCACCTGCAGCTGACGCTTATCCGCCGGCAAACTGACAAGAGCCGCAAATAATTCCTGAATATAAATGCCCGCTTCAAGCTGTGCTTTTTCGCCAGCCTCCGGCAGCTGCCCACTTGCAACAAGTTCTAACAAATGCTGCTGATTTTGCGGCAATTCCATGGCCAAAAACTGCACCAAGCGGCCATAGCCAAACCTTATAGCCCAATCCGCCAAAAACTTCCGGGCCTGCTGCTGATTCGGGAAAAAAGGCAGCACCTTTTGCAGCCATTCCGCTGGCGTCTGATTTACCCTTTGATAGCTGCGCGCTAAGGTCTCTTCCTGATAGGGATTCAGGCGAAGTGCCTGCTGATAACATTCTACGGCTTTTTCTGCCTCATGCTGGCTATAGCAAAGCCCTAACGCCGAATATACCTCCGGCAAAAGGGAGCGCACCGCATTTGATCCAGCTGACAGATCCGACACGGATGCCTCGCGGATAAACTGCTCCAAAAGGGGCTCGGCCGCTTCATAGCGGGCTAGTTCCGTCTGGATAATACCCTGCCAGCCAAGAAATTCTATATCATTTATGCCAGCAGCCTGTGCTGTATCGATAACGGCCAGTTGTTCCTCTGGGCTTTTGCCCAGTTCGCGCAGGCAGTGCAGCCACAGGCGGTATAATTCTCCATCACCAGCCACCGTCTGAACCCCGGCGGCAATCGCCCGGCGGGCATACTCAATCGCCAACTCATATTCATGCAAACCATAGAGACAATCGGCCAAATAGCGATAATGCAAGGGCTTTTCCCCCTGCTCCTGCATCTCCTGCATGATGAGCTTAAGATTTCTCGTGAGTTTCTGCTGGATACGCCCTGTCGAATAGCCCGTATGGCGAACGGCTAAGGATTCCATACAGCCCTGTTCGATAACTCCCGTTTCCGCATACAGTGCCTCATGGATGGCGCCCCGATAACGCCGCGAAGGACTTGGTCGCCAAATCCTCAGCGCCCGAAACCGCTGGATTTCCCGCTCACAGGCATCAACATCCACATTGACGATTGGCACCTGTACGCCCGCCAGCTCCGGATGATTCTGCTGTAAAAATGCCAGACAGCCGCGTACGCGCTCTGGCGCATAAAAGGTCTCATCAGCATCGAGGAAGATCACCCAATCACAGTCAGTCCCTACCCTGTCCAAGGCATAATTCCGCGCCGCTGCAAAGTCATTCTGCCAAGGAAAGGCATAGACTTTAGCCCCGGCCGCTTCGGCCATCACAACCGTATCATCGGTCGAGCCCGTATCCACCAGAATGATTGCATCACTGAAGACGGCCGCTTGTTTCAGCCAATCGCCCAATTCTGCTGCTTCATTTTTCGCGATGATGCAGGCCGTAATCCGCAATCCAGATGCTTTTTCCCAGATGGCCGACCATTCCGCAAGTTTTTCCTGCGCCAGGCTACGCATCGATGCCTCAAACTCCTTTGGCTCCAAACTTACCGCCGGATATTCCGCATCGCATTGCAACGCCTGCTGCATCGCCCGGATCGCTGCCGCATAATCATAAACGTCTGCCTGACAGATGGCAAATTCCGCCCAAAACTCCGGCAATTCCGGAAAATCCGCCACCGCCTGCTGCACCAATTGCCGCCGCTCTTCGGCCCGTCCCTGCTCAGCCAGTGCCGCCAGCAGCAGCCGATATGAACGACTAGCAAACGCCACCATCCGGCGCCCCTGCGCGATATCGAGCCGCGCATAATGTTCCATCTGCACCGTATCGCCTACTCCGCGGCAGGCTTCTGCCAGGTACATATAGAGCCGTCCTGGATTATCTGTTTCTGCTAGCTCCTGCAACAGAATACGCAGATTACGTTCGGCCTTGCTTTGGTTGACAGCCGCTTCGTAGCCTGTATGATATAAGATTAGTTCCGCAGGATTTATCACGGCTATATCTGCTATCACGTTTCCATTTTCACGCAGTTCCTCATGGATACGACCATCGTAACGAAGATTCCCCTGCCGCTTAAAGGCACGCAGGACAAAAATCTCCCCCAGAACATCCGTCTCATCCTTATCGATATCATAACGCTTCATAAGTAATGCCGCATGTCTCTGATACTTTGCCAAGACCTGCCGCAGATTGGCGCAAAAGTCCGCCGCTATATATTCATCGGCATCCATAAATAAGATATAGTCACCTGTGGTCTGCTCAATGGCATAGTTGCGTGCCGCCGAAAAATCATCCTGCCAGTCATAATCATAAATCCTGGCTCCGTAAGCTAAAGCAATCGCCTTCGTTTTATCCTGCGAACCAGTATCGACAACAACGATCTCATCGGCGGCAGCTTTTATGGATGCCAGCGATTTTTCGATATTCTTTTCTTCATTTTTCGTAATATAGCAGACCGATAATCTCATGAGCTGCTCCTCCATATACAACTGCGTGAAAAATGCATATACATAATTATTTATTCGTCAGCAACACAAAAAACCCTCTCCCGAAGGAGAGGGTTTCTTGCAACCATGTAGTTAAATCCGTTACCGGAATCTCGCTTACTGAAGCAGGCTGAGAACCGAGCTGCTGCTCTGGTTTGCCTGTGCCAGCATGGACTGAGCGGCCTGCATGAGAACGTTGTTCTTCGTGTATTCCGTCATCTCTTTTGCCATGTTGGCATCGCGGATCGTGGACTCCGAGCTCTGGACGTTCTCGGAAGCCGTCGTCAAGTTAGCGCTCGTGTACTCGAGACGGGACTCGATCGAACCGATCGTCGTCTGCTGATCAAGAGCCTTAGCTACAGCATTGTCGAGAACGCTGATAGCTGCGTTAGCCTGCTGCTGCGTACCAATCTGGATGTTTGCCCCCGAGGAGCTCTGGAGACCAAGGGCCTCAGCACGCATATCCGTCAGGCCGACTTTGATGCTCTGGTTTGCTTTCGTGCCAACCTGGAGAACCATAGCGTTGTCCGTGGACTTGTTCTGTGCACGGATGGACTCGGAGAAGTTGTCGAGAACTGCGTTAGCAGATTTCTGGACAGCACCCTTCGTGTTCGTTACGGAAATCGTCAGACCAGAGATCTGGTTCTTTACCGAGGAACCACCAGCCGTAATCGTCAGAGCGTTCGTCGCATCAGCCGTAGCAACCGTATCGCCAGCAACGTCCTTACCGATGTAGGAGTTAGTGCCAATCGCCGTGCTGAATGCTGCTTCCGAGGTCTGGCTGTTTGCCGCCTTGATGAGGTCAGACAGGCTGTTCGTAGCGCTGACGGAAGTCGTGTAGGTCTTGCCCTGTTTTACGAAGGAAATCGTAACTTTGTCCATCGAGTTGATGTTCAGGCTGTTGCCGTTACGGTCTTTCATCTCGCAGAACTTCGTCGTGCCCGTCGTATCAGTGCTGAGGCTCTGGTTGGACAGTGCCGTGGACGTAGCTTTGACTTCGCTGTTGTGCGAGCCGTCTACGAGCAGCTTGCCGTTGTACGTTACGTTAGCGTTGTCGTTGATCTGGTCGATGCTCTGGTCGAGCTCTTTCTGGATCGTAGCGCGGTCGCTGTCCGTGTTCGTATCGTTGGCTGCGTTGATGACTTTCTCTTTGAGAGTCTTCAGGATGTCAACCGTGGAGCTTACTGCACCCTCAGCAACTTTCATCATGCTGCTGCCGTTCTGCGTGTTGCTGTTAGCCTGGTCGAGGCCACGAATCTGAACGCGCATACGCTCGGAAATTGCATAGCCCGAAGCGTCATCAGCAGCACCGTTGATCTTCATGCCGGAAGAAACCTTTGCCAGGCTCTTCGTCAGTGCATTCGAGTTCTTGTTCAGAGTGTTCAGCGTCGAGACTGCCGACATGTTGTTTTTAACTACCATACCCATGATAATATTCCTCCCTGATAATACAGAAAAATTATTTTGTAACGGACATCCATGCCCGTCGCTAACTATATAATAGTAAGCTGATCCGTAAGTTTGGGGCTGCTAGCTGACCACCATTGCTTTCCTTAGCAGCTTACATATTATCGTAAGTGATTTCTTACATAGTATATATCGGAGGTTTTCCGATTTCCTTAATACCTTTTTAAAAAAAAAATTAATATTTTCGATTTAGGATATTTCCCACTGGATTGACGCTCTGCAAATCATAGGCGTGCACCGTGGCATTCTGCCGCTTGGACTTATTGAGCCACGCCTTGGCCTTATAGATAATCTGCATATCGAGCGGCTTGATCTTCTCTACCAGAGCCCGGCATTCCTCGGTCTTCCGATAGACTTCCGTCTCGGGCAAGGCTTTCATGCGCTCCACGATGACATCGCGCTGGCGCGTTAGTTCCGTGAACGCATCAATATCCTGTTTATCGATGAACTTCAAAAGCTCCTGAGAGAGTGTGTAGTACATCTCCCAGTTCGCTTTTGCCTGTTCCATTGCATCATTAGCCGACATAACTGTCACCCTGTGCATTCTTCGTGCCCTGATCCTGACGCGCTTTTTTCATTGCCTGCGCCCAAGCATCACGAAGTTCTTTGATAATATCGATTGCTTCCTGCACCAGCTTCGTATCGCTCTTCATATTGCCTTCGACCAAACGATCGTAGGTATAATTGTAAAGCGGCATGAGCTGCTTGCTGATATCATAATCCATGTTCAGCGTGATGCGGAACTCCGAAATGATATTCTGTGCTTTTTGCAATGAGATATTCGCTTGTTCCCACTGCTTGGCCTCAATGGCATCTTTGCCTTCATTCATGAATTTCAAGCAACCATTGTAGAGCATCAGTGTCAATGCTTCCGGGGTTGCCGTCATGATTTGCTGACGTTTATAAGCTTCAGCTGCATTGTTTACCATATATGCCTCCTAAAGAAATCAATTGCCATTGCTGATATAACCCATCTGCATCGACAATTTCTGAATCGCCTGTTCCATGGCATCGTATTTCTTATACAATGACTTTTCAAAGGCATCCATCATCGTTTTGAAATTCGACATCTTGGTCTGCATCTCCAGGATCAAATCACCAAGAGTACTGCCATCCGATGCCGAGGACGAAGTGCCTGCATAGGACTTCATCGTTTTCAGATTTTCATTGACCTTATCGGTAATGCGGTTGATTACACCTTCCTTGTTGTAGTCCGTATAAGACTCGCCCTTTTCATTTACGGCATCACCCGACGAAGCAAAAATCTGATAGACGCAGTCCGGGTCAGCAGCCAGTGCCTTTTTGAGCTTGTCCTCGTCAAGACGCAGATGACCACGGTCGGTCGACGACTCAATACCGATGGACATCATCGTGTTATAGCTGCTGTCAACCGAGTCAACCGGCGTGTAGATTGCCTCGCGCATCGCGCTGATAATCTTGCCCAGCGTTTGGTCGTGATACAGAAGACCGGATTTGGCCTTCTCGTTCCACTTCGTAATCTGGTCCTGCGTCATCGCATTTTCCTGCGATTTCGTCAGTACATCGTAATCGCTGTAACGAGTCTCGTTGTACTTCGAGTTGAGCTCATCGAGCATCTTGTTATAGTCTTCGACGAACTTCTTGACGTTCTCGATAATCTTATCCGTATCCTGCGATACCGATACTGTCGCCGACCCAACAGCACCAACATTGTAAGTAACGTTAGCAACATTGATTTTGCTGCTCGTCGTTGCATAGTCTTTACCATCAATCGTAACCGAACCATTCGTACCAGTTACCGTCAGCGTATTCGTACTGGTACCCGTTGTGAGTCCAGCATTAAATACCGTATTGAGGAATGCCCGCGACGAAGTTGCCTTGTCCGTTGTATCCATCGCATCGATTGACAAGGTAATATCCTTGGTACTATCCGCATTCGTCAGCGTCAGCTTGCCATCATTGGAAAGCGTCGCCGTCACATTAAGGCCAGTGCCATTGATATCCTTCATCAAGTCATTGAGTGACTTCGATGCTGCCTGTTCGGCCGTGTATACAATCGTCTTGCTGGCCGAGCCATCGTTGATGGTAAAGGACAGACCATTCGTTGCCACACTGCCCTCAATATCGCTAAGTTTCGTATTCTTCGTATACGCCGTGGAATTAACGCTGGTCATCGTGCCTTTTTCGGCTTTCGAGCTTACCCCATTTGAGGTCTCCGAAAGCTGCGGCAGCGACGTCATCGAGTCCCCGTCGACCTTAGCCAGATTGAGGTTATTGATAAGCGCGCGAGCCGCATCGTCAGCCTTGGCATTCGTCGTCACGCCATCTTTCGTCTCAGCGCCCGTACGGTTCTTAACCGAAAGGACAATCTGATTATCGACGCCACCGTCTTTCTGATAGATGCTGAAAGCATCATTCGTCGAATCATAGGTAGCCGTCATATTGACGTCAGCATTTTTAATCTTGGCAGCAAGATCGTTTAACGTCTGCTTGCTATCATAGAGTTCTGCATACGTAAACGAAATCGTAGTGGTTGTCGTACTCTTAGCATTCGGATCACCATTACTGATCTCAAACGATAATGCAACCTCATTGCGAATCTTAGCCTTATCCTCTTCACTAGCCGCTGCATCCACAGCTGCCTTGTATTCCGCCTCCGTTTTCTCGGTCTGCCCAGCAATAATATCTTTGATATACATGCTGTTGCCAGCGCTTTCATCATTGCGCGTAATGGCGCTCTGCGACTGCATATAGGCATTGCTCGATACCGAGTTGACCTTAACGGTATGGCTCATATTGGCCGCCTCAGCATTAGCAGTAGCTGAGACGACTGACGAGTTCGTACTAGCCGCCGACATCGGATTCGTCGTATACGACATCTTGTACGTAGACATCGTCGAAGTCTTGAACGTATTCAGATCTGAATAGATACTTGCATAAGCCTCTTTCAGCCATTCGTTCTTGACCTCTTTTTTATAGATCTTATCGTACTGGCTCTGCTTGTTCAACATACCGACCTTGACCATCGAATCAACGTCGATACCCGAGCCGGACAGGCCATAAATTCCCTGTACGCTCATCCCTTACACCTCCTTAGGCATTCTTGTCCAGGAATGCGCCAAGCCAATCCTTAGCTTTTATCATGTGTTTGATCATTTCCTCCGGCGGAACTTCCTTGAGCACCTCACCGGTCTTCCTGTCCAACATTTTGACAGACATCGTATTGACTTCCTTATGATACTGGAATTCGAGATCTGCATCAATGCGGCGCATCAAATCATTGAGTTCCTTTGTCATATAGCTGACAGAGGACTCATCCATCTTCTGCTCGTCTTCTTTTTGTTGTTTCTGATTCTTAGCATCCTGAGCATTTTCGCTCTGATTTACCTGTTCTTTAACAGCTGCCATATCAGAGGCCTTAGCTGTTGCTACCTCGGCATTCTCTTTTCTCGTGTTGACAGCAGTGTTATCGGCACTAGCCTTTTCCGCAGCACCTACAACAATAGCAGAAGCCACCACATCCTGAACTTTACCTATCATTGTTATCCCTCCGTAGAATTATTTAAGTTTTCCATAACCTTAATAATTATTTATTGGGCAAAGCAGCACTGAGATCCAAATCCTGCGGAGCCGGAGCTGCGGCCTTTTGATTTTCCTCCTGAATTGCCCGATAGATTTCGCCACGATAAATCTTGACTTCACGCGGTGCATCGATAGCAATCCGGACATTGTCGCCTTGAACTTCGACGACATTGATGACAATATTATCGCCAATCATGATTTGCTGGTGGGGTTTACGGGTAAGTACGAGCATTATTTGTTTTCCTCCTTATTTTCCGGAAACAATCTATGCTTGGTTGTGTAGCGGCTCTTGTCGAGCACAACCTGACGGGCCTGCATCGTGTTCTGATTCAGGACTACTGGTGCCATTAAATTGGCCGTCATTTCTGCTACCTTCCCACCAGGAATCGTCAAAAGCGTGTAAATCAGCATATCTTCCTGCGTTTTGATGCCGAGCTTATTCTGACTTTCATCATCAAGCTCGAACTCATAATCCGGGAAGAATACGAACGGCATCGTCATGAGGAATGCCAAATCCGGTGTTGTAATTGACTGCAGGAACACATAAGGGCTCTCATCATCATAAGGGATGATGAGAAACTCATGCTCATCTTCAAAGGCAGGGATACCATCTTCGAAATGTACTACCTTTTCTTCTGCGACTTCGATTTCGCCAAACCGTAATGTGTTGACCTTTTTCATTCGTTACGCCTCCAAATCCGCATGCTTCATCGCGTCATGCGTAGATATCGTATTTGCCTTCGGTCACCCATCTTCTGACATCCGCCTTCTGCTGCAGATACGTCTCGACCTTACCGGGCGTAAAATTCGTCTTGGCAAAGGCTTCCGTATCAATCTTGACCGTTACATCCCCTGGGTCTAAATTTCCCTCCGCCTTTACCGGCGTAAAATGGATTTCCGGGTCAGGGATAAGATTGGCAACGATATGACGCTGCTTGCTGATTTCCTGATTCAGCTTGCTGTCATACCGCTGTTTAACCGGCTGCCGACCTTTCTTGCCGCCATTTTCGATATTATCCCAGGCTTCCTCCGTCCAACGCGATGTCGTTTTCTTGAGGTCACTAAATCCCTGCTGTCCATGTTCCTTGGCAAAATCCGTATGATTCGTAAAACCATAGGAGTGGCGGCTTGGATACTGGTTAATCTCAACAGACGGCTGAGTCCAATGCGCATTAGACCGGGCCTGTCGATTTTCGCTATGCAGTTTTGCCGGTGTTGAATGGGCTTCCAGCTTTCCTAGCTGCGTGTGCATACCAATCATCGGTTGCGTTGTCCGCATATTTAACCGCAGCATAGATTATTTCACCCTTTCCCTAGGAAAATCCTGCTAATCCTTTATCTTACCTTTATTATACTATGTTTTCCTGCGTTAAGCTATCCTTATCGCAAGTAATCCGCCAACGACTGTGGCAAAATTCTGCCGCCGAGGGACAAACTCATATTGTAGATTGTCTGCTCCTGCATGAGCTGCACTGCCAGTTTTGCAACATCCGTCGAGCTGACATTGGTAATATCGTTCGTGATGATCTCATTCTGATTTTCCAGCATAGTCTGAACCGACTGATAGAGCTGCTGGCGGGCACCGAGTTTCGTCTCGGTGTTGACCGTCGTCGAATGCGCGGCATCAGCTACTGTCTGTCCATCTTTGGACAGCCAGTCATGGTCAGCATTTTCGACCTTAGTCCGGACCGTCAGCATCTGGTTAAGCATGGCTGCTCCCGATGCCTTATTGCCTGAAGCCGGGTCGTCAAAAATATCCGTCCCAAAGATTTCCGGCCCCGTAACATTTACCGTATCGGCTACCGGCTCCGTCGTACCATTTTTCTTGACCATGGAAACGCCCTTGTCATCGCCATGATAGGTAACGATCTGCTGCTTGACGGTAGCAAATTTCAGGGTAACACTGGTACCATTTACGCCTATCGCAGCACTAAACGACTCACCATCTGCCGTTATTTTTCCCGTATTGGCAAAATACTTTGCGACATCCGTACTGCCGCCCCAACCAGACAGCGTGCCAACTTCATCTCCATCGTTGACCTCTTTCCGCGACTCGCTGGCCATTTTATCTTTATAGCCATTTTCCACGAAATCCTGGCTGAACACCTTGCCATTTTTCGTATTGAGGTAGTAGGTATTGCCGTCACTGCCCGTGAGCGTCAGCATCTGTTTCATGCTGCCCGAGTCATCAACAGCCCCATTGCCGCTGAAAAATGCTGCCTGATTCTCGTCGAGCGTCTTCGCCAGGCCGCGGTCGACTTCTTCCGTCGACATGATAAACGGCTTGGTCAAATCCTTCTGACCACCAAATACATAGCTGTCGCCCTGCATCGTATTGCCGAGCGAAACGAGCTCCTGAATTTCGGCCATCATTTCCTTGGCAATAGCGGCCATATCGCTCGCGTTATTCGTGCTGTTAGCGGCTGCGACCGTCTTCTCCTTGAAGGTCGTCTGGATACTCGTCATATTGACCAGCGCCGCATCGGAAGTTTTCATCCAGGAAAGTGCCGAACTGACATTATTCTGGTACTGCGAATTTTCGCTTTCCGACACCGTATAGCGGAGATATTTCGAATAATCCACCGAGTTATCCGAGGGACGATGCAGTTTACTGCCGTCGCCCTGTTCCAAGAGTTTCGTCTGACGGGTATTGGCATCATTGAGCTGTTTCTGATAACCATAGACCATCTGATTACTGCTTACGCGAATAGACATTTTATTTCACCTCGTTAGTTCAAAGATTATCTGCCGACAGTACCCGTGCTATTGATAAGACGGTCAAGCATCTCATCCATAGTCGTCAGGCAGCGGGAGCAGGCACTATAGCCTTTCTGGAAGGTAATCATATTCGTGAGTTCCTCATTCCAGTCGACACCAGCTGTCGAAGAGCGCCAATTGACGATCTGGGTAATCAGGTCTTCCTGCGAACTCTCTTTGGCCTTTAACGACTCGGCATCGCTGCCCAGTTTAGACATCGCCGCATTGTAATAAGCGTTGAGCGAATCCGCCTCAGTAGCACGCGCCGATGTCGAAACCGCCTCCGTGCTGCCGTTTAAAAACACCTTAGCCGTATTGTATTTCTGAGCCTCAGAACCACTCATATTCATAAGTGCACTGAGATTAACCGCATTCGTACCATCTTTGGAACCATTCGTGACAATCTTATACGTTCCATCCAAAAGCTTTCCGTTGGCATCCGTATCCTGCTCTACCGAGAAGATACGAGCGGCTACGCTGTCCTGACCGCCAGTCTTGGAGAGCTGTCCATTAACGGTCAGCGCCGTAATGATATTAATGCCGCGAACCGTATCGGTCGATTTGACCGTTCCGTCAATGTTAACCTTCGGCGTTCTGGTTTTCGTACCATCACTGTTGGTCGTTTCCGTATAACTGATGGATCGCGTAACGGTGCCAGCAGTCATCGTCGTAGCCTTCATCTGATGATTGTCCGCATCCCATTCGTATACCGTATTATCATCACCATAGAAGTTCAAGCCGTAGAGCGGGCCCTTATATTCGCCATTCGTACCAGTTACCGTACCATCCGGCTGGGTAGTAAACGTCCCCAGCGAACTATCGGAGCCATTGATCCCCGATCCCTGCTGGTGCATGTTGTTGAACGTCGTGAGCAAAAAGCCTGCCATATCCGCCAGCTTATCGATATACTCTTTATCCTCAGCAATGGTATCCTGCTGTGCCTTGAGACTGCCATTCTGTGGCAGGAAGGTAATGCCGGATTCCTTGATGTTGATGACATAGTCGTTGATGCCATAATCACCATTATTGATAGGATCAGACATCTCAAGCGTCAGCCGTTCGACACCGCCGACCATTGTGATACCATTGGATACTACCGAGTACATGCCCTTCTCATCTTCATAGACATTAAGGTTCATATACTGCGAAAGTTCATCGACCAGCAAATCGCGCTGATCGCGCAGATCGTTGGCCGAAGCGCCGATTGCTTCCTGCTGCATGATGTTCTTGTTGAGCTGAACGATCTTAGCCGTCGTCTCGTTGACCTTATTGACCGTCACGCGCATATCATCATACTGGGAATTAATCTGGGACTGCAGCTGCTGACCAGCCGTCTTGATTCTATCGGCAAGGGTATTGCCCTTCTCGATTACCGCCACACGCGTGCTGGCAGTCGAAGCATCCTTCGACAGATTCTGCCATGCCGCGTAAAATTCATCCATAGCATTTAAGATACCGGTCTTGTCCGAGTCGTCAAATACCGCCTCAATCTTTTCATAGTTGACCTGCGTGGTCTTGTAATATTCCTGCGTCGAAGTCTCCTGCCAGAACTGCTTATCCGCATAAATATTGCGGGCACGTTCGATTGACATCGAATCAACACCCGTACCGACTATGACATTTCCATAAAGAGAGGATACTCCCTGACCTCTCGTTGCTGCGAGATTTACTTTCTGACGAGAATATCCTTCTGTTGAAGCATTTGTGATATTATGGCCGACTGTATCGAGCGACAGCTGATTGGCAAATACGCCGCGAACCATCGTATTCAAACCAGAAAATGTTGAACGCATTTATCTCACCTTTTCTTTCTTCATTTCCCTATCATCTTCTCTCATTCCGCAAAGGGAATCAAACATTTGCATCAAACATTTTAATTCCACGGCGATTCTCTACTTCCGGTGCCCCTGGAGGCGCATAAGTATCGTTAGCCGCGGTCTGGGTCATCACATTGATGTGAAAATCCACAAACTCCTTACTTCGTTTCAGGAGTGCCTGCGTCGATGCCAGTTCCCTCTGCAGGCGTTCATCCAATCCCTGGATTCTTGATAAGAGCCGCATAACCGCATCTCTTTCCACAGAGTCCGGCATGCTGGCTGCATAAGCAGTCATTCTCTTTTTCCCCGTCTTCTCAAGAAATTCGCGAGTGATTTTCTCAAGCTGACCAATTTTCGTTAAGGTGGGTTCAATCGCTTGAACAGCTTCGGTTACCCCCTTGCCAGCACTGTTTTCCTTCAGCGCTGTTTTTATCGCCTGGAGCTTTTCCAGACATTCTGTCGAGAGCATGAGCTGCGTACGCAACAATTTAATGACTTCATTCATCATCTTCCCACCCTTATTTTATCGATATGCCCTTAGGCATCGAATTCATAATTTTTCCGATGGCTGACCACTTCTCCACCACTTTGACCATAGGTCGGTTCGACGGTAGCGCCGCCAATCCGGTTCAAATGATAGGCAACAGCCTGCATGGCTCCACGAATAAGCAGACTGTTGCCTTCGCTTAACTCTTTTGCCTCCGCTGTATTTTTTGACAGCGAACTATGGAGTTGAACCAGAATCTGCTGCAGCTGCGGCGTTGGTGCCATTCGCACCAAATCTTCCATCTTGGTATCCTGCTTGATGGAACGATCTTCCACGGCCATGTGAATCAACACCTTCTGGCGCCTCTGTTCCAACTCCTTAATTTCCTTCGTTAAGGCATCTTCTTCTTTAACGAGTCCTTCAAGGGTCTTCATGTCAATTGTGACCAGTGCTTTTTTCTTCTTTGTCCCGAGCTCGATGAGCTGCAGATAAACTTTGTTCAAATCATTAAGTATTGCTGCAAATTCTTGCCACATAGGCTGCCTCCGTTCTCAGGAATAGATTTTTCATCAGAAACGCGTGTCCAGCAAGCGATCCGCAATGCTCTTGCTATCCACTTCATAAGTACCATCAGCAATGTGCTGACGAAGCGTTTCCACCTTTTCCGCACGGCTCTCGTCCATTCCACGAAGCTTCTGCAGCATGTTGCTGAACGTCTGGGCTTCACTGGAGAATACCACCTCATCCGCTTTATGTGCGCGTTCTGCGGCGCCGCTGCGTCTTGCACCGCCCGTTGAACTTACATTATAAGCGCCAGTCACTGCCTGAATATTGTTGTTGATAAGCATATCCTTTCACCACCCATTTTAAAAACTATGACTTTATAAGACCCCATAAGGATTCTTTTTATGTCTTCTGGTTAAAGTATCGTAAAAAAAAGCAGGAGACTTAACTCCTGCTTTTTAGCTATTATAAGCGTTTATATTAAATTTTCTTTATTTTTCTCTGTTTTTCGCCTTATTTCATGTTAAACAATCAACCAAGGTTGTTTTTCGAATACATGCCATGTCCATGACCGGTTGGTTTTGCTGCCTGTTTGGCGGCAGTAATCGCCGACGCTTTTTTCTGGAGTTCCTTATGGAGTTCCTCCTGACAACTCTGACAGATTTTGCCCGTGATAATCGGGTTGCCGCACTTCTCGCACGGATAGCTCATCTTTACACCGATCTGTTCAAAGCGGCCTTCACGAATCATCTTCTTGATCATCCCCTCAGGCGCACCAGTAGCCTCAACGATTTCCGGAATCTTCGAGCCCGG
Source organism: Selenomonas sp. ND2010 (assembly GCF_000702005.1). GTDB lineage: Bacteria > Bacillota > Negativicutes > Selenomonadales > Selenomonadaceae > Selenomonas_A. The sequence goes on along the minus strand of NZ_KL370847.1, from coordinate 59,033 downwards.
ATTATCGCGAACATAGTTCACCACTTCTGCCTCTTTCTCAAGGATTTTATCATAACAATCCATGCAAACGCGATGCCCCGTATCCGCAAACAATTTGCCGCACATCGGACAATTTTTGTTTTTCCCTGCCATATCTTCCACTCCTATTCAAGCATCTCGCTATTCTATCGCAATCATAACTACATTTCGTATATATAAATAAATTCGGCAGGAAGGACAAATTTCCTCCCTGCCGAATAATTTCTTTTTTCTTGTTTCGTATTTTACCAAATTTTTCCCAGCATAAACCATGTACGCCCCTTGGCCTGCGCAGCTTGGGAAAGATTTGGATCGTCACCGATACGACGGGCATAGTCTAGCCGCGTAAACCAATCGTTGGCCTTCGTATAGGACAGTCCCAGGCCCCAGCCCCAGAGAGTTTCTCCGCTGGACCACTGTCCCAGCGAACCAGCACTTCCCTGGCGGTCTGGGGATCTATCGTTGTTGAACCAGACATGACCGCCATCGATGTAGGTACTGAACACGAGTCCCGGAATATCGGTATAGAAGCGCGTCTCCATCGTACCCATTACGCCCTCATCCCCAGAACCTTCGCCCTGCGGATAGGCACGCACGCCATTGGCACCGCCGAGATACATCTCCTCAGAACCGTCGAGATTGCGGCTGGCAATCTGACCGTTTGCCTTGACCATCACATCAGCGCGGTGACCGATTCGCTGTACTGCCGTCACATTGGCCTCCCCCTTGGTAAAGCGTCCTTCGGAGTGGCTGTCGGCCAGCGTACGACGGGCATCGGCACTATCGAATCCCAGTGTTCCCGTCGTAACCGTAGCGCTATAGTTAGCTGTAAAGCCATCACGGCGTTCAAAGCCATTGACGCCGGCATGGACACTATGCGAATGCTTCCGCTTGCTGTCGTTGAACATATCCAGGTCATCCTTCAGCTTGCGGTAATCATAACCATAAGTTGCCGTCAAACCACTGCGCGTGAAATGGTAGAGTGGCCGGCTGCCAAATACACTATAGGTATTGGCCACACCATTGGCACCGAGACTCCGCAGGCTGCCACCGACTTTGTAATCCATGCGGCTGTAACCAAAGCCCAGCATCGTGCCACCATGACCGATAAGTGCCTCATAGTTGGCATAATAGTTATGCATATCGGCATTGGAAATCATCGTACCGACACTGGCCTTGCCGCCGGTACCACCAACATCGTAGACGTTGTGCTGCAAACCATAACGGTAACGGCCGGAATTCTGGCTGCCGTAGTTTTCCACATAGAGAATCGTATTGGACCCCTTGCCCTTTTCAATGCGAACGGTCAAATCGCTGGTACCAAACTCTTTGCCAGGGCTCAGTACACCGACTGCCCGCGTACCGCTGATATCCGACAGGGAGTAAAGTGCCGACTCCAGATTCTTCGTCCGAATGATATCGCCAGATTTGAGCCCATTTACGAACCCCTTGGCCACTTTATCTTTCATGCGGGTCTGGTTGTCGATCTTTACTTCACCATAACGGCCCGGAATCACCTTGATAATAATCATGCCATCACTGCTCTCCTGCGCCGGCACATAGGCAGCGGCAGCCGGATAGCCATGCTGGCGGCAATACCGCGTGATAGAATTCAGCGTCACATTGAGCTGACTCATCGTGCGGTTCTTACCCATGCCATTTTGAAGGATGCGCGTAAGCTCGGCCTTATCCAGATAGAGTTCATGAGCGTCAAGGGTGAAATTTCCAATCGTGAATTCCACCTCAGGCTGTACCTGTGACTGTCCCTGCGTCTTATCCTGGACTTCGGCCGCTGGCGTGGGCATCTGCCGCTTGACATCTTCTCCCGGTTTTGACAAAGAAGACGCTGCCATAGCACTGCCGCTAAGCGCACCGAGAAGTGAAACGGCTGTCACACTTGCTGTGAGTTGTTTCTTCCACTGTTTCTTCATCTTACTGCATCCTTCTTTCTCCCTTACTGTCATACGGCGTTCTGAATTTCCGCATCGGCGTCGTGATTTGCCGTTTCGCCGGAAAGCGGAACAATCTCCAGATTTACAATCTCGCCCTGGCCATCTACCTGAACATGGGCTACACTGCCAGCATCTACGCTTTCCATATTGACGACATCACTGCCCGTAATGCCGATTTTAGCGAGCCGTTCCTTGCTGTCCATGGCTCCAATTCCCTTCAAATCGCCATCAAGACCTTCCGAAACATTGCCACTCGCCTCACTATCATGGACATCCCCACTATTTATCGTCGTGATTCCCAAAACCGTGCCTTTGGTATCACGGTATTCGAGGGCTGCTTTGGCGATTTCATTGAAGGTACTGACATCATCCATTGAAGACTGTTGATAAGCCGTCTGGTCTGGACGGAACTGCGATTTCGGGTTGACCGTATCGTGATATTCACGGCCTGGATCTACCATGACGACGGTAAAGGCTTCTTCATTGGCCGGATTCTGGCTGAACGTGTAGTTCTGTCCCAGATTCCCTGCCGATTTCCCCTTATACCAGCCATACACACCATATTGGCCCGGATTTTCGTTAGTAAGTTCCGTCTCATCCTTCGCCGCAAATGTGAATGCATCCGCTAGGCCGCTGTCCTTGGCTACCAGCCCCGTCACGCTGCCCGTGAACGTTGGAATCGCTTCGCCGACATTGATCTTCTGCGGCTCAGCAACGATATCGAGCCCCTTGCGGCGAATCGTTCCCTTACCGTCTGCCGACGTCTTATCCAGCTGATAGTTGTCATTGTCCAAATGAAGTGTATACGAAACATTATGGTCAAGCAAAGCATCGGTATCTTCGCCAGCGGCAGCATTTTCATTGTCATAGCTGCCAGAAACCGTAAGGCCGATATTGTCCCCCGCAATAATGCGGTCATCGAGAACGATATTGCCCGCAGCGTTTTCCACGCCATCGGTGCCATCGTATTCCTTGTCGGCCCGTGTGACATCGGTAATCGTGAGCAGGCGTTTTTCAATCGTACCATTGTGCCCCGTGAGCGCTGCCGTCATCCCATCGGTCGTCAGGCTCTCACTGGCTGCAGTATCTGCCAATTCATAGTTGCCATTGGTCCAACCGAGCTGATAGGTGTAATCCTTATCCGCACCAGCGTTCCAATCCGTATAGTTCCCAGACTTGACGAACACGCCCACCGTATCGCCACCGATAACATTGGTGGTATCGACAGTGATATTCGCAGCGTCGAGGTATTTATCCGCCAGCGAAGTGTCGCGGTCGTATTCCTTGACTGGCCCTTCTTTGACCGATACATTTACCGTACGCGGCGTTATCGTGCCGCTTCCCGTAAGCGTATCCGAGCCACCTTTGGCCTTGACCACATAGTTGTCCTTCGTCGCACCAGCAAGCTGGAAATTGCTGAAATAAACCTCCTGCGTCGTGACCTTGCCCTGCGAATCGCGAGCTACATCTTTGCCAGCATAGGCCGCACTGATGGAATCTGCCAACAGCGTAATGGCATTCTTTTCTGCCTGGATGACACCCGTATTTTCATCCGTACCATCCAGCAGATTGATGTGATTGCGCTGTTTCTTATCGGCATCAGCCGCCGCATCGCCATCATATTCCTTATCAATTCCTGTGCCATAGCCATCGGCAAAGTCCGCATAGACCACGCGTTTCTTGATCGCACCATCCCCCTTATAAGTATTGGCATCCTTCTCCGTCGCCAACCCCTTGGTGGTATTGCTACTATCGAGCGTGTAGTTGCCGGCCGTATTGCCCGTAAGTTCCAGCCTATAGTTAATCTGTTTGCCAGATTTTGCCGTGCTGTCCGGATCTACATTGGCATTTTCATTCTCATAAGCTCCCGTCACCGTGAGATTGACCGTATTATCTTTCGCCAAGATATCGTGACCATCCTCGAAGGTATAACCAAAGCTATTAATTACCTGACCGTTTGCGTCTTTGACCGCCGTGTTACCATCATAAGTTTTCGTATAACCACTGAGGTTATCCGTCCTGATTTTGAGCACGCGCGGCGTGATACTGCCAGTATTCGTATAGGTCTTATTCTGGAACGACGTCAGCATCGCTGCATCCATCTTGAAGTTCTTGAACTCCTGCGGCTCCAAATCATTAAGCGTATAAGTTACCCCATGACCAGAAACCACATTGACCTGATTGTTATCATAGACGGCGGACTTCAAATCGTATTTGATGTCGATGTTATCCCCGGTTACATCGGTATAGAGGGAAAGATGGTCCTTAGCATCCAGAACCGCATCCGTTCCATCGTATTCCTTAGTAATCGGCGTCGTCCATTTGGTTTTGACATCATTTGCCGTAAGTGCCAGCTGGCGAATCTTGCCCTTCTTGGCAGCCTCGGTGAAATAAACCGTATCGGCAATGGTGTAATTCTTGCCCAAGAAGCCCGACGCGTTATTCGCATCCGTGGCATTTTCGAGTGCCTGCTGGAGTCCCGTGTACTTAACTGCCTTGTAGCCAGTCTTTTCATCCTCAGTACTGCCCGTACCCAGCCAGTTTACGTCCCCATTGGCCGTAAAGCTGCCCTTTTCGGTCTGACCGCCTGCACCGATGCCCGTCTGAGCACCGCTGGCATCGGCCGTCCATTTGCCGTAAGTTCCGGTGATGTTATTGTCGCTTAGCTTGATAACCTCGCCATTGACTCCGACAATATTCTTGCTCGACAGCGAGTTGACCGTATCTTTGGCATCATAAGCCTTGTTGGCAGTCTTATCGCCAGCCTTGTTGTTGTAGTCAGACGCAGCGACATTGCCATCGTAGTTAAAGTCAGCCGAAATCTCTTTGGGCGTAATCGTGCCTTTGCCTGTAATCGTAAGAGACGGTTTGCCACTTACCAGCGTTGACCCTTTCGTACCATAAACCAGTTTGTAGTTCGCAGCATTATCGCCCTTCAGCACCGCATCGTAATAAACATCCTTGGATGTTACTTTGCCAGCACTGTCATAGGCGACATTCTTATCCGCATAGCGAGCGTTGACGTTATCACGGTCGAGCTCGGCTTTATCGCCACTGATAATTCCCGAAACATTAAGGATATTCGTGCCAATAGCCAAAGCCGTCCCATCGGGGTTAGCCTGGGTAGAGCCTGCCACCACATCCTTCTTGCCGTTATACACCTTCGTAACCTCAGGGTCGTGGAACGACACCGTGACATTCTTCGGCGTGATAGAAGCGGTACCCGCATCCGTAGTCTTCGTCAGCGTCTTAGCGGTAGCATCAAAGAACGAAACCGAGCTCAAATCAAAGTTCGACAGTGCCTTATCCGTCAGCGTAATCGTAAATTTCGCCTTGTTGGCATCAACACCGCTGGTCTCTGTTCCCGCCGAATTCAGATAGATACCGGCAGCACTGTAATTCTCCCCCTTGGTATCCGTCTGCCCGTTTTTCAGAACGACGCCACCAATGACGAATTGGTTGATATAGTCTGCTGCATCCTGTGAACCTGCCTGATCGCCATAGTCAGCGGCCGAATGATTGTACGAAATACTCGAATTCGTATCGTACACTTTATTGACCGCATCAAAATTCAACGTAACATCCGCATCGGTAAGGTTTTTGGGGCTAATCGTGCCACGACCATTGAGGACCGTTTTTTCTCCTTCTTTCGTCGTGACTTCATTGCCATTGGCATCGGCAATGAAATAGTTCCCTGCCTGTGCACCTTCCAGCGTGAATTTATACGTGACATTTTGCGAGGTCACCTGGCCATTCGCATCGCGGGCAACATCTGCACTGTCAAATACCGAATCCTCCTGCGACGCAAACGACACATGGACATCATCGGCAGTACCGCTCCGGCTCTTGATCCCACCATGATAATTAGGCGATATCAGCGAGGCATCATTGTTATAGGTATCCTTAAGATAGGCATTGCCATCATATTTCTTGTTGACATCATCGAATGTCACCTGCAAGCCAGCCTTATTGATGACACCATTATTCGCCGTAAACGAAGTGCCCTTTGTCCAGTTTTTATTATCATTGGATACGTAAATATCGTAGTTATTGGCAATGGCATCACTACCCGTGCCGATTTTGGCCGTATAGTTAATCGCCTTACCCGTGCCAGCATCAACATTATCATAGACTGCCGAACTATTATTGACACTTTGATCTTGGGTAAGCAAACCGTCGGCCGCATTATCATAGCCAACAAAAGTGACAACGCCATTTCCCGAAAGCGGCGTCGTCCCATCATAAACGACATTGGTCGCATCATAAGTCTTGGTAAAGCCACTAGCAGCCGCCTGCGCCTTCAATTTGCGCGGTGTGATGATGCCGCCATCATTGTTGGCTGTCTGGAACACCTTGGTGACATAACCATTACTGTCTTTGAGTCCTGCTGCGATGGCATAGTCGCCATTTTCCGTGACCTTGAGCTTATACGTCACATCTTTCTTTATCACATTGCCACTGCTATCACGGGCAACATTCGCATCGGCACCATTCGCATCGCCATAGTTCGCGTCGCCAACCGTATACGAAAGATTGACATTCGTATTGCCAACCGTCGCATAAAGATCACCGACGAATTCGTCCGCCGTGTGATTTACACCCTGCGCATCCTTATAGGCAACCGAAGCACTTCCGTCATAGGCCTTGGTAATCGTCCCATGCTTCAGCGTCAGTTCATTCATACTGTTGATGGTCAGCGGATTGATAGTGCCTATGCCGTAATCGCTGTCCTCATCGAGCACATAGTTATCCGAAATAATGCTGTTTTTGAGGCTCACCGCCGCACCATTTGCATCTTTGCCCGTATATTTTACCGTACCAGCGATAACCGCATTACTGTTGTCGCGCTGAACGTGAGCATTCTTGGCAAATGTCGCATCCGTATTGCCTGAACCATAGGTCCCCATGATGCGCGTCGTATCAACGATGTTCCCCAGGGTATCCCCACTTACCAGCACCGAATTGGTACCGTCGGTGATGTCCGCTACCGAAATAACATCCGAAGTCTGTTCGCCCTTTACCATCTCCGAGTCATCATACGTCTTCGAGACATTATTAAACTGGATGTTCTTGATATGAACCGGATTGATGGCGCCCGTTGCTCCCGTAATGGTCTGCGTGGCCTCGCCCCCCTGCGTCTTAAACACATAGTTCGAGGCTTTGCCCGAAATCGTGCCATCTACTACACTTACGGTATACTTGATGCCTTGGTCAGCACCAATGCCATAGGTATTCGACTTGGCAACATTTTCCGAATCATATTCGCCTTTTATCGAAAGCTTCGTTCCATCGGTAGCGATAAGCTGATTGCTGCCATCGGCATACTTAACCAGCCCATCCGACAGAGCGATATCACTCGTCAGCTGGTTGTTATGGGTTACCTTGACCCACTTATTCCCATCATAAGTTTTATCGATATCGGTGGTCGTATCCCCCAGCGCCAGCGTAATCACACGCTTCTTGATGGTACCGCCGGAACCAGTTACCTCCGCTGTCGAACCATTCGTAATAGCCGCACCGTTAATCGTATAATTATCGGCATCACTGCCGCCAATGGTGACATGATAGCCTACGCCATAACCGGTGCCTGCATCGGTGACATGCGTAGTGCTGCCTTCCTGCTCGGTGAAATAGCCCGAATGACCATTGGTATCCTTCGTTACCGTGAAGGTCAAATCATCCCATACCGTTTTGTCCGCATTATGAATGACTTCATCGGAATAGACATTCTGCCCCAGTGCTCCATCATAGAACTCCGTATTATCATACGTTTTCTCTGCCCCTTGGGCCGCACCATTAACGGAAAAACCGCCCAGCGATATATTCTTCTTGGCAATGGTTCCCGTACCATCCAGATAGCCGCCAGTCGCCTTATTGACATCAGCGCCGACGCCATTATAGGCCTCACTGTAGAGCACATCGCCATTGGCATCGACCAAACGGTAATTTTTCGCATTATCGCCCGTAAGCTTTAAGCCGCTATAGCGTACCGAATGGCTACCAGCATTTTTCGTTGCCGTTCCCGTGCCATCGATATAGTTAGCCTCTGCGGAAGTGATATCGATACTGACCTTATCCTTATTGGTTGACCCTTCCGGGATAATGATCCCCGTAAGCGTAAAGGTATTGTCCGTAGCTGCTGCAGCCGCAGTGGTACCATCATAAGTCTTGTTGATTGCGGTACCACCCGAGTAAAAGCTGCTGTTAAAACCAATAACCAAATCCTTCTGGGTGATAGTACCTACCCCGGTAAGTGTCGTACCAGAAGAAAAATCCATTCCCGCTGTATTGAGGATGTAGTTATTCCTAGCTGCAATTCCGACCGAATTATCGGCGAACTTCAAGTCGATCGAGCTATCCGAACCGAACTTGATATCTTTGCCCTTGCCCACCGAAGCATCGGCATTGCCATTGCTATCAACAAACGAAGCAGAACCGGAAAAGTCTACGGTAACCGCATCTTTATCCACGTCGAGAATGCCTGACGTCGTCGTGCTGTTGCCACTGAACAGATTCTTGAGTGCTTCGCGGGCATCGGACTTGCCATCATATTGCTTCGTGATTGGCGTATTACTATAATCCGTGATAGCCTTGACCGTACGCGGAGCAATGCTGATATTGCCACCTACGAGGTCATAGCCCTGCTGGTTGGACCAGACCATGGCCAGCGTATTTTGCGTACCCGAAGAAGCCTCATAGGTCGAATTTTTTTGACCTGAGGTATTATACTTGATATCGCTGGCATCGACTGTCGATTTTCCCGTAGTCTTGATAAACGACGAAGCATCATTAGCAGTCGTTGCCGTCAGGGCATTATTATCCTTATCAACGATTTTCAGTGTCTCGCCGTTATAAACGAGCCCTGTCGGCTGGCTCGTCTCATCATACGCTGGCATATCGGTACTGCCGTTTGAACCAATACCAGACGCCCCCGATACGGCATTGCGGACGGAGGCCTTCTTATCGAGCGAACCATCGGCCTTGAAATAGCCATAGTTATACGAAACCGTCTTGATTCCCTTGGTCATCGAGGTAAGGATTGGCGTGTCCTGTCCTTCATAAATACGCCAGGTTGGACGGGTTACCGCGCCATTGCCATCGACCTTCACACCGCCAGTATTGCTGATATCCCAGCCCAAATCGCTGTAATATGCTTGACGATTCATAATGGAATCGCTATAAGTGACCTCCGCTGGACTTGCCCCAGCCGTTGTAAATTTTTGTATTTTACCATGACTGGTGTCCTTTACCAGCGAATGATCAATTTTTATTACCCCCGCCTGCGGATAAGGGCCATTATTCGAAATTGCATAACTATTGCTTACAGTCGCCGATAATTGATTCGTAGATGTTTTATCGCCAGATTTAGCAATAAACCCGTATTCTGCACTGCCATCAAAATAACTATTCGTAACTGAATTAGCCCCAGCGGAAACATAACCAATGAATCCAGCACCATAATCTCCCGTTATCTTAGCAGAGCTATACGAATTCTCGATAGTAACTCCCGTAGCTGTACCGACTAAGCCACCATTTTTTCCATCACTTGTTATCGTTCCAGTACTATAAACATTGCGAAGAACTGTTCCAGAACCAGCTGCTCCAACAACGCCGCCAGCCCATTTATCATCCGAATCCGTTATATTAACATTCGTAACACCTAAATTTTCAATCTGTGCTCCAGATGTTGCTCGGAACAATCCACCACCAGTAGTAGAAGTAAAGCCATCGATGGTAAATCCCATACCATCAAACTTGCCGGTAAAAGTCCCCGAATAGCCATTAGCGGATGTAATATCCTTCGACAGCATATAATTGCCGCCTGCATTGGTGATTCCAGACATAGAATCAATCAACTGATAGTACGTATTCTTCTTTTCCGCAGCCGTTAAGCTGTCGTTATTGGTACCATTTACCTTATAACCGCTTACACCAGTTCCCGTGGAATTACCAATATGAACATAGCCGTTAGCGCTGGATTGAAACGAAATATCATCATTCGTGACATTGACTGTATTATCTGCCGTACCCGAATTCATGAAACGGATATTGTTGCCTTCCAATACGACCGAATTGGCTGCAATCGAGCCCATATTGACAATATCCGAGGCTACCGTCGAAGAAGCATCCTGGATAACCGTAGAAATCGCCTTACCCGCTGCTACATTTTCCTTTGCGGCAGCGGAATCGAGATAACGGGTAGAGACATTAAACGAACCGGCACCAACATCAACGCTGCTGCCCTTACCGAAAATAACACCATTGGGGTTGACCAGATAGATATTGCCCCCCTTCGCATTGATGGCACCATCAATCTGGGAGGTATTCTGGCCCGAAACGATATTTAGATAGTTATGGGCATCGTTAAAATTTACACTTTCGCCCTTGGCTACCGAGAAATCCTTCCAACCGATGACATTATTCGGCGCCGTACTGGTGATATTTGTATCGACAGCACCAGCTGTAGCAGCTGCCACCTGATCAATCGCAACACCAGCCGTTTTTACCCCATCGCTGACTGGTGCACCATAAGCCACCGGTACGATGCTAAACATACCGGCAGTAAGTGCAATTCCTATATTAAGTACGAGTTGTTCCGTTCGTTTCTTCTGCCCCATCTCAGACACTCCATTCCGTCGGAATTATCTATCCTTACATTATGTATCTTCTTCTGCTATCATTGTACGCTATCTTATAGGAAACCTCAAATTAAAAAAGAAAAACTCCCCTCAGCCTGAAGGGAGTTTTTTATCTGTCATCCGTTACTGAAGCAAACTCAATACCTGGCTGCTATTCTGGTTTGCCTGCGCCAGCATCGACTGGGCAGCCTGCGTGATTACGTTATTCTTGGTATACTCCGTCATTTCCTTGGCCATATTGGCATCGCGGATTACCGACTCCGAGCTCTGCGTGTTCTCACTCGCCGACGTGAGGTTCGAAACCGTATACTCCAGACGGCTCTGCATCGAACCGATCGTCGTCTGCTGGTTCAATGCCTTCTGCATAGCCAAATCCAGCACGCTGATAGCCGCATTGGCATTCTTCTGCGTGCCGATATTGAGCGTAGAACCATCGACAGCCCTAAGCCCCAAGGCCGTAGCCCTCATATCGGAGAAACCAATCTTGACCGTTTGATTGGATTTCGTGCCAATCTGGAATACCAGCGCGTTATCCGGCGACGGATCTTCCGCACGAATTGCTTCTGTAAAGTCATTGAGTACAGCATTGGCTGTTTTATTCAGCGTACCATCATGATTAATAACATTAATCGTAAGTCCCGAAATCTGACCTTCAATACCTGCTGCGCCAGCCGTAAACAATAGTGCCGTATTTCCATGGACTGTCGTTACATCTTCCCCCATGCGGTCTTGACCCACGATATCCGATAAACTCATCGACAAAATATTACTATCTGGCTTTTTGCCATTAGCATCCTTGCTCATAGAAAACATGTCCCCCAGCTCCTTATTCTTTACGGGGTCCAATGTCGTAACATAAGTTTTTCCCTTATAAACATAGGAAAACTCAATTTTACTATCGCCTCGAATTCCCAGATTGCGGCCCGTACTATCGGTAAGGTCTTTCAACATTGTAGCGCCCGTAACGTCAGCCGACAAACTCTCATTCGCCAAAACCGTCTTCGTTCCTGGCTCCAACACTTCATTATTATGAGACCCATCGAGCATTACCTTGCCGTTATAGGAAACATTAGCATTCTCGTCAAGCTGATCGATAGCCTGGTCAAGTTCTTTCTGGATAACCGCGCGGTCAGCATCAGTATTCGTATCATTGGCCGCATTGATAACCTTTTCCTTGAGCGTGCTCAGAATGTCCACCGTGCTCTGCAGGCCGCCTTCGGCAACTTTGAGCATGCTGCTACCAGTCTGCGAATTATCAATATCCTGCTCAAGGCCATTGATCTGCACCCGCATCTTCTCTGAGATGGCAAAGCCCGAAGCATCATCGGCAGCACTGTTGATTCTCATCCCTGAAGCAACTTTTTTCAAACTTTTCGAAAGCGCCTTATCATTTTTGTCGAGCTGATTCAGCGTATTCTTCGCTGCCATGTTATTCTTAACTACCATAGCCATAATGGCCGACCTCCTTGTTTCCGCTATCTATTATGCTAAGACATCCATATCCTCCCCGACATGGATATCATCTCTTGCTACTTCATGTATCGTCAAAATCAGTTTTTTTCTTAAGCGATTTTCCGCTCTATTTAAAATTTAATCTTTTTCTCTCTAACTGTCAACCTGTCACACAAAAGCCTTCCCTGCTGGAAAAGGTGAGCGAAAAACGCTCGGATGGAGTGTATGACCTCATCCGCCCCTAACGGGGCACCTTCCCCAGAGGGGAAGGCTGTATTTGTTTTTCCTATGGCTTCCCCCTTGAGGAAGGCTTGGGATTACTGTAATAAACTCAGCACATTACTGCCGCTTTGATTGGCTTGGGCCAGCATCGACTGCGCTGCCTGCATCAAGACATTCGATTTGGTATATTCCGTCATTTCTTTTGCCATATTAGCATCACGAATCGTCGATTCACTGGCCTGCGTCTGTTCCGTTGCCGTGGTGAGATTGGCTGACATGAATTCCATTCGCGCTGACTGTGCGCCCAAAGTCGTATTGGCCGAGAGCAGATATTTGATTCCCTGATTGACATGTTCCAGGAATTTATTTGCCCGCACACGCGTTGTCACGCAGTTATTCAAATCCATCGTCACGATGTCAGCCGGATACTGCCAGGTATCTTCGAGCCATTTGCGCTGTTTCTCAGCAATCGTGAGATTTTCATAGCCCGCTGGCCATTCTTTGGGATAATCTTTCAACTCTGGCTGGATATTCCAATGCTCTTTCGCATCAGGGAAAATCATCGACAACGTCGTATTCGGCAATTCAATCATCGTGTTCTGACTGCCACGATCCCAGCTCTGGATATGCAGATACTGTTTCGGGTCGTTATAGGGAACAGGAATTTTCCCCGGAATAAAATCGCCCATCAGACCATTTTTCAAGGTCAAACCACTGCTTGCTTTATAGATGTGCAGCTCTCCAGCTGATGCATCATATTTGAATTGCACCGAATGCCTAAGCGCAATCTGGGTGCTGACATCGGAATTGCTGGGCAAGCGCCCAGTACCAACGCCAGTCGTGTCATACACTGCATTGAACACGGCTGCCTCTAAATCCTTAGCGGTTTGAACCCCAGCTACACCAACTTTATAGCAAATTGGCGTTGTATCGTTTTGGTTATTGACATCAGGGCCAAAACGAGTCGACGAATAAGAATTCGCATCAAAATAAAACGTCATAAACTGACTGCATGCATTGCATTTCAATGAAAACCCCTTGCCATGAAGATCCGCGGGAATATTTAACGATGCATTGTTAAAGATGCTATTAAAATCAATAACGAAATCATTAACGGAGGTGTTGCCATTCGCATTTTGTACAAAGGGCACTTGATAATCAGAACCATCAACAGGCAGCTGACTAAGCGCAACGAATCCATCTGGATTTTTTACATACCCACTGGTCGGCTCAAAGACCAAGCCATCTTCCATTTTAATCGTCGTCGTACGCTGATTGAGCAGTTGTATGCCATTATAGGTCGTATCCTGCGCCAAGAGCTCAATCTGATCCATGGTCTGCGTAGCTTCCTTTTGCAGGATTGCCCGGTCGCTATCGGTATAGGTGTCATCGGAAGCTTTCATCGTTATGGTAAACAGCGTGCGCATCAATTCTACCTGTTTATCGACCGTAGCCGACGCCAAATCCAGCATATTCTTACCCTTGCTGGCATTGTCATTGCACTGGCTGAGCGCCCGGATCTTGGCACGCATTCGCTCGGAAATCGAATACCCGGAGGCATCATCCCCGGCGTTATTGGTTTTCATCCCTGTAGAAACCTTCTGCAATTGCTTGCCTAAGGCACTATCGTTTTTTTTGAGCTGGCCTAAGGCCTTCATTGCTCCTCGGTTGTTCCGGATTGTCATCGCCATTGAAAAATCCCTTCTTCCTTCGGTAACCACCCGCTATTGCGTTATTGCAATAAACTCAAGACAGCGCTGCTGCTCTGATTCGCCTGCGCCAGCATCGACTGGGCTGCTTGCATCAGCACATTATTCTTCGTATAATCGGTCATTTCTTTGGCCATATTGGCATCACGAATCGTCGACTCACTGGCCTGTACATTCTCACTGGCCGTCGTGAGGTTGCTAGCCGTGTATTCCATACGGCTCTGCAAAGCACCAATCGTCGTTTGCTGATCGAGGGCCTTCTCTAACGCACGGTCAAGCACGGTCATCGTCCGCTTAGCCTCAGCCCGCGTCTCAACACTGATATTCTTGCCATCATCACTGCGAAGGCCCAGCGCTGTCGCATGGATATCGGAGAACTGCGCCTGGATATTCTGGTTGGCCTTCGTGCCGACCTGGAAGCGGAAACCGCCCTCAGGACGCGTGTAATTCGGCCATTTCACCGTAAGTCCCTGAATCACCGAGGTATCGCTGCCCGGATAGTACCAGAAATTCGGCGATTTTCCCTCGATAACCACCTGCTCGGCATTGGCATTCTCACCCATCCAAGCCTTTGCACCGAGTGCCGAGCCCGTATCGAACTTATTATCGGCATCAATATCGCAGAATTCCTTGAGAAACTCCTTGGTCGTATGACCAGCTGCCGTATAGTCTGTCAAGTCCTGCTTGAAGCCAGCGATTGCCGCCGCTGCCGAAGAAAAGCCGCCTTTCGAAGCTGCCGCTACCGCTTCGTCCAGTGCCCCGCCGCCTTTTTCATCAAGCACATTCATAAAGCGCGTCATCATATGACCGTCATGGCCGCTCTTGGCATTGAGATAGTGGAAGAACGCATAGCCCATAGCGTAAGGAACGACGCCATCTCCATTGCCAAATTGTGAATCAACCTTGTCCGGCGTAAGTGCCAACAACACGTCTTTTCTATCCCCCTGGTCATCGATACCATGGATATAATCCGCCGCACCTTCTTTAATATACTTCGGCAAATTGTCAAAGCCCGTAATATTCGCCGACATCACTGCATGCGTCATCTCATGGGCAATCGTGCGGTCAAGATAGGGATAAGAACCAGCCTTGCCGTTTACATCATGTTCGGCCAAGGCATCATAGACATCCATATTGATGGTAAGATCCAATTTATTCGTCTTACCATCACTGCCAAAATATGAAGTAACATAGGCCAGCGTAGTCGTACCACCAGAGCCACCAGAGCTGCCCCTTTCAAATTTAACGGTCATCTCCCTGACGCTCGTCTCATCCTCCTGGAACGACAGACCGTAGGCCTCTTTTGCCATTGAAAGCGCACTATCGAGCCACTCACTGTTCAGTGCCTTGATAATACGCTGCTCAGCAGTAGTTCCTGCATCAGCTGATCCGTCAAAGAGAATCTTATTATTGAAGGTAATACTGGCATTGTCATCCACCTGATCGATGGATTGATTGAGTTCCTTCTGGATAATCGCGCGGTCCGCATCAGTATTCGTATCGTTGGCCGCGTTAATGGCCTTTTCCTTCATGGTCTTCAAAATATCGACCGTCGAGGAAATCGCACCTTCCGCGGTTTTCATCATGCTGATAGCACTCTGCGTATTATCGATGTCCTGATTGAGACCGCGCACCTGCACGCGCATGCGCTCCGAAATCGCATAGCCTGATGCATCATCTGCCGCACCATTGATTTTCATGCCGGTAGAAACCTTCTGCAGACTCTTGGACAATGCCGTGCTGTTCTTATTCAGCGTACCCAACGTATTTTGCGCCGCCATGTTGTTCTTGATTACCATTCCCATGATGATTCCTCCATGTAATTACATCAACGAGAGCACCCTGCCGATTACTCTCTGCCATCCTTGCATTTCCTTTTAATGGGTCTTTTTCTATACATATATATAATCGAACAAAAACGATAAAAACTTAAATGTATTCACGAAAAAATACTAAAAAAGGCTGTGATGTTGCTTTTATTTATGCCAGATATGCGCCATGATGTCCTCATAAACCGCTTCTAGGTGCTGGACCAGCACGCTTAGCATCAGCTGAATCATCTTGCTATCGAAGGTCTCATCGACAAAGGGCAGGCAGATGTCAAGATAGACTGTACCATCCTCGCGCAGGTAGTATTTAAAAATCTTGTACTGCGTGTTAAGCTCGTTGAGATATGTTTTGAGGTCACTGCGTTTATCCTCGGGAATCCCTGTGATAATCTGCGTGCGAATGACCGTAAAGATACTCGTATCGATCAAGATTGCCATCGGCAGAATCTGCCCTTTGGCCTCAATGCGCGAGCGAAAGATAACCGTGGAGTAATCGTCCTCCACCGACTCCGTACTGAACACATCAATATTATTCTCAATGAGAAACTCCTGGAATTTCAGTGCCTTCTCATTACTCTCAACACCTTTGGATTTCTTTGGCATATCGTTTCCTCACTTCTCTTTTGTCGTCTTTAATCTGCGAAGTACTGCTTGGCATTATTATAACATATATCTTCCATCAATTTTCCCAAAGCATTCCAATCCTCGGGATACTCCCCATTTTCCACCATCCGGCCCACGAAATTACAGAGGATGCGGCGGTAGTATTCATGACGATTGAGGGAAAGCAGGCTGCGCGCATTACTCGGCATGTGAATGGCATTTCCGAGCAGCAAAAGGTTGGCCGTGTTGGCCAGCTGAGCTTCGATGCCCGCCTTGTCCCCCTGAAAAGTCCACGAGCCTCCCAGCTGCAGTTTTCCTGCCACACCACTCCCTTGGAAAGCTCCGATTACCGACGCAATCAACGCGCCATCGGACGGATTGCGGGAGCTAATGATGGTCTTGGGAATTTTCCCCTCCCGATTGAGCCGGTCAAAGAATCTGGCCAAGTTATCACCGCGACAGCCGCTTGACAGGCAGTCATCGCCCTTATCCGGCCCCAGCTGCTGCGCCCGCACCGTATTGCTGTCGCGAACTACAGCATATTCCAGCTGCATAATCCAGCCGCGCCGTGCGTATTCCTTGGCCAGGAACAGCAGCAACGCCGTCTGATATTGCTCACGAGCTTTGGGCGAAGGTGTCCCTTTGCCGTTAATCGTACGGCCCACGATATCATCGAGTTCAAAGTTTTCGGCCGGGTAGTAGCTGATGGCCGCCAACGTATGATCAGCCGTACAGCAGCCCAGTGCTGCAAAGGCATCCATCCGTGCCGACAATGCCTCATAGATGTCATGCATCGTGCTGATTTCTATTCCCGCGGAGGTTCCCAGCTCATATTTCATGTAGTTTTCCCATTCTTCCCCCTCGATTTGCAGGGCCTTATCCGGACAAAACACCGGCACGACATCAGCCGGACAGGCTTTTTCCTGACGAAGTTGCTCGAACCGCTGCAACTTGCCAGACGGGTCAGCCAAAATGCCCAATCCTTCCACCTTTTCCTCTGCCAGGATTTTCCACGGCGAAAGGTCTTTTAGTTTTGCATTGGCCTCATTCCAGATTTTTTCCGCCGTATCCCCGCTAAGGAATTCCTCACAGCCAAAAAATCGTTTGAGCTCGATATGCGTATTTAGATAAATAGGATTACCCATAGCTTTCGGCAGGGTTTCCGCAAATTTTTGGAATTTCTCACGGTCCGAAGCCTCGCCGGTGATGTATTTCTCCTCCACACCGTTTGCCCGCATCAACCGCCATTTCTCTGGCGAATTTTTCAGCATCAACTGGGTGAGATTGCGATAAGGTTCATCGCCACCAATCTCCTCAACGCGCAAATGCGTCCGATAATCGATAACGGGCAGGCTGGCCACATAGTCATGATAAAGCCGCTTAGCCGCCTCGGTCTGCAGCATAACATCATTCGGTATATATTTCTTCATGCAAATCTCCCCCTTTGCGAAAATCTTTGCCAGCGATAATCTTCTCCCCTACTTTATTCGCCTTTCCTGCCTGAAATCCTGTAAAAAAAAAGAAGGCTCATTGACCGTCATTTCTGTCAATGAGCCTTCGCTTATGCGAACATCCTCAAGATTCTTTCTTCAGTAACGTATGGCTGGCGTAAAGGGCCACGCAGACGATGGCAAAAATGATACCAGCGGGATAAGTGATGCTCGTTGCGAGTTTAAATCCTTCCGGAGCCTGCAGAATATAGGTAAAGGTAACTGCCGACATGAATGTTGCCGGAACTGCTGGGATAACCCAAGCTTTACTGCCCTTATGAACGCGATACAGATAAGTAGCACCCGTCCAAAGAACAATCATGGCCAGCGTCTGGTTCGTCCAAGAGAAATAACGCCAAATGATGTTGAAGTCCATCTGCGATAAGATGCCTCCGATTGCCAGCAATGGTACCGCAAACATAAGGCGTTTACCCGCTTTTTTCTGGTCGACGCCAAACCAATCAGCTAGCGTCAGACGGGCACTGCGGAAAGCCGTATCGCCAGAAGTAATCGGGCAGGCAATAACGCCAAGCATTGCCAGCGTTGCACCGACATAGCCAGTCCAGCTTCCCGCACCGCCCATGAAGCCAACGCAGATATCATAGACAACCGTACCAGCACCGCCGGCTGCCATGGCTTTGGCAAGACCGCCCGTGCTGTCATAGAACGTAACACCGGCAGCTGCCCAGATCAGGGCAATGATGCCCTCTGAAACCATGGCCCCGTAGAATACCGGACGGCCCAAGCGCTCATCGCGCAGGCAGCGGGCCATGATAGGCGACTGCGTAGAATGGAATCCCGATACAGCACCGCAGGCAACCGTGATGAACATCAGCGGCCAGATTGGCATAGCATCGCCTTTCGGATGCAGATTGGCCAGCTGAAGTTCCGGCATGGTATGTCCACCAACGCCAAAGAGCATGCCACCCATGATCCCCAAGGCCATGATGATCAGGCAGGCGCCAAAGAGCGGATAGAAGCGGGCGATAATCGCATCAATCGGCAGCAGCGTTGCCAGAAAGTAATAAGCCAAAACGCAGGGCAAAACAATCGTTACAGCTACACCCGTAAGCTTTGCCAAAAGCCCAGCCGGCCCTGTCATGAAAACCGTACCGACAAGGACCAGCAGCACTACGGAGAACACGCGCATGATAAACAGCATCGTGCCTCCCATATGGTGACCAACAACCTCCGAGATACTCTTGCCATCCTCACGCAAAGAAATCATACCGGACAAGTAGTCGTGAACACCACCAGCAAAAATCGTACCAAAGACAATCCAGAGATAAACGGACGGCCCCCAAAGAGCACCGCCCAGCGCACCGAAAATCGGGCCAAGGCCTGCGATATTCAGCAGCTGAATCATGAAGACTTTCCAAGTTGGCAGTGGAATGTAGTCAACCCCATCGTTGTGGACTAACGCCGGTGTAGGCTTGTCCGTCGGACCGAAAAGGTTGTCTACGATTTTGCCGTAGATGAAATAACCACCAATAAGTGCCAGCAAAGCAACCAGAAATGTAACCATTTTTTTCACCTCATCTTGTAAAATTGATAATAAAACTGAAAAATGCGACGATTGCTTGTAAATTATCTTAGCATAATCCGCCTGAATTGTCTATATATTTCAAACTCTTTGGATATATCGAATAAGAATCATCTTGATAACCTGCAGTTATCGGCTTGCTTTGGTATGTTATACTAAAATTGTTTGTTTATCACGTTTTTCTATGAAAGGATTCTTATGGCTATTCTTCTTTTCCTGCTGCTGGGACTTTTTGTCGGCTGCTTTGGCACACTGGTCGGAATCGGCGGCGGGCTCATCTGTGTGCCGGTCTTTATCTTCTTCATGTCGGACGGCGGGCTTTATCCCTACTTCCATACGGCCGCGCAAATTACCGGCACCTCACTGGTCGTAGTACTTGCTAATGCCGTATCGGGCACCATTGCCTACATCCGCCAAAAGCGCGTTTTCTTCCGTGCGGCGATTCCCTTCGCACTGGCTACCCTGCCAGGTGCTTTTATCGGTTCCTATATCGTAAACGAATTCAGTGCACCACAGCTCGATTTCTACTACGGTGTATTCGTACTCTGTATGGCCTGCATTATGTTTTGGAACACGATGCACAAACCACCGACGGACACCATCGATCTTCCCGACAATTTCGCTTTCAATAAATGGATTGGCATCACTGCCAGCTTTGGTGTCGGCTTTGTCTCAAGCATCTTCGGCGTCGGCGGTGGCATTATCCATGTACCGCTCATGATTTACCTGTTGAGCTTTCCGGTACACGTTGCTACTGCGACCTCGCATTTCATTCTCGCTTGCTCGTCCATCTTCGGCGTTGTTTCCCATTTCCTTTTGAATCACATCATCTGGCTGCCAGCAATCTGCATTTCGATTGGCGCTGCCATCGGCGCGCAGATTGGCGCTAAGATTTCCAAAAAAACAAAGTCCAAGGTTATCCTTGGACTTCTGTCTCTGGCTATGTTTGCTTTAGGTATTCGGTTAATTTTAATGGGTGGACACATATCTCTCGGATAAAGTCTGCCAAATAATCCGCAAAAATCATTTTGGCCTCGCAGAATCGTTGCAGTTCGGCGAGGTTTTTTTCGCGTTCCACATCGTATTCAATGCGATGGATAATCCGCGCCAGCTGCTTGCGCGTTTCTTTGTCATAGAGACTCTTCAAGTTGGCTACAGCTGCCGTACTGCGCTTGGCCTCCACGAGCCAACAACTCGTGCTGAGGTCATGGCTGAAATTGTCAAAGCCCTGTGCTTCCCACATCTCTCCTGCGGAAAAGTCCTCGTCTTGCTGTCCCGGCAAAAAATCGATTTCCTTATACAGAGTATCATCGAGCAGCCGGACGACCTCGCTTTTCGCATAGAGATGCTGCTGCCGCACAGGGAAAATCCCTTCGCGAAGTTGTGCCAATACGCCATGATAGCGAATATTTCCGTACGACGTATAAAGCGTCCCAACATCCGTCAGCTTCCGGCTGATGTCCATCATGGTCTCGTAGGGTTGAAATGCCTCCTCCAAACAACTTTCCGCAATCGCATAGTCAAAGGATTCCTCGGCAAAAGGTAGCGCCTCCTGACGATAGTCAAGGATATGCCAATCGACGCCCAGCTCCTGAAATTCGCCCAGTGCCGCGATTTCCTCAAACCGCGTGACCGCGGTAATCTTCGCCTGGGGATAAGCATTTCGCAGTGGTGTTAGATACTGAGCACTCTCAACGACCAGCCAGCGGCCAGCCTCAGGACCGCCAACAATAAAATCCATCAGGGTATGTCGCAAAATCCCTCTTCCTCTCAAATTTCTTTCTTTATCTCAGGCAGTTTTTTACCGCCTGCTCAAAATTCCCTATATAAGCGTCTTTATCCATCAATGCCGAATGCTCTAATTCCGTCCGCAGCATCAACTGCGTCCTCGCCAGGCCTTCTTTATCCACGGCCAGCTGCAAAGCCAACTTGATGTACGCATCGGTGCTATCAGCCAGCCATTCGGAAAAGCCTGCGGCGTTTAAGATACTGCTGCTGAGGCGTGCACTATGATGGTCACCACCTAAGGCGACCACCGGTACCCCCATATAAAGGGCTGTCGCCGTCGCCGCCCCGCCAGGGTAAGGGAAGGTATCCAACATGATATCAATTTGCTGATACTGCGTCAAATACGCATCACTGCCAAGGCGCACCTCGACCCGCTCCATCGGCAGTCCAGCATTTTCCAGCCGTTTTTGCATGACAGCTCGCCGCTCGAAAAGCCGCGTCGTATCCTGGACCACGAGCCGGCTGTCCGGCAGATTATTTAAGATTTCCCGCCAACAATCCATAACAGGGCGCGATATCTTCATGAAATTTTGGAAACAGCCGAAAGTGATAGTACTTTCCGCGCGCGTTTTGCGCGTCTGCCGCCGCATTGGCACTGACGGCTGGAAACAAAAGCCATGAGGCAGGCGCAGCAGTTTTTCTTTGAATAGCAACTGCGCCTGACCGTCCAAGGGGTCCATAATACCATCCGTCAGGAAATAATCCATAGCCGACAGCCCCGTGGTATCAAACCAGCCGATTCCACAAAGCTGTACGGATGCCGGACGCTGTGCCATCACCATCAAGGTCATGCCGCCATCGGCATGACCACTCAAATCCATCAGCACATCGATTTCATCCCAACGGATAGTCTTTGCCATCTGTTCAAGATTTTGACCACTCAAGCAGCGATAAGTCAGCCCCGACGCCTGCAGCTGACGCGTAAAATCATCTTCATCGGATTCCATCGCATAGGCATACACTTCAAACGCGCGCACATCAAGCCCCGTCAGCAAACATTCGTAGAATCGGGCCGAGGACGATTCCCGGAAATCACGCGCGAGAAAACCAATCCGTATGCGATCATGCTGATACGCTGGACACGGCGGCAATTCTATGGTATCCCGATACAACCCCTGATATACTACATGCTGCTGATATAACTCCTCCGGCGATAACCCCGGCAGATAATGAAGCGCGAACAGGTAGTTGGAAAAATGCTCCCGCTGACTCCGCAAAAAGCGATCCGACTGCGCGGCATTGCTGTAAGCCGCCGCCGCTCCCTCAGCATCAGCCAGATCATGGAACATCGCTCCATAAAGTTCATGAACCCGCCACATTTCCTCAAGGGGAACTTCCCCAGCACCACGCAGCTCGTCAAGCATCTTGCGGGCCGCAGTAGTTTTTCCCTTTGCCAGCAACGAACAAATCCCATCCAATTTTGCTTGCCAATCCACCATTTTTAACCTCGAAACTCAAAATAAGCCACTTCCGGCGGACAGCCAATCCGGCAGGGGAACCAGCTGCCATTGCCTACGTGGACATAACCATAACTATCGCCCAACCGCACCATACCGCGCGTGTATTTGAACACGGGAAAGAGCGGCCAGCCAAAGATACCAAACTGACTGCCATGAGTATGGCCGGTCAGCGTCAATGGTATCCCTGCCGCCGCGGCATTATCGATAAACTCCGGATGATGCGCTAATACTATTGTACTTTTTCGTTCTTTTTCAGGAATATCCTCTATGGTTTGGGCAAAGTATTCCGCCTTGAGCTGACGGAACTTCTCCGTCTCCCGAATCATCGGATGGTCTGTTCCCGCTATCCAGAAGGATTTCCCTGGAACCTGCTCCGCGTGGTTGTAAAGCGCATGAACCCGCGTTGCCGACAGCAGCCGCTTGATTTCCGTCACACCACGGAAATGTTCGTGATTCCCCAAGCAGTACCAAATGCCGTCGGGGAATCTATCCACATATTCATCCAGCAGTTGTGCCGCCGCAGGATTCTGCCCCTCGTCATCGAAAAGATCCCCGGTAATTGCCAGCAGATCTGGACCATCCGATGCAATCCGCTCCAATAACCTTCGCAGTTCCGCCACCGAAAAGAATCTTCCCAGATGAACATCACTGATTTGCGCCAAGCGGTATCCCTCGGGGAAAGCACCAGCTGCCATCGGGATGCGATAGCGATTGTCCACCGTATGACAGCGCTCATAGCCATATCCATACCCACTTGCCGCCGCCAGCCCCACCGGATAGCTGACCGCCTTCTTCAGGAAGCGGCGTCTGCCCGCATCTTCAGGGATTCTCATACTGAGCCTCCATATCACGACGGCTGGGATTACGATAAACACCAATAACAATAAACTGATTACAATTAACCAAAAATAATGTATCATATAATTCTCCTGAAAAAATGCAAAAAAAGAGAACCGGCAAGGCCGATTCCAACATTTACCCAAATAACAGCATTACATTACCGGCATATTTATGCCAGTCCACGAAGGTGAGCATTTTCCGC
Organism: Selenomonas sp. ND2010; assembly: GCF_000702005.1. Lineage (GTDB taxonomy): Bacteria > Bacillota > Negativicutes > Selenomonadales > Selenomonadaceae > Selenomonas_A. The sequence goes on along the minus strand of NZ_KL370847.1, from coordinate 35,286 downwards.
CTGCCGTTCCCGGTAATACCAGCGGATTGAGTTGCCAATAGCGCAGCGTACTGCGTCAAGTTCTCCTGCCAACGCCAACTTGCGAAGACGATTGACGTCAAAGCCATTGACAGACAAGTAACTTGCAGAAAGGAAACCTCCTCGTTTCAAGATTTTGCGATAACTCGCACTGTCACGACGGTCCATTTCAATGTTCTTGATAGCCATAAATAATCCCCCCATAGTATTATGTATGAGTCTATTTACATGCTCCCCTAATGGCAACTACATTATAGCATAAATATGTAACATTGTACACTATATCTTGTGGATACTATTTATTTCAGCCCATTATATCTAATTTCAACGTCTTTATTCTTTTTGTTTTTTTATCCAAACACTGTCAATCTATAATATTTTATTATATAATAATATTGTTATATATGTATTAAAAATATAGGAGGCTTATCTATGCTGACTGCACAAATGAAAGAATATCCGCTGCCTGCCGAGCTTCAGGCAAAAATAGATCTTGTTCTCGAATCACATGATAACGATCCGACACAGATCGTCGGCATCCTGCTCGAAGTGCAGGAGCTCCATGAGCGTCATTACATTTCTGAACCCATTGCCTACTATTTGGCTGACCGCCTTTCGCTGCCGGTCACCAATATCTTTGACTGCCTTAATTTCTATAGCGAACTTTCTTCCAAGCCACGAGCAAAATACCCCATCCAGGTCTGCAGCTCGCCTGCCTGTCGCGTAAACGTCATCGACACACAGCGCTTGCTCGAAACCCTCCAGCGTCTGCTCGACATCAAGATTGGCGAAACGACTTATGACGGACGCTTTACACTCGAGACTACGACCTGCTATGGTGCCTGTGACCGCGCGCCATCGGTGCGCATCAATGGTCAGATTTACGACCATCTGGACACACAGGAAAAGATTGAAGCCCTGCTTCGTTCCCTGACGTAAGCTGAGGAGGAAATGTTATGAGCAATCAAGTTAGATTCCTGACCAAGAACTTTGATCAGTATGATACCTCATCCATCGGATCGTATATGAATATCGGCGGCTTTGAGGCCCTGCGCAAAGCTGTGACCATGGACCCGGAAAAAATCTGCGACATGATTACCGAGGTCAAAGTACGCGGACGCGGTGGCGCCGAATATCCCCTCGGGCGCAAATGGTCACAGGCTCGTGCCGTTGTCGGCGAGAATAAAGTCGTTGTCTGCAACGCCGACGAAGGGGAAACCACCACCTTCAAAGACCGCGAACTCATCCAAAAAGACCCCTTCAACCTCATTGAAGCCTTGATTATCGCTGGCTATGTCTGTGGCGCCACCGATGGCTACATCTATATGCGCGCAGAATACGCCTGCCTCCGTCCATTGCTGCTCAATGCGATTCGCCAAGCCAAGAATTACGGCTTTCTAGGCGAAAACATTCTCGGCAAGGGCTTTGATTTCAACTTGCACCTCTATTCCGGTGGTGGTGCCTATGTCTGCGGCGAAGGCACTGCGCTCATTCGCTCCATTGAAGGCAAAGCCGGACGCCCCCGCATGAAACCGCCTTTCATCAAAGTCAGCGGTCTCTTCGCCCGTCCGACCTGCCTCAACAATGTCGAAAGCCTGTCCATCGTCCCACACCTGCTCGTTGATAAAGACAACGTCTACGCATCCTGCGGGTCCGGTGACTCCATCGGTACAAAAATGATTTCCGTTGCCGGGAATGTCAACAATCCAGGTGTTTTCGAAATTCCTTTCGGCACTACCATCCGGGAAATCATCTACAACCTCGCTGGCGGCATCCAGCATGACCGAGAAATCCAACTCATTCAGTTTGGCGGCGCATCGGGTAAGATTGCCGATGCCTCGATTCTCGATACGCCCTATACCTACGACGATCTTCGCAACGCAGGTGTCATGGTCGGCTCTGGCGGCATTTTGGTCATCGACGAACGCACCAGCGTCATCGACTTCCTGCGCATGAATCAGGAATTTTTCTCTGAGGAAAGCTGCGGTCAGTGTACGCCCTGCCGGGAGGGAAATCTCCACATCAAGATTATCCTCGACAAGATTGCCAATCACACCGCTACGTCAGAAGACATCCGCATCATGGCCACCATTGCCCGCGTCATGAGCATGTCTTCCCTTTGCGGTCTTGGCGAGACGGCACAAAACACCCTGCAGTCCGCCATGCTGACATTCCCCGAGGTATTTGAAGTTGGAGGTACCGAATCATGACCACAGCAAACGAAGTAAAAGATATCCCAATGGTCCATTTGACTATCAACAATATCCCTATCGAAGTGCCGAAGGGAACCAAAATCATGCAGGCGGCACAAACTCTGGGCATCGATATTCCGCACCTCTGCTATCACGAGGACCAGCGAATCAAAGCCCACTGCCGTCTTTGCGCCGTCGAAGTCGTTGGCAAACGCCGCCTGCTGGCTGCCTGCTCCACTGAAGTCTGGGAAGGGATGGAAGTCCATACCGATACGCAGATTGTCCGCGATACACAGGTATCCATCCTGCAGCTCATGTTAGCCAATCACAACAAAGACTGTCTGAGCTGTCCACGCAATCAGAACTGCGACCTGCAGCGTCTCTGCAGCCGCTTCAACATCCAGCACTCCCCACTGCCCAGCGTTCTCAAAGACGAACCCCGCATTGAAACGAATCCTTCGATTGTCCGGGACCCATCAAAATGCATCCGCTGCGGCCGTTGCATCCGCGCCTGCAAAGACGTTCAGGGTATCGCCGCCCTGACCTATGCCGGACGCAGCAGTGACATCGTAGTTACCACGGCATTCAACAAACCGATGGAAGCCACCGACTGCATTCTCTGCGGTCAGTGCAGCCTCGTCTGCCCCACCGGCGCCATCGTCGAAAAAGACGATACGAATAAAGTTCTCGACGCCCTGCAGGACCCACACAAACACGTTATCGTACAGGTTGCCCCATCTGTCCGCGTAGCCCTCGGCGATGCTTTTGGCATGGAAGAAGGCGCCATCGTCACCGGACAGATGGTCACTGCGCTAAAGCTCTTAGGCTTTGACAAAGTATTCGACACCAACTTCGGTGCTGACCTCACCATCATGGAGGAAGGTGCCGAGTTCCTTGACCGCCTGCAAAACGGCGGCACACTGCCAATGATGACTTCCTGCAGCCCAGGCTGGGTCAATTATATGGAGAAACATTTCCCGAACTGCATCGGTCATCTGTCTTCGGCCAAGTCCCCCATGAGCATGTTTGGGGCAATCGCCAAGACCTATTATCCGGAAAACGCAGGCATTGATGTAGGCGACATCGTCACAGTCTCAGTCATGCCCTGCACGGCTAAGAAATTCGAAGCCGCCCGTCCGGAAATGGGACGCAATGGCATCCCCGACGTCGATATCGTCCTCACCACCCGTGAGCTTATCAAACTCATAAAATATGTCGGTCTTTCCTTCAAGAACCTGCCCGAAAGCGAATTTGACAATCCTCTGGGACTTAGCACCGGTGCGGGGGCAATCTTCGGTGCTACCGGCGGCGTTATGGAAGCAGCTCTACGCACCGTATACGAAAAAGTCACCGGCGAAACGCTGGATAAAATTGAATTCAATGAAGTTCGTGGCTTTGAAGGCATCAAAGAGGCTGTCATCAAAATCAAAGATCGGGAAATCCGCGTCTGCGTAGCCCATACGCTTCGCAATGCCCGCCGCATTATGGAACAGGTCAAAAAAGGTACCAGTCCTTACGATTTCATTGAAATCATGGCCTGCCCCGGCGGCTGCATCGGAGGTGGCGGCCAGCCAATCGGTACGACCAACGCGATCCGCAAAAAACGCATGGCTGCCCTCTATGAAATCGACCGTGGCCTGCCACTACGCAAATCGCATGAAAACCCAGAAATCCAGACTCTTTACCGCGATTTCCTAGGCGAACCGCTCAGCCCACGGGCCCATGAACTCCTGCATACGACTTACCATAAAGCCGCCAAGCCATACGAATTTGACGAATAAAAACGAATGTAGGCTGTGAAATTACAGTTTGCAGGGGCGTAGTACCCAGTTCGTGTTCGAGGTAAGTCGCCGGCGGCGGGG
>NZ_KL370847.1:0-31024 GCF_000702005.1 Selenomonas sp. ND2010 | reverse complement strand
CATCTCCCGCGTAGTGTTGGCACTGCCCCTAGCGGCGGCGAAGAGCTGCTTCGAATGAGATTCTTGTAACCTGCAAACTGTAATTTGTAAAAAGTACGTGGATGAATTCGTAAAAGCCTCCATAAGTTAGATGAATCAATCTAATTTATGGAGGCTTTTATATTTTGAGTCAATATCAAGGGAGTTTTCACAGTCCCATTGTTTTTACTCGTTATCGATATGGTCTTCGCTGAGCAGCGAATTGATATACTGCTGAGCCGTGCGCCCCGAGACAGCGCTATGCGCCATCTCCCACTTAACGGCTCCAGCGCGGAGCTCCTCATCCGAAAGCTGAATCTCCGGATGACGATGTGCCAACTGGATGACCATATCGTAAAACTCCTGACGACTCGGGCTGAAATAGCCAATCGACAGGCCGAAACGCGCCGACAGGGATAGTTTCTCTTGAACCGTATCCGTCTGATGCATATCGGAATCGACGACATCCGGACGGTCATTCCAAGTTTCTCGAATCAAATGGCGACGGTTGCTGGTGGCATAAATCAGCACATTGTCCGGCTTAACTTCAAGGCCGCCTTCAATAACCGCTTTGAGATATTTGTACTCGATCTCAAACTCCTCAAAGGAAAGATCATCCATATAGATGATGAACTTATAGTTGCGGTTCTTTATCTGCGCAATGATGCGCTGGAGGTATTTGAATTCGTGTTTATAGACCTCGATCATGCGCAGGCCGCGGTCGTAATACTGATTGAGAATGGCCTTAATGCTCGTGGATTTACCGGTACCGGCATCTCCATAGAGCAGGACATTGTTGGCTTTGCGCCCGGCCACAAAAGCCTCAGTATTCTCTTTAAGCCGCTTCTTCTGATTCTCATAGCCAATCAAATCATCGAGACACATATCGCCTGTCGTCGTGATGGGTTCCAATAATTTTCCAGTTCCCTCGATATCAGGCGATACGCGAAATGCCTTATTGAGGCCAAGCATGCCAACACCATAGCGGTGATAGAAATCCGTAATGATACGGTACATAGCTGCCCCATCTTGGGCTTCCGCAATCTGGGCACTTAACTCCCGGACCTTTTCACTGACACTCTTATTGTAAATCTGTTCTTTTTTCTCTACCGCCTGATAATTCTCGATGATGCTAAAACAATCAAGCCCCAAAGCCCGCTCCAGCATTCCAAAATCATAATGCAAAAGCTTGCGGAAAATCTCCAAATCACTGCGGGCAAATTTCTGCACACTGCCCTCACTGGCACCATGTTTTTCGCAGACAAGCGTAAACGGAGTTTCCGTCGTCGCCAACAAAAACGCCAAATAGTTATGCCATAGATTGCCATTGAATCCATAGTGCGTGGCAACATCCAGCAGCCGCGTGATTTCCGTCAGGACTGCTTCAGACAGCGTTTCTGGATTATACGTGCCCGTCTCGAATTGACGGCAGATATCTGCCAATTTGAACAGAATGCTTTCCCGGTCTATCTTGCGATAAATGATAAGCTTTGCGGTCAGGCGATACATAATATTCTCCTTATTATTTTTCCATCAACAAACCAACGCGTTTTTTGACTTTCGTAAGGGTTTTGCGAGCGATATACGTTGCGCGCTCCGCTCCTTCCCGCATCTTTTCTTCCAAATACGGGCGATTGTTCATGAGCTCGGCATATTTCTCGCGGATCGGCTTCAACTCATCGGATACGGCCTGGCCAACAACTGCCTTGAAATCGCCATAGCCTTTGCCCTCAAATTCCGCTTCAATCTCTGCCATCGTCTTACCCGTGATCGCCGAGTAAATCGTCATGAGATTGCTGACCCCCGGTTTATCCTCGCGGAAGCATACTTTAGCCTCGCTGTCCGTCACCGCACTCTTGAACTTCTTGAGGATGGTTTTCTCATCATCAAGAATCGAAATCGTCGCCTTCGGATTCTCATCGGATTTACTCATCTTGCTGGTCGGGTCCTGCAGACTCATAACGCGCGCACCAGCTTTCGGGAAATAGCCCTCTGGCAGCTTGAAGATTTCTCCGTAGTTGTGATTGAAACGAGCTGCTACATCGCGGGTGAATTCAAGATGCTGCGTCTGGTCCGCACCAACTGGTACATAGTCTGCCTGATAGAGCAGGATATCCCCAGCCATCAATGCCGGATAAGTAAAGAGTCCTGCATTGATATTTTCCGGATGCTTCGAAGATTTATCCTTGAACTGCGTCATGCGGGAAAGTTCTCCAAACTGAGATACGCAGTCCATAATCCAGCCCATCTCCGCATGGCATTTGTTATGGCTCTGGACAAACACCAGGCTTTTTTCCGGATCGATACCGCAAGCCAGCAGCAGCGCAAAGGCCTGCAAGGTCTGCTGGCGGCGTTTTACGGGGTCAATCTGAATGGTCAACGAATGGAGGTCAGCAATAAAGTAATAGCACTGATACTCTTCCTGCATCTTCTGCCAGTTCTTGACTGCCCCGAGGTAATTGCCCAACGTAAATACGCCCGTCGGCTGAATGCCCGAGAGAATAATTTTTTTTGCTTCCTGTTTCTGTTCCATATCGAAATACGCTCCTTTTTGTGCCGGAGCACTAAAAAAGTCCCCGGCAGTAAAAACTGCCAGGGACGAAATCTTTCGCGGTGCCACCCTGATTCATGGCCTCATTGCCATGCGCTTAGCGGAGTACAATCATACTCCCGGCATCTCACGCGTGCCAGACGTCACAGCCTACTCAGCCTCAACCTTTCAGTGTGCCCTCAGCGACCCATTTGCCAGCTCGTTTTTCATCCGGATTGCAGCATCCCGGACTCTCTGGAGAAGCGTTACTGACGTTATCCTCGCCTCAACGGTTTACATATCTTCTTAAGTGTAACACCGTAAAACCTGAGTGTCAACCTTTGTCTGTTGTCAGAGATTCCAGAACGGCTGCACCGATTCGATACGGATCATTCGCTCGCTTCCCGGTTTGTGTTTCCGGCTTTTTGCCTCGCGCTCAAAGGACAGACGGTATACATCCATATCGAATACCGCCGCGGCCATCGCAGCCGCCGGCAGGGTAAAAACATCACCGCCCGTTATATCCACGGCACTTTTGCCCATGGAATCCCATATATCATGCTGCTTCTTTATCACGTGATAGAGCGCGGAAACACCATCTTCGGGAATCGTCGTACACAAGCAGCGTTCCTCCTCAAGCTGAAGATTATCCACCAAATGACGATAAGCCGGCATATCCTCCTTCCGACAAATCACATGAATATTTTGCGGACTTAGCAGGCCTACATTGAATGCCAAATCCTCCCACCTGCTGCCTAAAAGCAGAATCATGCCGTAATATTCCGGAAACGTTTCGTTTTCATACCGCCTGGCGAAGCGCTTTAACGCCAGTGGCATCAATTCTTCTCGATAATAATTGTCCGCCCATAGGGTTTCTTCTGCAGTTTCGGTTGGCATCCCACGCCAAATACCAATCTTCTCTTCTAACGGAATCATCTCGCCAGCCTCCTCGTGAGCTTATTTCTCATCGTTATTCTGATTTCCACCATTTCCCTATTTCCTGCTTTTTCCTTGTTCCGTAATTCTACATTTCGAAAGAATATTCCTGCTTGCTGATACAATAAGCAATAGTGGCGAAAAAAAGAAAAATAGTGTAAAATAGTAGTCGTTTGACGTATATTTGTCTATTTATATAAAACATCACCATTACAACCAGGAGGATTCTACCATGAACAAGCTAGGTTTTATCGGTATGGGAAACATGGCCCAGGCACTTGCCGCTGGTTTTATCCAGTCCGGCAGTATTGATCGGTCAAATGTTTTCGCTTTTGCCCCCAATCAGGATAAACTGAAAAAAAACAGCCAGCGAATCGGCTTTACTCCCTGCGAGTCCCTAACGGCACTTGCCGAGGCAGTTGACACACTGGTCATGGCCTGCAAACCTTACCAAATCGAAGCGGTCCTCAAAGACCTCGGCAGCAGCCTCGAAGGAAAAGCATTGATTTCTGTGGCAGCCGGCTGGGATCATGCAAAATATCAGCAACATATCCAGACGAATACCCGCATCCAGTTCGTCATGCCCAATACCCCGGCCATGGTCGGCGAAGGAGTCCTGCTCTTTGAAGAAACGAACTCCCTGCAGTCAGAAGAACGCAAGGAAATCATGAATCTCTTCGAATCGGTTGGCCTCGTCCAGGAACTGCCCACGTCCCAGATGGGGATTGGCGGCGCGGTCACAGGCTGCGGCCCGGCCTTCGTCGACCTCATGATTGAGGCCTATGGCGATGCCGCGGTAAAATACGGCATGAAACGCGCCGATGCCTATCGGCTGATTTCCCAGATGATTCTCGGCTCGGCCAAATTACAGCTGGCAACTGGTGAGCATCCAGGCGTACTCAAAGACAATGTCTGCTCCCCAGCCGGCACGACCATCCGCGGCGTCACCGCACTGGAGGAAAACGGCTTCCGCAATGCCTGTGTAAAATCTGTCGAGGCCATCATGGAACGATAAACACTCTTCTTATTGATTTGTTGCGAAATAGCTATATTGACGAATAGATATGATGATGCTACAATGAATGTAGTATTTAGATATGGACATATGTTGGCCATAGAAAAAGCCCTTGGGAGTGATGACCCCAAGGGCTTTTTCGTGTACCGTATCAAAGCAAAAATCCTTCCCCGCCGGGAAGGATTTTTTTACTTCTTTTTCTGACCATAGTAGGCATTCGGGCCGTGCTTACGCAGGAAGTGCTTGTCGAGCAAGGCCTGCGGCATAGGGTCGCGGTCGCCGGTGAGCATTTGCGTGTGGAAGGCCATCATGGCGACTTCTTCAAGCACGACGGCATTGTGGACGGCGTTCAGGCAGTCCGTTCCCCAGCAGAAGGGGCCGTGATTCTTGACGAGAACAGCGGGCACATAGTCGGGATTGATGCCGTACTTCTTGAAGCGTTCTACCGCAACGACACCGGTGTTGTACTCGTATTCGCCCTGGATTTCCGCCTCGGTCATATCGCGGGTACACGGAATCTCGCCGTAGAAATAGTCGCCCTGCGTCGTGCCATAGGCGCGCACGCCCTGTCCGGCCTGGGCAAAGATTGTCGCCCAGCGCGAATGGGTATGCACGACACCGCCGATATGCGGAAATTCTTTATAGAAGATACGGTGAGTCTCGGTGTCCGAGGAAGGATTGAGCTCTTGCCGCCCGCCTGCAGGATGTCAAAGCGATGGACAAACGGCAAATTGCAAAGCGTACGCACTTCCCAGTCGTCTTTGCCCTGGTAGTGCAGCATGGCCAGCGAATAGCATTTCTCAAGTTCCCCGATTACTTTTTTATCTACGTTAAACATGGTTATCCTTCTTTCTTACTGTCCCATTTACTCTGCTTTGTCGAGATATGACCGCAGGAAGTCATTGGCTTTCTGCAGTTCTTCGCGCCAGTCCGTCTGCGGGTCATACCAGAACTCGCCGACGAACCGCCGGACGCCCAGCTGCCACGATTTGTTGACGATCTTCTGGAAGTCTACATGCCCGGTGCCAAACGGAATCTCACGGTATTTTCCCGGTACGGTTTCCTTCAAATGAACAGCCACGATATGACCGCGGCCCGTCTCTAAGTCAGCGGCCACATCGCCATCGTAGAGCAGCGCAGCATTGGTGATATTGCCTGAATCCGGATAGACTCCGAGATAAGGCGAATCGACCTGCCGCACATAGTTCATGGCTTTTTCCACCGTATCCATGAACGGCGTCTCCATCGTCTCAAATCCCATCTGGATGCCTTCGGCCGCCGCCATGTCGGCGGCCTTGCGCAGATTCTGCAGGAAATCCGCCCGCGTCTTGTCCGTCCCCTTCTCATAGTAGACGTCATAGCCCGCCAGCTGAATCGTGCGAATCCCCAGCTTAGCCGCAAGCGCTACTGCCTTCTGCATGATTTCGAGGCTGCGATCCTGTTTCTGTATATCGGGACAGCCGAGCGGGAATTTGCGGTGACCGCTCAGGCAGATGGAGCGGAACGGCACGCCGGTTGCCCGCATGGCGGCGCGGACTTCATCAATTTCCCCATCGGTCATATCAAGCCGCGCCAGTTTCGCATCGGTCTCATCAATACTCATTTCCACATAATCAAAGCCGGCATTCTTGGCCGCCTGTAATTTTTCCGCCCAGGTCAGGTCACCGGGCATGGATTTTTCATAAAGCCCTAACTGATATTTGCTCATTTTTCCTTCCCCCCGTCACAAAAAAGGCATAAAAAGGGCTGCTGCACTTTGCAGCAGCCCTGCTGATTCTCAGCTATCAGCTATCAGCTATTAGCCATTGACGATATTGGCCTGGATTTTCTCTTCCATTTCTTTTTCGGCCAGCAGATTCTTGAGGCCGATGACCGTAGCCTTCGTCCCCGTGAAGGTACCAACGAGCGACTCGGAGCAGAACACGACGTCGTAGTTATTCGCCTGCGATTTGGCATCACCGACATTCGTATGATAGATTTCCGCATCAAGGCCGAGTTTCTTGAAGACCTTCTCGAGTTTCATCTTGATGATCTGCGAAGAACCCATACCCGAACCACATGCAGCGATAACTTTCAATTTAGCCATTTTTAAGCACTCCTTTATCATTACCAAACGAATTTTACCATTAATCAATGACGACTTCCTCAACCGGAACACCCTGTTTCTTCGCGAGGATTTCTTTGTATTTGTCAAAATCCTCAGCAATAACGAAATAGGTATCTTTGTTGCGCTGGTAGAGAATCTGTGGGATAGCCAGCAGCAGAATTACTACAGCTGCGACACCGACATACTGCAGGTTCTCCATGATGACGCCGATGAACGGCCAGACCGCATCCCAGTCGAAGTTGCCATGCCAACCACCGAAATTGCCTGTCGTAAAGTGGTAAGCGGCGAAGCCACCGCCAAGTACCTGAATGATACCACTGCAGAACGGGATGATAGCTGCAGCGCGGATACCACCGAGACGGTTGGCGAAGACGGCAAAGGTTGCATTATCGAAGAACAGCGGTACGAATCCCGAGATAATGAGAATCGGGCTGTTGAACACGATAGTACCTTTGATAAAGCCAGCCAAGCATTCATACCATTTTTTCCCTAAAAGTGCATAACCAGCCAGGACGATAAAACCGATAAAGAAGGCCGGTTTCGTCAGGATATTGTTCTGGAAGAACTCCCAAACGGACAATAACATTTCCATAACTTGATTTTCCCCACTTTCGTTTTTCCCCTATGGGAGTCTCCCCAGACTCCCTCACAAAAGCTCTCGTTACGCTTCGATTTTCAGCAAATCTTCCGGTGTTTTCGCGGCCAAAACCTTCGCTACGATATCCTCATCTGAAAGCGTCTCAGATAATGCCATCAAGTTGTTCAGATGAACCTCGTCATCGGTAGCTGCCAGGACCACGAAGATACGCGCATCCTTATCCGGATCATTTGCATCAAAGCTTACAGGCTTTTCGGTCTTCATGAAGCACATAGCCGTACCATTTACGCCACGGCCGCGCTCGGCATGCGGGATGCAGATATCCGGCGCGATGACAATATAGGGCCCGAGCTCCTCGACTTTTTCGATGATGATTTCCGGATATTCTTTCTCGATGGTCCCATCAGCCAGCAGTGGTGCACAGGCTGCCCGAACAGCCTCCCGCCAATCCGCAAAACCTTCATGGAACGAATAATGATTTGACTCGACAAATTCTTTAAACATCTTGGCTCTTCCCCCTTCAGATTACAGGCAGGAACGGAACGGAATGTTCTGCGGATGCTCGAAACAGTCCTCAAAACCGCGGCGATGATGGTAGTAAATCTTATCCTTATCCATCGGATAGACATAACGGCCACCGACCTGCCAGAAGAACGGATGGAATTTGTACTCGTTGCGGTCCTTCTTGAAGTTGTAGAGCAGCTCGATTTCGTTGCAATCCGCCTGGAAGTTCGTCCAGACATCCCAGTGAATTGGTACGACGACCTTGCACTGGAGATTCTCCGCCATGCGCAGGATATCGATGGATGTCATCTTGTCCTGCATGCCAATCGGATTCTCGCCAAAAGATCCGAAAGCAACATCGATATCGTAATCCTTGCCATGTTTGGCAAAATAAATCGAAAAGTGCGAGTCACCAGAGTGGTAAATGTTGCCGCCCGGCAAAAAATTGGCCGTGAACACAACTTCCTCTCGGGCACCATCGACAAGATTGATACGCTCATCACCTGTCCCGGTGCCAGTGCTGACGAAATAAAAAACCTCCGCACCCATGGTGTGGAGGTTATCGAAGTCATCGAATCTGTTTAATTCTTCTTCATTGCTTTCTTATCCGCAGTCTTTGGGGCTGCGGATTTTTTGTCGGCATTTTTCTTTTCTTCTTTCCATTTTTTCTCGTACTGTTTCTTGGCCTCAGCTTTTTCTTTCAAGCGTTTCTTGTATTCTTTGTCGTTGATGGCAGCCAAGTAGTCATCCGGAATCGCGCGAACATATTTGTTATCCAAACTATAAAGCTTCTTATAGTTTTCGCCTGCCGCATCCTGCTGGCCAAGTTCATCATATATTTGCGCGCTGATCAGCCAACCGTACGGATTATCCGCTTTAAGTTTTTTGGCCATATCGAGGTCAGCCAGGGCCTTGTCATTCTCTCCCATCATCCGATAGACATCGGCGCGATTGAGGAAATTAAACACGTTCTTCGCATCCATAACGACAGCTTTGTCACAGTCCTGTAATGCTCCAGAAAAATCCCCATTGACGGCTTTTGCCCGGCCGCGAACGGCAAAGTTCTCCGCTTCGTTTTCAGGATTTTTAGCCGCAAAGACGCGATTGATCTCGAACAAGGCCTTAACGGCCTGTCCATAATCGCTATAGGCATCGGCATTTTCCCGCATTTTCTTGACAGCTTTGGCATCGCTTTGAATTACAGCTTCCCGTGCCTGCTGCAATTGCTTTTGACGCTTTTGCTCTGCCGCTTTCATTTTGCTTCGTGCACCGCTGGACGCTTCCCCTGCATAAGCATTCGTTACGAGTTCCTGCAGGTGTGCGCCTGCCTGCTCTGATGCTAAAAACGCTTGCAGCACTGCATTTACCCGCGAATCTTCGAGGCAAGTTAGTGCGCCATCCCGATTCGTGCGAAAATTCCACGCTGCAACGGAATCATAATCATGAAATGCCTTAGCAATTGCTCCGGCAACATAGTAGGCATTTTCTGTCGTATTGTCGTAATCATCGCCAGTCCAATCCACACTCAGAAGTTTTTGTCCATCAATATAGATATCCCGACGATCTTTGACCGTCACATGGCCGCAGCCATAATCGGACATCATCTTGGCCAGTCTTTGCTCACGCAGCTCAGTATCCGGATGATCGTTGTAGTTTTCCTGATCTTTTTTCTTCGGATCAGGGTCCTGATACTCAAGGACATTCTGCGTCTGATAAGTCAAATAATAAGACATGCGGGCCATTGCCGCGGCACCGCCGCCTGGATTGAACCCCGCACTTGTCATGAGGTAGAAACCACCTTCATCGGCATCGTACTCGGTCGGCAGCGTAACATTTTTCGCAATGGAATAGTTCGCCAGCGCATTGAGTTTGTTCCAATCCATAACGCCTGTATCCATATTGAGGAAACTCATTCCATAATACTGGGCCACCGCTTTGGCATAGTTATGGGCACTGTGCTGCTCCAATCCATGCGTCATCTCATGGCCAAGAACAGCCGCCAGTTCGTCCGGATCAAGATTCAAGCCGCGTACCAAGGCTTTGTTGATGCTGACATAATTTGTCGGATAGCAGGCCGCATTGAAATCCGAACTGTTATTGACCGTCCAACAAAACGGCAGACTATTGGCTTTCAGCACATAGTCGCCATGATTTACCAGCTGATTCATGACAAAATCGACTACCTGTACATCGTTTTGATTCGGGTCGATGCCATTTTGTCTGACGTCCTGCTGCTGGCTCTGCAGCTGTGCACTGACATTGTTGCCCATCGCCAGAATACTGGCCAAACTGGATTTATAGGCACCGAGAACCCCCAGCGCCTGTGCCGCCGCCGCCCAGGCATCCACCGCTTCTGCCCTTGGCATCGGCATTTGCACAGCGCCTGTCATCAATACGCCGGATAACGCCAACGCCATTATTCGCTTTTTCCATCGCCTGTTATATTTCAACGAAATCACCTCATTTACTTGAGTTTGGAAACTATATGTATTTTACCATATCCCACTTGAAATTTTCGTGAGAACTGGTAAATTTCTTTAACTTTTTGTCCTTTTGTAACTCAAGTTACATACTCTTTTCATAAATCTCCCCTATAATAAAGATGTCGATAGGAGATGGGCCTAGTCAATCCCCTAGGTCGCAGACTTTTATCGATATCCCTAAACAAGAAGGATTTAATCCCACCCTTCTTGCTTCCCATTTCTCAATTTTTTATCATCCCTTCCCTAGGGGTCCGCAGCTTGGACGTAATGCTGCGGACTTCTTTTTTGTTTGAAATTATTTTTCCCTCAATTACGACAATTTTTCTATTATTCCTAAATAGAATCGTAAATCCTTTTAATTGCTATTGAAAAATGACAGAATATTATTTATGATAGGAATAGAGCAAATTATGTGTATAATTTATAGAAATTATTCTTTTCTCCACTTCAATAGAAGGAGGCGCATTTATTTTGGACAAGATGAGTAAAGAAGCACTTGCCGTCAAACGAGCGGAGCAAGCTTTTGACCGCAAACGCCGCACGATTGGTCTCTTCGGCGGTCCGATACTGGCCTTGCTGGTATTTTTCACTCCGATTGCCGGACTTACTTTAGCGGCACATAAACTGCTGGCTATCATGGTACTCGTTGCTCTCTGGTGGATCACAGAGCCTGTACCGATACCGGTAACTTCCCTGATTGGACCAACGCTGGCGGTCGTAACCGGCGTCGTGCCGGTTGGCACCGCCTTTGCCGCCTTCGCCAATCCGATGATTTTCCTGTTTATGGGCGGATTCATCCTGGCAAAAGCCATGATGACCCATGGACTTGACAAGCGGTTTGCCTACTGGCTCCTCTCGCGCTCCTGGGTTGGTTCAAACCCCAAACGCATCTTCCTGGCTGTCGGTCTAGCCGCAGCACTTTGCTCAGGCTGGGTAAGCAATACGGCTACTGCCGCCATGATGTTCCCCATCTGCCTCGGCCTTTTGACCTCCATCAAAGAGATGTTTGCCGCCAACGGCCGCGAAATCGATTTGCACGAATACAAATACGCCACGGGGCTCATGCTGATGACGGCCTATTCCTGCTCGATTGGCGGCGTATTGACCCCAATCGGAACCCCGCCGAACCTCATCATGCTCGGGTTTCTCGACCAGATGTGTGACATCCATGTATCGTTCTTTGAATGGATGACTTGGGGCTTTATCGCGATGGTCATCTATTTCCTAATTGCTGCTTTTGTCTTGTCGCGCATGTTCCCGGCCGACGTCGAGCGCATCGATGGTGCTGATACCTTCATCAAGAACAAACTCAAAGAACTCGGCGGCTGGACGCTGGCACAGAAAAACACGCTGTTCTGCTTCATCGTCGCGGTTACGCTCTGGGTGACGCCAGGCATTCTATCCATCACACTCGGCAGTACTGACCCAACACTGAAGCTCTACAACAAACTCTTCCCAGAGGCTGTTGCCGCTATGGCGGGCGCATTGATTCTCTTCATCCTGCCAGTCAATTTCGAAAAACGCCAGTTTACACTCAAATGGCAGGAAGCCATGGAAGGCATCGAATGGGGCACACTGATTCTCTTCGGTGGCGGTCTCGCCATGGGCGGTATGATGTACAAAACCGGCCTGTCGCAATGGGTTGGTGACCTCATCGTCAATTCCATGGGTGGCGCACCATCACAGATTGGCATGGTTGCCGTCTTCTCTGTTATGGCCCTGCTGCTCTCTGAGCTCACGAGCCACACGGCTGCTACGAACATGATTGGCCCATTGGCTATCACCGCAGCGGTGTCCGCCGGTCTCAGCCCGATTCCGGTATCCGTAGGCATTGCCCTTTCGGCATCGCTCGGCTTCATGCTGCCGGTATCGACCCCACCAAATGCTATCGTCTACGCATCGGGCTATATCCCGATTACCAAGATGATTCATACCGGCGTCATCATCGACGTCGTCGGCATCGCTTGTGTAACGATTCCGCTGGTTATCTATTTTGTCAGCTGGGTCGTCGGCTGATCTTTTTGCAGCATGTAAAAAGGGACTGTGAAATTACAGTTTGCAGGGGAGTAGTACCCAGTTCGTGTTCGAGGTAAGTCGCCGGCGGCGGGGGCCCCATTACCAACGCTCCACCGGTGACAACCCGCTACAAGAAATTTTTGCCTTTAATTAAGAGTTGGAAAACAGTTAAACGCGCTTCGCTTGGACGAAACTGCTTTTCCAACGAGAACGCAGGCAAAAATTTCTTGCTTCACGCGGAACGTCAAGGCTACGCTTATGGTACTGGGGCCCCCGCCGCCTCGGTTAGAGCCGGCACGAATTGCTGCGCCCTCGGATGGATTAGCCCTGCGAAACTTGCCACAGACTCAGCCGCCGCTAGGGGCAGTGCCATAAACGAAGCGTTTGATGTTTTCCGTGAAGAACGAAATTTTTATCCTCACCGTTCGTCGAAAAATTGCTACCGTTCAAGCGAAGCGCGTTTTGCAACTTTTTCGATGCTTAATTAAGGATAAAAATTTCGTTTAGGAAAACATCTCCCGCGTAGTGTTGGCACTGCCCCTAGCGGCGGCGAAGAGCTGCTTCGAATGAGATTCTTGTAACCTGCAAACTGTAATTTGTAAAAAGTGCGTGGATAAATTCATAGAAGCCTCCATAAGGTAGATGAATCTATCTTATGGAGGCTTCTATATTTTATGTCAATATAAAGGGATTTTTCACAGTCCCTTTTCCGTGCTTACGAAAAGCTGGGTAGTTCTTTTCAGCTTATCCGATAATCTTGAAACGATTTGATTGTTCCATTCTCAATCCCATGGATGAGTTCCCCAATCACCCGCGGGTCGGAATAATCCAGTGGCAGGAAGCAAGCATCTGCCTGGTTATAATAGTTGCGGACATCATTTTCCACATTGCGAAGGTCGGCATCAATCCGAGCTTTTCTGGCTTCATAAATGCGGCCAGAGCGGATATAGCCTACACTGGTAATACTTCCCCAAAGGATGAAGAAGAACGACAGCGCCACCTGCGGTAACAGACCAGCTCCATATAGCATCAAATAGACGAGCATCGTTACGATAAAACCACCCAATGCCCAATGAATCAACGAGGGTTCCTGCCATTTGAGCTGCATGAGCCACAAATCTTCCATGACGCCATATTTTCCGCGAATCGCCAAAAAATATTTTTTGAGCCGCTGAAGTTCCGAAAGGAGTTTTTCCCTATCTTCCGGTACGGCGGCCAATGCTTTGAGCTCGACTTTTTTGCCAGCTGTGCCTTCTTTGCCTGAGGCAACAACTTCCCCACAGAAGGGGCAGCTCAGCTGTCTTTCTTCCAATACACTTCCACATTTTCTGCAAATCATCGTTCTTCCTCCTTTCCATGATCTTGAGTTTGCCTTACTGCAATTGTTCCTAGAAAAACCAACGATTTGAATGGTACTTTTATTGGTATCTTATACTATTCGCCACAAAAACGAAATCCCCTGCTTTCGCAGGGGATTTTTTACATTCAACCTATTTTTTCCGTTATTTGGTACGGAACTTGTTCACACTTTCCTTCAGTGAATCAGAAAACGTCGAAAGTTCATTGCTCGAGGCTGCACACTCTTCGGAAACCGCTGAGTTATCCGTGACAACTCCTAAAATATCCTGGGACAAGCGATTTACTTCCTCCATTTTCGCCTGCTGCTCAATACTCTGTCGACGAAGCTGCTCAATGATATCGTTAACAGCTTCCGTATTCGCTGTGATTCCAGAAAGAGATCCAGCTGCTGTCCCAACGACCTTCGTGCCACTATCAATTGCCGTGAGTGCTTTGGCAATTAGCTGCTGAATATTCTGTGTGCTGGCAGCTGATTCTTCGGCCAATTTGCGGACTTCTTCCGCTACTACCGCAAATCCGCGGCCAGCTTCCCCAGCTCTAGCAGCTTCAATCGAAGCATTGAGCGAAAGCAGCGCAGTCTGTCCCGTAATCTCATCGAGTGTTCCCAGTATTGAGCGAATCTCCTCCGATGCACGGCTGATATCCTGCATTGCTGCGACAACGTTATCCATCTGCTGACGACTGTTCTCGATGCTTTCCTTCGTATGGCGGCTCGATTCCCTGGCTTCCTCAACAAACGATTCCACTTTGGCAGCTTGTTCATCATCGAAACACTCCTTTTCCCATAACCCTAAACGATAGAATAGCCATTCCCCCCAGTTATAAATCCCCTAAATATAATTGTAACAAAAAAATTCTCACCAGGTTGTGACATTTGTTACACCCCGGTGAGAATTTTATCGTTTTGTGAATTATTTTTTATTTATTAGTAGTTTTTGGACGTCTTAGACCGGTCTAGCCTGAACGGATGCATCTTCGACCGGCTCATCGGCTTCCACAGCTTTTTTGACTTCATCTTCGGTCAAGCTGCTCTGCGCAACGAGTTCATCCACCCATTTGCCATGATGTTTGACTGCATAGCTAGCCTTAACCGTACCATCAAGCATGCCGTGGCAGGAATCCGGATTTACACCAACGGCCAGATAGATATGGCCAATGGCAGCCGCGAAACCAAAGCCAGCGCAGATGCTATGCAGCGGAATCATCCAAGTGCGGATGACAGGGCTTACCACGCCATCGCCAAACCAAAGAACAGCTCCCGAAATGACGAGCAATGCCCAAAGAATAGCCTGCAGCAGGATGTTCATCTTCTCACCGCCGTTATAGAAGCTCTGCGGCGGAATGCCCTCAGGCTCTTTGCCGATAAGCTCGGCCGGGAACTTCTGATTGAACACGATATCATCGCGGCCAAAGCTTACGACTTCCTTGACCAGACGACGGATCCCATCATGAGCCGTAACCAGTCCGATAATCGGATTCAGGATGAAAATGACCGCAAATACACGATGTGCGTACTGAAGCGTTGCCGCACCAAAGGTATCATAGAGGAAACGGAACGAATCCGCATAAAGCGGCAGGGCCGTAAGCAGCAGCATAAAAAAGGAAACCGCATTGATCCAGTGGAAATAAACGAAGCCCATTTTATGGCGTTTGATGTATTTCTTATTGACAATCATCTCATTTTTCCCCTTTCTCGCGATTTGCTAATTTCTTGAAAGCTGCCATTCCCAAAACACCGACGATAGCACCAGCACCAGCGATTTTTCCGAGCGGACGCACGACATCCTTCCAGAGATCGATGGAATTCGGCGTCTGCGGATTTTCCGGCAGGTCATAGACCGACGGTTTTTCCGGCAGTACATAGAGCATGTGGATGCCGCCCACGCCCTGCGGGTTGTAAACGTTGGCATCTTGATGGCCTTCCTGTTTGAGGATAGCCACCCGCTGTTCGGCGCGCTTGAGCATTTCCTCCTTCGTGCCGAAGCGGATTGCATCGGCCGTGCAGGTCTTTGAGCAAGCCGGCTCCATGCCCTCAGCGATGCGGTCAAAGCAGAGATCGCACTTCGTCGATTTATTGGTTTCGGCATTGACTTTCGGGACGTCGAACGGGCAGTTATGGGCGCAATAACCACAGCCCACGCATTTATCCTGATTGATGACGACAGCACCATTGTCGAGCTTTTCAATAGCTTCTTCCGGGCAGCCCTTAGCACAGGCAGGGTCGCTGCAGTGCATGCACTGACGCTTGAAGAAATCCCAGTGGAATTTCCCGTCAGAATCCACGCGCTCGTTCATCTGGATGAGATTCCAAGTCGTCGGGGTCAATTCCTTATGGGACTGATACTGTCCTTCAAACGGCGTTGACATATCGGCCGGCAGGTCGTGCCACTGCTTGCAGGCAACCATGCAGGCACGGCAGGCGCTGCAGCGTGCCACATCATGCAGCATAGCGATTTCTTTTGCCATTATAGTTCTCCTTTCGTACTCGCGAATACACAGTTTTACGCATTAGCGAGCATTACGCTTCCTTTTTTCTGGAGACTTTTCTCCTCACCGAGGAAATCGAGATGAATCGTCGCCCAATCCCGCAGATAGACCTCTTCCTCGCCTTCCTCATTGTACGTTTTGAGGTAAGCATGACATTTGTCGCAGACGTCAAGGCGCATAGCAGCTTCGCCCTCAGGCTCTAAGATATGCATTTCCTTGAGGTCATCGTTGCCGCAATAGACACAGCCAATGCGGGCGTAAGGCCAAACGGTATGACAGCCATCACAGGCGAGCACGCGGGCGCGCCCCTCCTGCTCCTTGCGCAGCTGCGCCAGGACCGGCTGACGTCCGCAGATTGGACAGTAATTGCGTTTCCAGCCAATGCCCTGCCAGAAAACTGGGTCTTTGAGCTCGGCGGGAACCAAGACTTCGACCAGCTGCCAGCCCAGCGTGCGAACCAGCACCTCATTGAGCTTGTTGTCCGCTGCAAACTGCTGGATTTCTGCATCTTCCTGCCGCAGCAGATAGTCGAAGAACTGCTGGATTTCCGTAAGCTCGGCCTCTGCCGTCCAGCTCTGCCAATTCTTAAGGGCAGCCTTCATCATGTCAGGCGCTTCGATATCCTTGAGAGCCTCAAGACAATCGCCAAGCGATACGGCGGCCACCTTGACCATCGTACGCTGCAGCTGCGGCTGCTGCAAAAGCGGCATGCCGTCTTTGACGAGTTTTTTGATGTCATCCTTCTCAGGAAAGGAAACCGGCGAGACTGCACCTGTAAGGATTTTCTCCATAGCAAGCTGCAAATTGGCCGTTTCCACAAGGAAAGGGTGTTTCTTCAGATATTCATCCATGGGTGATTTCTTGGCGGTTTTCATAAAAGTCTCCTATATCATACAGATTATGCTTTCACGATGTTTACCAGGCAGGCCTTGAACTCCTGCTCCTGCGTATTCGGATCGAGGGCATCGATGGTCAGATAATTGGTGCTCGGTCCCTTGGCCAGACCCTTGAAGCCCCAGCTGTACGGCATCCAGACCATATGCGTCTCCTCGCCGTTTACGGTAAGCGGCTGCGCGCGCTTCGTGACCATGGCTTTGACCACTACGGCACCGCGGGCCGAGCTTACTTTTACCTTGTCGCCCTCTTTGATGCTGAGCTTCTTGGCCAGCTGCTCGCTGATTTCGACGAAAGGCTCCTTGACGAGCTCGTTGAGCCACGGAATGTTACGCGTAACGGTACCGGAGCACCAATGCTCGGCAATACCCGAGCTCGTGAGTACGTACGGGAACTTGTCCTTCGTACCCAACGGCTGCTTTTCCGGAACGCGCGGATATTTGACACAAGGATTGAACTGGGCCAATTCATTCGTATGCAGTGCATTGTAGGTCGGGCTTTCGACCGGCTCGTAGAACTCGGGAATCGGGCCATCGACCGGCGTCGAGGACGCATCGCGGGTCGTGCCATCGGGGTTCTTATCCTTATAGGTGGCAGCGAAGAGACGGCCAATGCCTTCGCCGTTCATACGGAACGGTTTCTGTCCATCCGGTGTATCCGGGCCAGCCGTGCGGTTGCCAACGTCCGGTACATCGTAGCCGGTCCATTTGCCAGCCTTGGCATCCCACCAAACCAGCGGATGTTCTTTATCCTTCGGCGTGCCATCCGGGTTGCACGATGCGCGGTTGTAGAGGATATGGATGTTATCCGGCCATACCCAGGCATACTGCGGGAAGATACCGATATCGCCCGGGTCCTCCTGACCGCGGCGTTTCGTGCGATTGCCCTCGCGGCTGATATAACCGGCATAAATCCACATGCCCGAAGCTGTCTCACCATTGTCCTTGAGCTCACCAATACCGTTGACGAGCTCACCCGTAGCTACGTTGTAGCCACTGATTTCCTTCATGACATCTTCGATATAGTTTTCCTGGGAGTAGTTCCAGGTCAGGTACTTGATTGGCTCGTCCTTCTTCTCCGTCGAATCCTTGTAGAGCTCGCGGATGCGCTTCCAAAGCATATCGTTGATGATATAATCCGGCTTGGAATCGCCGACCGGTTTCGGGCCCTGCATGCGCCACTGAATCAGGCGCATCGAGTTCGTAATCGTACCTTCGCGCTCAAGATAGGAGCAAGCCGGCAGGAAGATGACCTCCGTCTGGATTTCGCTCGGGTTGTCGCCTGGGCGGTTCCAGAACTCGGCCGTCTCATTGACGAAGATGTCCTGTACGATAAGGGAATCCATCTTGCAGAGGCCGTCATGGACCATTGTGAGGTTGGCATTCGTCATCTGCGGATTCTGGCCGCAAAGGTAAAGCGCATGCATCGTTCCCTTCCAGGCATCCTCGAAGATGGCATAGATGGAGTCCGGATGATTGCCGTTGCGGATAGCGCCATAGTCAAAGCCATAACCGTTCTCCGGTGTAGCGTGCTCGCCGAACCAAGCTTTCGTCATGTTGACATACCATTTGCGTCGGAACGTACCAAAGGCCTCCGTCCATTTTTCCAGCGTCGGCGTCTTATGCGTCGGATGGACGAGATAGCCCGGCTGCATGTTGAACTCGATACCGAAGTCCGTCGATGCCTGCACGTTTGGCTGCCCGCGCATAGCGATGATACCCGCGCCGGGGATACCGACATTGCCTTTCAAGAGCTGCATGATCGTAAAGCAGCGGATATTCTGGACACCGACCGTGTGCTGCGTCATGCCGAGCGCATACATGATGATGGCCGGTTTGTCATTTTCAATCCAGATGGAAGCCGCACGTTTGGCATCCTCAGCCTTCATGCCCGTGATGTTTTCGACCATCTCGAGGGTATAGCGGCTGTAGAATTCCTTGAGGCGCGACATAACCGTATTCGGAGCGAAGAGGTCCTTTGCCTTCTGCGGTTTGCCATCGGCACCGAGAGCATAGCCCCAGGTTTCCGTATTCGTATAGGCTTTCTTCTCAGCATCGTAGCCAGAGAACAGGCCGTCATCGAATTTGAAGTCATCGCGGAGCAGGCAGGCACCATTGGTGTTCTGCAGGACATACTCCTTGTTGAACTTGCCGGATTCGAGCATCTCATGAATGATGTAGCCCATGAAAACGATATCCGTGCCCGGACGTACCTGGAAGAACTCATCGGCTACCTTCGAAGTACGCGTGAAACGCGTATCCACATGAACGATTTTCGATCCGTTTTTCTCGCGGGCAGCCATGACATTCTTGAGGCCCATCGGATGGCACTCAGCGAGGTTCGAGCCCTCAATCCAGATGAGGTGCGTGTTCTTGATATCCGCCCACGGATTCGTCATGGCGCCACGGCCAAAGGCTGCGCCCAGAGCCGGTGGCGTATTGGCATGGCAGACACGGGTCTGATTGTCGATATAGACAACACCGAGCGCCCGGGCCATCTTGATATTCTGATAGCATTCCTCGTTGTTGATCTGGGAACCACCGATAAAGGACAGGCCATCGGTACGACGGACCTCATAGGTCTTGCCATCGATTTCTTCGGTCTGCTTCCAGCCCTTCTCACGGGCATTCTTCATGGCATGGGCAGCTTTATCGATAGCCTCTTCCCAGCTGATTTCCTCCCAGTGGTCGCTGCCCGGCGCACGGTACAGCGGCTTTTGCGCGCGCTCCTTCGAGTTCGGGATATGGCCATAGCCCAAGCCCTTGCTGCAAAGAGCACCACGGTTGATCGGACTGTCAACGGCACCTTCGAGCTGAACGAGTTTATCGTCCTTCACGTAGCCGATGACGCCACAACCACAAGCACAGAAGTGGCAGATTGAGGTAAACTCGCGTGCCCCCTTGAGCTTGAATTCTTTTGCGGCAGCCTTGACCTTCGGCATGTCGAGTCCCAGGCTGGCCATAGCCAGGCCAATCCCGCTGAGACCTGTGGCTTTCAAGAAGTCACGTCTGCTCAAATTCATCAAAACTTCCTCCTTTAGTCTCCTAAAACCATTTCTAGTATATATAAAATCATCCACATCCCATAAAATTCTTCTATCCTTTATAGCGCAAAGCTATGAAAAATCAATATGTGATATTTATGATTCTATGCAAAAATAATATTGCAATTTTACGCTTCTTTTTCTACACGGACATCATCCGCGACGATAATCCGCTCAGGATTCGTGTAAATACAGAAGCTGCCGGGGCGCATCCGCGCCACCAAGGTAATTCCCAATTTTTTCGCCAACCGCAGCGACAACGTTGTCGGCACCGACTTAGCCGCAACCGCACCAATGCCCATGCGGCCAAGCTTTAGCATCATCTCTGACGAGCAGCGGCCGCTGAAGATGATGATCTTATCCGCAAGGTCAATCCCCTGCCGCAAAGACCAGCCATAGAGCTTGTCAAAGACGTTGTGCCGGCCGATGTCTTCACGGAATACGAGAATACGGTGCTGACGCTGGTCATAGAGAATACCACTGTGAACGCCATTGGTCTTCTCATGCGTAGCCGCCAGCTCCGACAGCAGTTTATCCGCACAGGCCAGAATATCCTGCGCCACAAACTGAACAGAATGCGGTCGGGCAAAGATTCGCTCCGGCTCACAGTCAAGAATCTCACGCGCCGAATAATAGCGCGAATCCTCAGCGGCATGGGCTGCCCACTGCTGTGCTTCCACCGTAGTCGTTACCGTGGCTGTAAACGATTTCTTATCGATGCTGAGACTTACGATATCGCTGCTCGTACGAATCTTCCCCAGTTGGGCTAAAATCCCCGTCACCAGGTCCTCAAGGTCTCCTGGCGAGCAAAAGGAAGTCGTAAGCCGTGTGCCATTGAGATCAATGTCCAGACAGCGCTCGATGGACGTGTACTTGTGGTCCTCGACAATCTGTCCCCGCTGCGCATCATAGCGCGTCACGGGGAAATCAATAAGCTCTTTTTCCCTTGGCTTCATGACCAACGCCTCCTAATCCAAATCCCATCTTTACCTTCCGGCAACAGTTTATCTTTTCGTCCTGTTTCCTGCGACGATTTTTATCACAATAGGACAAATTCCGTTGCCACAATTGCCATGGTAACAAAGATTTTGTCCATTGGCAAACGACAAAAAAACCGGCCAAAGGCCGGTTATAAACAAAATTAATTTTATCATTATTTATTTTTGTGTCATTTGTCCTATCGAGAAAACCACCCTGATGAAAAATCTGACAACTCCCCTAGAAGTCTTTTCCCATAAGGAATTTCACCAGTTTTTCCGCCTGCGCGGTATCCTCAATATCGTAGCAATGTACCTGCTCTGACAAGGATTCTGAAACCTTGCCGCCCACAAACAGCGCCGCCGTATCCTCCCGAACCATAGGCTCTCCCAATCCACGCCAGAGAGACACTTCCGGTCTTGCCCCATGGTTACGGCTCTCGATCAGTACTACATCCACTTGTTCAAGCCGCGACGCCATCGCTGCCAGAGATGCCCGCTTTTCGGTCCGTTGCTGGATAAAGTACCCCGTTGGCGATACCACCGCCACAGCATCTGCACCAGCCTTCGAAAACCGCCAGCTGTCCTTCCCCTCGACATCCACCTGATAGCCATGGCAATCTCCCTTGACAACACCGACGCGGATTCCTTCCTCCTGCAAACGTGGAATCAACCGCTCGATAAACGTCGTCTTGCCGGTATTGGACACCGGGGCTGAAACCGTAACAAGCGGAACATCACGCCAACTATTCGCCAAACGGCCACGCACCAGCCGCATATCCGCGGGAGTATTCGCATTGAAAAAACAATTGACCCGTGGAACAGCCACCAATCGATGAGGCACCATATCGATAACTTTTCCAAGTTTTCGCTCACCAGCTGCCAACGCAGTGGCAAAATTCCGCGCCAGCTCCCGATGATAGATGGCCGCCAGCGGCTGACGGCGCCCATTTGTCTCCGCTTGTACCGCCATTACGCCAGTTTGACTAGTCAATTCTGTCAATAAGGGCTCCAACGCCGAAAAGGCAAAAAACGGCATATCACAGGAAAGCGCCAAGCCATACGCTGTCGGCATAGCAGAAAGGCCTCGGCGCAAGCCTTCCATCGGCCCCATACCAGCCTGTTCATCCACCAGCAGCTCAAACTCATACTGTTTCGCCAGGACCTGTAATTCCTTCGTCGCCTGTTCCACGCACAGATACCGGCGGGCAAATGCCTGCCGCTGTGCCTTACGCAGCAACCACTCCAACATCGACGCGCCATCGTATTCGACCCAGCGCTTATCCTGCCCCATCCGCGAACTTTTACCGCCTGCAATGAGCAGCAGGCTTAACTGTAACGTATCCATATCATTTCCTGCCACATTCTCCGGCATCACCGCGCAGAATTTCAATGCCATGCTGCAACTCCGGCAGAACGAAACCAAGACATTCCTCGACAGCCTTGGCACTGCCCGGCAGATTGACAATGAGACTGCGGCGGCAAATGCCTGCCTGCGCGCGGCTAAGCATCGCCCGATGCGTAACCTGCATGGAAAGAGCCCGCATGGCCTCGGGGATTCCCGGTGCCAGCCGCTCGCAAACAGCGAGCGTCGCCTCCGGCGTGATATCACGCGGCGAAAAGCCCGTGCCACCGGTCGTGACGATAAGTCCGATACCGCGAGCAGCATACTCCTTCATCTTAGTTTCAAGGGCCGTCTGCTCATCAGGCAGGATAGTCATATCCGCCACCGTATAGCCAGCCGCCTCCAGCATTTCCTTTACCTTGGGGCCGCTTTTATCGACACGCGCGCCACGACTCCCCTTATCGCTGGCCGTGATAATGGCCGCATCAAGGGGCAGCTTTTCACCAGCGGGCACGAGTTCAAGCTCCATGCCCTCCTTTACTTCACCACCATGCAGCACCCGTGCAAAGACACCTTCGCGCGGCATGATGCAGTCGCCGACCTGCTCGCGGATGGCACAGCCTTTATGGCATTCTTTGCCAATCTGCGTGATTTCAAACCACACATCGCCAGCGCGCAGCCGCGTACCCACTGGCAATTCCTTGAACCGGAAGCCCTCGGCGACTACATTCTCACCGAACGAACCCAATTTCACATCGACACCGAGCTTGCGGAAATCCTCAATCTCCTTCAGGCCCAGAAAACTCACCTGGCGATGCCAGCATCCTGCATGGGCATCGCCTCGAATGCCCCATTCTGTCTCAAACTGAACAACAGGAACAGGGTGCTTGAGCGTTCCCTTTTTCTCGCTGACACAGAGCGCATGAATCTTTCCCATGTTTTAGCCTCCTACTTGTACCATAGCCCGGCTGTCGCGAGCCTCGTTATGTTTATCGTCAAAAAAATGTTCCTCTGGCTTACGATAGATAGCCCGTTGGATAGCCAGTCGCAAATTATCATCGTTAATCCCACCACGCAACAGCTGACGAATATCGAGCCCAGTCTTTGCATTAAGGCAAAGTTTCAAGAACCCTTCGGCTGTCAGGCGTACACGATTGCACGAGGCACAGAATTTGTGCTCCATTGCATCGATAAATCCTACCTCACCGTTAAAGCCTGCCAGCCGGTAGTACACCGCCGGACCGTTTACAGCGCCTACTTTTATCCCGGCAGCCTTTAGCGGCCCATACGTACGCTCGATTATCCGGCGTACTTTGTCCATCGCTACGCCCTTGTACCCAACTTCATACGCGCAGCCAATTGGCATCAGTTCAATAAACCGCACCTTGACCGCATGGTCACGAGCCAATCCCACCAAAGCAGGGATCTCCTGCTCATTAACGCCTTCAATCGGAACGCAATTGAACTTGACATTTGCCATTCCCAGCGCCTGCAGCTTTTCGATTCCCTTTTCTACCCGCGAATAGAGCGGACGGCGCGTAATCTCGGCAAATACATCGGGATGCAGCGTATCCAGACTGATATTTACCCCACTTAAGCCTGCCGCCACCAGTGGCTCTGCCAATTCATCGAGCAATACCCCATTCGTCGTCAACACGACTTGTTCGATTCCCGGCACCGCACAGACAGCCCTAACGAGATCGACAATTCCTCGGCGAACCAACGGCTCGCCTCCCGTCAGCCGCACCTTGCGCACGCCCAGCGATGCCAAAGCCTGTACAACACGCAGGATTTCATCAAAAGTCAAAATATCCTCATGACTTAACTTCTCGATACCGCCCTCCGGCATACAATAACGACAGCGCAAATTGCAGCGGTCTGTCAGTGAGATGCGAACATATTCGATTTTACGTTGATATTTATCAATCATACTCTCATCCCAATTCCAAAACAATCACTTGAAACCCGCCTCTTAAAGCAGTACAACATCCACTTCCGTTCCTGGAGCCAGCGGACCCGTTCCCGCCGGGATTGCCACAAAGGCATTGCAGCCTACTACTGAAAATAAACTTCCCGAAGCATGCTGCTCCGGCAGCCGAACCTTGCCCTTTTCATAATAGGCACGAATAAAGCGGCGTCCCTTGCTCGCCTTAGGAAATGCATCCGTAAGAACAGCCTGGGTATGACGCAGGGCAATCTTTTCCTCGCCGCTAAGCGACACGAGCACCGGCCGCGCGATAAGCTCAAACGTCGCATAGGCCGCAAAGGGATTACCGGAAAGCGCAATGCCAAGCGTTTTGCCAAAGGTATAGGCAATCGCCGGTCCGCCCGGCTTCATGCAGACGCGCCAGAAAAGCCGCTGGCCAATCTTGCTGACAACGCCGTGCATGATATCTTTCTTGCCAACAGACACCCCGCCAGTCGTCAAAAACACATCCACTTTATCTCGCCAAGCTGCCAAAACAGCCGCAGCTTCTTCGACATCATCGGGCAGGATTCCTAGCACCTGTGGTTCAAAACCAAGCTCGCGCAGGCGGCTGCTTATCATATACAGATTGCTGTTGTAGATTTTCCCCGGTGCCAGCGGCTGCCCTGGCTGCAGGAGCTCATCGCCCGTACTGGCAATGGCAATGCGGACCTTGCGGATGACCTTGACCTTCGAAAAGCCCATACTGGCAAAAGCTCCGAGATGGGCTGCCGTCAATCTGGTGCCAGCCTTAGCCAGCAGCGTCCCCTTTTTAATATCCTCACCGGCAAAGCAGTAATTTTCATGCGGATGCATGACAAAGGGAACCAACAGCATGTCGCCATCAGCCGTAACATCTTCCTGCCGCACGACGCAATCACAACCAACCGGAATTGCTCCCCCTGTCATGATTCGCACCGCCGCCCCCGGTGGCACTGACTGATCAAAATACTGACCGGCACATTCCTCACCGATAATCTGAAACTTGGCCGGCTGTGCAGCTGTTGCCTCAGCAGTATAGCTTGCTGCGAAGGTGTACCCGTCAAGTGGCGATCGATCAAAGGGCGGATTATCAAAGGGGGCCACATAATCCTCGGCCAACGTTCGCCCCAACGCCTCCATCAGGGAAACTTCCTCGACCTCACGAACTTGTGAAACCTTCTCCAACAATACGGACACTGCTTTTTCCAATGAAATATCTTGCATCGTAAGCCCTCCTCAGTGCTGGAACCCACAAACTGGGAAATGACAGGTCTTGCAATTCATGCAAAGACCACCGATACCAAAATGACGAATCTCACGGCGCGTCAGCCGCTCTCCCGTCATAACCCGCGGCAATATGAGATCAAAAACCGTCCGCGCCGCATACATGACACAGCCCGGCAGTCCCATAACGGGAATGGTCCGCCCCTCATACTCCAGATAACTCATCAAAAACATCGCACCAGGAAGTACCGGCGCCCCATAGGTAATAATATCCGCACCGGCATCACGGATGGCCGCCGGCGTACGGTCATCGGGATCAACGCTCATGCCGCCCGTGCAGATAATCATATCCATGCCGAGCTCAACCAGCTCACGGATGGCGTCCCGCGTATGCTCGGTCACATCATCGGTGATGCGATGTTCGTCAATCTTTAACCCAAACAGTTTGAGCTTGCCCTCGATAACCGGTGTAAACGTGTCCTTGATACGGCCAAGAAAAACCTCCGTACCTGTCGTCACCACCCCGACTTTGAGATTTTTCTGATACGGGCGTAGACGCAAAAGCGGCTTATCGCCAGCGACCTTCTTTACCTGTTCCATCTTGTCCTTTTTGATGACCAGCGGAATCACGCGCATGCCCGCAAGTTTCTGCCCCGCCCTTACCGGCATGTTCTGCGGCAAGGTCGCGATTGTCACATCGTCGAGCTCATTGACCTCATCGAATCTTGATTCGTCAACCTGAAAGACACCATCTACCGTCGCCGTAAGTTCAATCTTGCCTTCTTTCGGTTCCGATGCCGTCATGTAATCATTCTGGCAGAGCTGACGCAGGATTTCCGCTGCATCATTTTCATGCAAAACCGTATCATCATTTTCCCAGACATAAATATGGTCTTTTCCCACCGACAACAACACGGGGATATCTTCCTCGGTAATCACATGCCCTTTGCGAAATACGGCATCCTTCGTCACGCCTTTAATAATCTGCGTGATGTCATGGCAGAGAATCTGTCCGACAGCATCTACGGTTTTCATTTCCTTCATACGGCCTACTCTCCTAACACTTGCTCACGAATCTTTCTATATACACAAAAAGACTATCTTCCATTTGACAGAAAGATAGTCTTCACCTATTGCGCAAGTAAAGACCCCTTTTCAAAATGGAAGGTCCCAGCGTTTCCCCTGGGGCCCCGGCTAAATATCATAGTCACCAATCGTGACCTTAGACATTTTCGCTCGGAGTCGATTATTTCTGCCTTCTATTATACACGAAAAACAGAACTTGTGCTTATGATTTTTGTTACTTTTTTATGTTTATCTGGCATTATCATTATTTACGTTTATCTTTACAAAGCAGCTGCGCTTTCGTAATACCACCTTCCCCGAACTTGGCCCGAATCTTATCAATAGCCGCATAAAGATTTTCCTTCTTCCCCTCATCCTGGAATAAATTCAGTTCCCTGCCATCATCAAAACCTGCAGTACTGACCCCTAGCAAACGGATTCCGCGAAATATCCGTAGTTCATGGAATAGCGCTAACACCGTATGATAGATTTCTTCATCATAGCAGGTCGCTTCGGAAAGTGTACGGCTTCGTGTATACGTCTTAAAACCAGATGATAGGCGCAATTTGAGCTGAATCGTCCGCGCCTTTTCCCCCGCTTTGCGAAGACGCCAACCAACCTTACACGAAAGATCCAACAAAACACGTTCCGCATCTTCCCTACACTGGAGATCCTCGGTAAACGTCATCTCTTTACCAATAGACTTAGCCCGCTCCCTTGGCGCCACGATGCGATAATCGATTCCAGCCGCCAGTTGTTGCAGATGCCGCGCCATATTCTCCCCAACATATTGCTGCAAACGATGGGCATCGGCTCGATACAGTTGACCAATCGTCTGAATGCCAAGATTTTCCAGCTGCTCATTCATCCGCCTGCCAACGCCCCAAATACGCCCTACTGGCAACGGGTCAAGTACCTGCCGTATTTTATCTTCGGGAATCAACACCAGTCCATCAGGTTTATCCAAATCCGATGCCAGCTTGGCTAGGAATTTATTGGGCGCAATCCCGACGGAAGCCACAATGCCAGTCTTTTCCCGAATCTCTGCTTTTAACTTGCGTGCATAGTCAAGAGGCGTTTCCATGATTTTTTCCATTCCGGTAAGATCCAGAAAAGCCTCATCAATCGATAACGGTTCAATTACCGGCGAATAACGGGTAAAAATCGTGAAGATCTGCTGGGAAACTTCCGCATAACGAGGATAGTTCCCCTCAATAAAGATTCCCTGCGGACAAAGCTGCTGCGCTCGCCCCATAGGCATAGCGGAATGAACCCCAAATTTCCGCGCCTCATAGGAGCAAGTAGATACTACACCACGGCCAGCCAATCCACCAATAATCAATGGTTTTCCACGATATTCTTCATGATCCAGCTGTTCCACCGAAGCGAAAAAGGCATCCATATCAACATGCATAACCAACTGCTTCACGCTGCATCCTTCCTTTCGCCGTTTTTTTCATTATATAAAAAGACTACCGAAAAAGCAAACACCTTTTCGGTAGTCTTAAAACGAATCAAACCATTAAATACGGAATTTTTGGAGTTCCGCCTGCAACGCCTGCGATACCGTCGACAGATTATGCGCCGAGGAAGCGATCTCCTCCACCGAAGCAGACTGCTCTTCCGTAGCTGCCGAAACCGTCTGCGTTTCGCTGGATACGGAATTACTTGCCTCACTGAGACGGTCTGCCGTATCGACAATCCCGTCAGCCCCGATTGCAACCGTATTGATGCTGTCGCTCATCGTTTTAATCTCTTCATTCATCTTGGCCATAAGGGTAACAATCTCAGCAAAGGTCTGGCCAGCCTGGTCCATGATGGCCACCCCGGATTTCGTCTCTTCATTCCCCGTCTGCATGGATGCCACCGCCGCTTCGGTATCCGCCTGAATCCCGTGAATCAAGGCTGCAATCTCCGTAACGGACTCACTGGAACTTTCAGCCAGCTTACGAACTTCATCGGCCACTACCGAGAAGCCACGACCAGCCTCACCAGCACGGGCAGCCTCAATGGCGGCGTTGAGTGCCAAGAGATTCGTCTGCTCGGCAATGACCGAAATCGTCTCGACAATCTGGCCAATCTGCTGGGAACGCTCGCCCAACGAGGCTACGACCTTGGCCGATTCCTCGACCGATGTCCCGATATTGCGCATCTGCATCACGGCCTTGGTGATGGCCTCAGAACCATTATCCGCCTTCTTCTGCGCCTCGTCGGCATGTGCCAAAACCGTTGTCGTTCCTTCATTGACCTGATCAAGCTGCTTGCGAATTTCTTCTACTGTTGCCGTAGTCGCAGCCGCCATGTCGTTCTGCTCGGCTGCGGAATGCGCCACACGCGTTATCGATTCGGCAATCTGCGTTGCTGCCTGAGCCGACTGTTCAGAACCCTGACGAAGCATTTCGGCCGCATTATTCGATTCCTCGGCACTCTGCTGAATCTTGCGCATCATCGCCGACAAACGATCCATCACGTTATTGTAATGGCCAGCCAACTGTCCCAGTTCATCTCCGGAGAGGATGGGAGCACGGTCGCGCAAATTGCCATCCCCCATCTTCGAAGAAATATCTTCGAGAACACGAACCCCACTCGTAATGCTGCGCCTTAAATACAGCGCCGAAAGTATAATCATGGCAAAGGCCAGCACC
This sequence comes from Selenomonas sp. ND2010, assembly GCF_000702005.1. GTDB lineage: Bacteria > Bacillota > Negativicutes > Selenomonadales > Selenomonadaceae > Selenomonas_A. The sequence goes on along the minus strand of NZ_KL370847.1, from coordinate 1,830 downwards.
AGCAGGATAACGCTTATGACAGCCCCACGGTGATACACCGCCTCGGCCTCTTCATTGGCCTCATTGGCGCTGTCGATATTCATCTTAGTGAATTCTTCGAGCGCCCCTGCAATCACATCATACTGCTTGAAACCATCCACCGTAATGCCTTGCATCATGGATTCTTTATTGCCCGATTCCATATCCGCACGGATTTTTTTATTGATTTCAAAATTCTTGTCCAATTCCTTTTTGAGCTGATCGAACTTCTCTTTGTTGACCTTGGCTTTCGCCGGATTGATTTCCATTTCACGTTCCAAAGCAGCCTCGTACTTTTCAACGCCCTTGTTGATGTTGTCCTGATGCATCATCGTATCCTTCAGACATTTATCGAGCACTGCTTTATCCGTTACATGCGTGTACTTATACGCATCAAAACGCATATTAGCCGAATCCTCGTACATGCGATGCGAAGCATCAGTCATGATCAGCCAGTTTTCCGTAATCTCCGTTGCCTTGTCGTTCAAAGAATTCAGGTTGTATATTCCCACACCACCTAAAATACAAGCAACAAGCATGACCACCATAAAGGTAAGCCGAATCTTCGTACTGATTGTGAAATCATTCCATCTTAAAAACATCCATACCCCTCCTAAATCTCCCCTACATTTTCTCAATTTCAGTCACGAGCAATCATAGACTTTTATTTATTATATCACATATAAGTTTTCTGACAATAAAAAATTGTTTGCGTTCGCAAGCATCTGAGTTACTTTTCACCTACTGCGGACAATATTGATACTTTCTATAAATTTATTGACTTTTATGTGGTTATAATGTTACGCTAATATATGGACTTTTTTAAGGAATTGGGACTAATACATGGAACTAGATATGGACACAAATAACGAAAATGAATTGATTCAGAAGTTTCAACAAACCGGCGATCCCAAGCTTGGATCCCTATTGGCAAACCGTTATGATTATTTGGTCACCACGGCTTGCCGAACCCTTTATATGACCTGGGCAGACCATGAAGATATCCTGCAGGAAGGACGCATCGGCCTCTTCAAGGCACTCCGCGACTTCGAACCGAAACGTGGTGTTTCCTTCCGCTCCTTTGCCACTCGCTGTATCCGCTGCGAATGTATCTCCGCCATCAATAAAGCCAATCGCTATAAACACGCCATTCTCAATCAGGCGCTTTCGCTCAATGTCTCCGTCTTCGAAGACAATGAGAAAACCTGCTGGCTTGATACCATCGCAGACCAGGAAACAAAATCGCCGGTGCATGATTTAATTATTCAGGATGATTTCGAAAGCTGCGAGGAAGTGCTCAAACAAATTCTGTCTCCCTATGCCTATCAGGTATTCATCTCCCGCTTGCAAGGGAACAGCTACGAGCATATCAGCCAGCAGCTTCAGCACGACAGCAAATCCATCGACAACGCGTTGCAGCGCTGCCGTCGCCAGATTGCGCATTATATGGATAATCACGACGACATCGACATCGATACCCTTCGCCACTTCTGCCAGTATGTCGCCAACTACTTTACCGATTCCGATGATTTGACCGCGACCGTATCGTAATATGGCCAAACAAAAGGGACTGCGAAAAAATCTTTATATTGACACAAAATATAGAAGCCTCCATAAGATTAATTAATCTTATGGAGGCTTCTATAAATTTATCCACGTACTTTTTACAAATTACAGTTTGCAGGTTACAGGAATCTCATTCGAAGCAGCTCTTCGCCGCCGCTAGGGGCAGTGCCAACACTACGCGGGAGATGTTTTCCTAAACGAAATTTTTATCCTTAATTAAGCATCGAAAAAGTTGCAAAACGCGCT
>NZ_JNKI01000003.1:25499-205535 GCF_000702005.1 Selenomonas sp. ND2010 | reverse complement strand
AGCCTTGACGTTCCGCGTGAAGCAAGAAATTTTTGCCTGCGTTCTCGTTGGAAAAGCAGTTTCGTCCAAGCGAAGCGCGTTTAACTGTTTTCCAACTCTTAATTAAAAGGCAAAAATTTCTTGTAGCGGGTTGTCACCGGTGGAGCGTTGGTACTGGGGTCCTCGCCGCCGGCGACTTACCTCGAACACGAACTGGGTAATACTCCCCTGCAAACTGTAATTTCACAGGTCTTTTTGGCTTAGATGTCCCAGTGGAGTTTTTCTGGGTTTGGAGTTGCTTTATCGACTTCGCTGAGAATCCACGAAGCGTTGTCGTGGGTCGCGGCGAAGGCCGTTTCGAGACCGGCTTCGTATTGCGCTGGAATTTCCATGGAGTGGATAGCCATATGCATGTAATCTTTGGCAACCAGTGTAACGCCGCGTTCGGCCGCCAGCTGGGCTTTGAAACGGTAGCCGTAGTACAGATAGCTGTTGTGCGCTACGGGAATATCTTTGTAGAAATCGATGCGCTCATCGGCCTCGGCTTCGGCTTCCTTGGTCATGTCCATTTGATGGAGCAGGTTCCAACGATCCGCCCAGAGCTCCCCGCGCAGAATGTATTTATAGAGGAAATCCGTGGATTCCGCCAGTTCAATCGCTTGATTGATATGCGTGAGCGCGGCATCGTTTTGTTTTTGGTCTCGTTCGATGAGACTGAGGCGCTGAAGCGCGTAAACTTTTTCCTCGACATCTTCGGAGTTTTCCTCGTCGATTTCTGCTTCGACGATGCTGTGAAAGAGTTCTAACGCTTCTTCGGTCTTATCGATGCCTTTCATGGCAAGAAAATGAGCCAAACGGGCCCGGGCATGCCAATTGTCCATGCCGCCGACAAAGAGCGAATGAGGCGGTTTTGCCGGGGTGTCCATTACCAAGTGTACCAATTTATGAAATTCATCTTGTGTCATGAAAATTTCCTCCCATATCATGATATAATAATGACATTATATCATGATTTTCGCAGCAGGGTAGGGGGCTTTTTTGTGCGCTGTAAGGCATTTTTCCTAAAAGTTTGGGCTCGGATGCAGCAGATAGTAGAACTGCAGCCGGGATTGATACTGGGGATTTTTGGCTTGAATTTCTTTACGATAGCCTGGCAGAACATCCATATGTATAAGGCACAGCAGTTGCCGGTATTGGCAATAGATGCGGTGTTTCTGCTGGCAGGTGTCATGCTTTTGGTTATGGGAATCGGACTGATTCCTTATCAAAAGCTGCGGCAGGGGATCTTGCAGATTATCTTGGTAGTATCGGCAATCTTGGGGGCCTTGGAGTGTTTTTCGATTTACAATTACCAGACTTTGGTTGGGGCAGGAATCATCACGGCGCTTTTGCAGACGAATTTTCATGAAGCGGGGGAGTTCCTGCGAATGTATGTCGGCCTGAAGGGAGCGATGGCAGGCTTTTCTGTGTTGGCGGCTTTCGCTGTTGTTTATCGCTGTGGTTATCAGCCAAGGTTTACGGTTATGACTCGGCACAAACGGAGCCGGCTGCTGCCTGCTTTTTTATTCGCAGGGCTTGGTGCTGGCATTTGCCTTTGGCAGCAATATCATTCGTTTGTGATCAATGATTCGCTGGATATCCCAGCAATACGGGTGGGGCGCGCCATTGGCACATCTGTGCGAAATATTCAGGCCTTTGAGGAACTCAAGCAGCAGGCTGCCGCGAATGTAGAAATCACGGAAAATGACAGTGATGTTCCGTATGTAGTGTTTATATTGGGGGAGTCTACGAATCGTGACCGGCTGCACCTTTATGGCTATCCACTGGAAAATACGCCCAATTTCGATGCGCTGAATCGCAAGGGCGAGCTGGCGGTGTTTCGCGATACCATCAGCCCGCAGGGGGCTACTGTGGCGGCGTTAAGAGAACTCTTTACGTTCCATGATGTCGAATCCGATAAGGAATGGTATCAGTACAACAATCTAATCGATGTTATGAAAGCTGCCGGCTACAAGACGTATTGGCTTTCCAATCAGGAAAGTTCCGGCATCTGGGGGAATGTAGCGCAGCTTTTTGCCGGAAGAAGTGATGTGAAGCATTTCACCCAGCTGCGCGAGTCGCATGAAGATGGCGGGCGGCTGGATGAGGAGCTTTTTCCCTTGCTGGATGAAGCACTGCAGCAGCCAGCGGAAAAGAATTTCTACGTGCTTCATCTCATGGGAGGGCATGGACTTTATTATATGAGATTCCCATACCTCTTTACGAAATTTACCAAGGAGGATATTCCCGCACCCCAGAATGAGTTATCTGAAGAAAAGCGCACGGAAATCGCTCAGTATGAAAATGCCATGTATTATAATGACTTTGTCGTAAGTTCCCTTTTGGGGAAATTCCAAGATAAGGAAGCCATTGTTATCTATTTGCCAGATCATGGGGAGACTATTTACGATAACGGCAGTAATTTTGCCGGTCATGTGGAGGAAAATCCGAATCATCAACAGTTGGAAGTTCCGCTCATATTCTGGGCCTCGCCCAAATACAAAGAAAAACATCCGCAAAAATGGCAGGCGGTTTGTGAGGCGGTAAATCGTCCGTATATGACGGATGATATGATTCATACGATTATGGACTTGCTCGGAATCCGTACGGAGGATTTCAATCCGACCAAAAGTGTGATAAACCCGAAATTCGATGCAATGCGTAAGCGCATAGTTCGTGGTAGAGATTATGATACAGAGATGAAATAGTTATAGATGGATGACCTGCTTCATTTTGGCTGCGGCTGGTGAATCATGGGTGATCAATAGCAGCGTCCGTTGCTGCCTGTCAAGCTCGTCGAGGAGCTCGGTAAGCAGTGCGGAGGCTGTTTTTTTGTCGAGTCCGGCAGTGGGTTCATCGAGAATCAATAATTCGCCAGGTTTTGCCAGGGCTAGGGCGGTGAGCAGGCGGTTTCGCTGTCCGCCCGAGAGGTTTTGTGCGTTTGCCATAAGGGGTGTGTCGAGTCCGGCAGGTTGTGCAGCCAGCCAATGGGCCAGCTGGGAAACTTTCAGGCAGTGGCAAATCGCCGCATCGGAAATCGCAGGGATGAGCCGCTGGAAGTTGTCGCGAATGGTGCCCGTGAAGAGAAAGGCGGTTTGAAGATTGGCTGAGAGTTGACCGGTCAAATGGATAGACCCGCTGTCCATTGGCCAAAAGCCGCAAAGAAGTCCAGCCAGTGTGGTTTTGCCTGAACCGCTGTCGCCAACAATGGCGGTATGCTGCCCAGGTGCTATACCGAAGGATAGGCCGCGAAGGATGGGAATCTCTGGTTGATAGCCGAAAAACAACTGTTGGACCGATAGCAGGGAATTTGACTGGTCAGTGTGCTGCGTGGATTTTACTGCTGGCAGGGGGGAAGGCTGTACCAAAACCGCTTGTGCCGCCTGCTGGCTTTGCTGAATCGTGCGAGCTGCTGCAGCTAGTAGCTGCAGTTCCTGAAGCTGGGCCAAAAGTATCATCAGCCAGACGGAAAGGTCAAGGAAGCTCAAAGAAGAGTCAATTAGTACAGCTTGTGCAAGGCTGGCCAATAGCAGCAGAAAGACAAAGGCATCGAGCAGTTGAAGCAAAAAATCGATACGATAATCGTAGGCTGATTCCTGCTGTTGCTGCAAGTTTAACGCATTTGCCTGCTGATCCAAATGAGGTAGGAAGGAGGCCCAGCTGCCAGCGGCACAGAGTTCGTCGTGGCCGCTTATTGAATCGGATAGAAGCGTCCGGTAGGTGCTGGCTACTGGTGTGAGGAGTCCGGCTGTCCAATAGGGAAGCAGCAGGTGCAAGAGAAAGAGGGGCAAAAGAAGAAGGGCGATCGTTCCCACCAGCGGATAAAGGGCGGTGATGATAGCGAGGAGCAGCAGCAGGTTTATAAGGGGCGGCAGCAGACCGCGTAAGTAAAAATCCCGCAAGATGCTGCACTTTGCCGATAAGGCTTGCAGCCATTGTCCTTGTGCAGTCAGTCCTTCGCGAAGAGGCAGGGCGGCAATTGCCCGGTCGTAGAGGAATAGTTGAAGTGTTGTAAAGCTATGAAATGCCAGCTTATGGGAAAGATAACGTTCGAGGTAGCGGAATATCGCCCGGCCGATACCAAAGGCTCGAACGCCTGTGATTGCAAGGGTAAGCATGGCAAGCGGCGTTTGTAAGGCGGCGGAGGAAATAAGCCAAGCCGCAGTTCCTAGAAGGCCAATGGCGCAGATGGCAGCGGAAAGAGCGGCCAGTGTGGAAGCCAGGATGGCGGTGAACTTTGGCAGCTTTAACAGTTCTTTGAGAAGTGTTTGATGGGAAATCATATCGGTTCACCTCCTGGCTGTAGTTCGATGATATTGTCAGCAATGGCTTTGACGGCTGGCCGATGGGAGACTAGAATTACCGTCCGATGGCGGGAGAAGACCGTGATGGCACGCAAAACCTGCTTTTCCAGTGCTTCGTCCATGCCAGCAGTAGGCTCATCGAGAAGGGTGACCGGACGGTTTTGCAGCAGCGCTCTTGCTAGTCCTAGACGTTTGCGCTGACCCTCCGAAAGCGGAAGACCGCCTTGTCCCAATGGGGTATCGAGACCTTGGGGCAGCGAGAGATACCATTTATCCAGTGAGGCGAGCCGTAGTGCCTGTCGGATGCGTTCGTCGGGAACCGATTGAAACAGGCAAATGTTGTTCCGCAGGCTGGCAGCAAAGAGATGGGGTTCCTGGGGAATATAGGAAATCAGTTTTTGGCGGCTGCTTTCTGCCATAGTGGTAAGGAGCTGGTCGTTAAGGGAAATCGTACCGGAATCTGGCTGGTAGAGTCCCGCCAGGAGTTTTAGCAGCGTGCTTTTCCCGCTGCCACTTGAACCGGTGAGCAGAGTAATCCTGTCCGCAGGAATGGTGAGAGTCAGTTGATCGATGACCGCTGTGCAGGCACCGGGATAGCTATAACCTAGCGAGTCAAGATATACTGAAGGTGGCACTTGAAGCTGCTGGCAGTGACCAATGGGAGAGTCCGTGCTGGCAGTTTCCAGGAAGTCCTGTAAATTTTGCCAGGCAGTGTGTGCAGTCATAAGCGTATGGAAAACAAGGCCTCCCTGCCGTAGTGGTTCGTAGAATTTGGGGGCTAGCAGCAGCACGAAAAAGGCAATGGCAAAGGGAAGCGTATTGGCAAGCAGCCGCAGACCTGTGCTGACTGCAATAATGGCAATGGATAAGGTGGTGATGAGTTCGAGGGCGAAGGAACTGACAAAGGCGAGCTGCAGTACCGCCAGGGAGGCAGCAGCGAAGGCGCGGCTTAGAGAAGCGAGCTGCTCTCGTTGCTGATTTTCCTGGTGAAAAAGTTTTAACATGACCATACCTTGAAGCAGCTCGTGAAAGCCCTTGGTCAAAGCTTCTAAGTGATGCCATTCCCGTTGACTAGCTTTTCTCGTGGCCTGCCCGATAAGGTAGAGTAAGAATGGAGCAATAGGCAGGGTGAGGAAGAAAAGAAGAGCCGTGATCGGATCGATGGTTAGCATGGCCGCGAGGAGAATCGGCAGACGTATCAAAAGGGAAGCCAGTATGGGGAAAACTTTGGTAAAAAGAGGATCCAACGCGTCAACGGTTTCAACGGCCAGTAGCGAATAATCGCGGCTGGTTGTTGGTTGGCAGGGAAGTTGCTGATGAATGAGCAGCCGGTATTTTTTTCGCATGTCGGCGGATAGTTTTTTCCAATGGGTCTGTTGTCGATAGTATATCCAGGCGCGCAGGCAAAGCATAAGAAACAGCGCCAGTAGAACTGGCGCCGTTTCGGCCATATGATGGATATCCTGGGTATAGAAATGGTTCAACAGCCCAGAAAATTCCCAGGCAATGGACAGAATGAGCAGACTGGCGGCAAGCTCGTAGCTGGCTGGTAATATTAAGGATTTCTTGGGCAGCTGCCAAAGCTGTTGCAACAGTTGGTTCGTCATAATTCGTTACCTATATAAACGGATAGAAATGGAAAATTAATGATTCTCTTCGCAATCCTTGGGAGATATCCGCTGCCGGAAAATCCAATAGGTCCAGCCTTGATAAATCAGTACGATGGGAACCAGGATAGCTGCGGCTATCGTCATGATTCCAAGAGTATAAGGAGTAGAGGCTGCATTGTGGATGGTGAGGCTCCAATCCGGATTGAGGCTGGATACCATGAGCCGTGGAAAGAGGCCGGCAAAGAAGGCCAGTGTGGTGGCGACAATAGCCAAGGAACTCAAGCAGAAGCTGCTTTGGTAATGACCGCGAAACAGCTTCCCATATCCAAGAAGGAAAAAGACTCCGGCGGCCATCAGGGCGGTTCCGCCTAAACAGCTATGGAACAAGTCGGTTTTTAGGAGGGTCATCAACAGGCAGAATACAAAGGCGATAATGGCGAAGGCACCGGTACGCTGCGCAAACAGTTGGGCCCTTTTTATCAAGCCGGCATTGGTCAGTCGTTGGGTGAGAAACGCTGCACCGTGGAACGTAAAGACCAGCAGGAAGGTGATGCCGCCTATGATACTATACGGGGTCAAAAGGTCCAGAAAACCACCCGTGTAAATCATTTTCTCGTTGATGGGAAGTCCCTGGATGAGGTCGATGACGGCAACACCCCACAAAAAGGCGGGAAGAACACTGCCGAAGCAGATTGCGCCCTCCCAAAAGCGATGCCAGCAGAGGCTGGTGTGGCGTCCGCGCAGTTCAAAGGCAACGCCACGTAAAATAAGGGCGACCAGCATCAGGAAAAGGGCCAAATAGAAGGTGGAAAACATGGTGGCATATACATGGGGGAAGGCGGCAAAAAGAGCTCCGCCAGCAGTAATCATCCAGACTTCGTTGCCATCCCAGACCGGTGCAATGGTGCGCAGTACCTGGGTGCGTTCGTCATCGCGGGAACTAAGGAACGGCAGCAGCGCACCAACCCCGTAATCAAAGCCTTCCAGCAAGAAGAACCCAGTAAAAAGAACCGTAATCAGTATGAACCAAATAACTTGGAGATCCATCATGCATTCCTCCCTTCATCGGGAATCGTGGTCGTTTGGATATGGCGGAACGCAATGTAGAGTGCCGCCAAAATGAGCAGTAGGTAAAGAACCGTAAAACCAATGAGAGTGAGCCAGACGGAACAAGCCGTAAGATTCGGCGAAACGGCTTCAGCAGTGCGCTGCAGACCAACGACAATCCATGGCTGCCGGCCGGCTTCGGTGATAAACCAGCCCGTAGAATTGGCAAGGAAGGGCAAAGGCAGCAGGAAAGGCAGAATCTTTAGAAGCAGTGGGAATGACAGCAGGCGGCCTTTCAGTGCCAGTAATGCGGTGGTAAATGCCAGCAACAGCATGACGCCGCCCGCACCGACCATGATGCGGAAGCTCCAGAACAGCGCGGGAACATCTGGACGATAGTCCCCTGGGCCATATTTGGTCTGATATTCTTTTTGGAGCGCATTGATGCCGCGGACTTCGCCACTTGGTTTGTTGTAGAGCATGAAGGAAAAAACGCCAGGAATGGCTAGTTCGGTATCGTTGCGGGATTTATCCATATTGATATCGGCGGCGATGGCAAAGGGCGCTGGATCCGCCGTTTCCCAAAGTGCTTCGATCGAGGAAAGCTTCATGGGATTAGCAGTGGCCAAATATTGCGTATGCATGTGGCCGCTTCCCATAACGCCGAGAATACCGATGGCCATGAAGATGGCACCGCCTTTTATGGACTGCGTGAATGCATAACGGGAGGTTTCATCGTGGAGCAGTTTCCAAGCAGAAACTGCCAGCACTACGAAGCCGCCGGTGCTGATACCTGCAAAGAGGGCATGAGAGTATTCTCCGCAGACATAAGGATTGGTAACAAGTGCCAGAAAATCCGTCATGATGGCCCGGCCGTTTTCGATAGCAAAGCCCGCTGGATGCTGCATAAAGCTATTCGCAACAAGAATCCAGAAGGCAGAAAGGTTGCTGCCAATGGCTACAATCCAGATGCAGGCGCAGTGCAGTTTTTCGGAAAGTTTATTCCAGCCAAACACCCAGATCCCCAAAAAGGTAGACTCCAGGAAGAAGGCGGTAAGTGCCTCCAGGGCAAGTGGAGCACCGAAGATGTCTCCCATAAAGCGTGAATACTCCGACCAGTTCATGCCAAAGTGAAATTCCTGTACGATACCAGTGACAACGCCCAAGGCAAAGTTGATGAGAAAAATAGTGCCAAAGAAGCGAACCAAACGTTTGCTGGCAGCTTTCCATTGGGGACGTTTCGTGGTGACAAAACAGGTTTCGAGCAAAGCGATGAAAATCGATAGACCCAACGTTATGGGAACGAAAAGAAAATGATACGTCGTCGTGATGGCAAATTGCCATCGGGATAAGAGCAAAGCATCCATAAAATCTTCCCTCCTTTGTGAGGAATCAAGAAATGAAAAGAGATAACTTCGATTTCTTTTATTATATGTCAGAATATTGGGAATTACAATAAAATAAAAAAGACCTCCCGTAAAAATGGAAGGTCTTAAAGTTAGGCACGTAAAGAATTAAAGAGAATCATCAGTGAGGCACAGATTTGACCAGTCAAAGCGGCAGCTGGTGGGAGAAATGGACCACCAAAAGTTTTGACAAGTCCCATGGCTGGTGGCAACAAAAGCACCCAGAAGAGGAGAGCGACAATACGGTTTTGCTGGACGATATCCATGACTCTATGACTGAGTTCGGATAAGTGAATAAAATCGCTGATGTTGCTGCTTTTTATAATAATAGAACTGTTTTCGGGCAGGTCGATATCGTGGGCAGCATCGCCGGTTTTGACTGGTACGGGGCCAAGATGGATACGCAGGTCAGCCTCAGCCATGGCAGCTTCATCGCGGATGCCGTTGCCAATCATCGCAACGGTGCAGCCGTGGGTTTGCAGCAATTTTATTTCGCGGGCTTTTCCCTGGTCGGTGAGTTCGGAACGAGCGATATCAATGCCGGCCTGTTTGCTGATGGCATTGGCTGTCCGCCGGCTGTCACCGGTCAGCAGGACCAGCTGGATGCCTTTTTTCTGCAGCTGATTGAAAGCCTCGGTGGTTTCTGGTGGAATGTTGTCGTCTAGAACGATGATTCCACGGCAGTATTTTCCGTTGGCCACAAATACGGTCGATTGGCCGCGTTGGGTAATCTGATCCGCCCGGGTTAGCAGGTCGGCACCAATGTCGACGCCTTCTTCCAGCAGCCATTCCGCTTTTCCTACGCGGACTGGGGCACGGTTAATCAAAGCCTCCATGCCACAGCCGGGAATTTCATTGGAGGCGGAAAGGGGCTGCATACGGGCTTGTCGGGAAATCGCTGCCTGATAGATGGCCTGTCCGAAGGGGTGCTTTGCTTCGCGTTCTGCGGAAGCGGCCAGTCCTAGCAGCGTCCCTTGGCTCAATCCCGCGGGAACGATACCGGCCACGTACGGCTTGCCTTCGGTGACGATGCCGCCTTTGGAGACGGCCAAAGCATTGATTTTATCAAGGATGGCCAGCACATCCGGCGTTTCTAGTTCGATATTCAATTTTTTGGCTTTGGCAGTACCTCGGGCAAGTGGCAGCGCTTTGGTAAGCCAAAACGGAAGAGGAAGCCCGACAATCAAAATCGAAAGAAAGATATTAAGGATGGTTTCTTTCGATTCACCGGTAGAGAACCAGTAGGCACTCATGGCAAAAGCCAGTAAAACGGCAAGGGCGGTAAAATAACCGATGGATGTTTGTTTTTTCATGGGATTTACCTCGATTTTGCAGTATTCTAATCCTATTATCCTGCAAAACTTGGAAATGTGCAACAGAATCCATGGAAACACTTGAACCCGTGGGGAAATATTGCTATCCTAGTATAGATAAAGATTTCGAAAGGATGTGTCTATGGTGATTCAAGTTGATGGAAATGCGAAAATAAACCTGACACTCGATATCCTCGGCAAACGGCCGGACGGTTATCATGAGGTAGCCATGGTCATGCAGGCAATTTCCCTCCATGACACGATAGCGATGGAAAAGACAACGGGGGATATTACGCTGGCTATCAATGTTCCTTGGCTGCGCGCGGATGAAAAAAATCTAGCTTGGCGCGCCGCTAAGCTCATACAGGAGGAGTATGGCCTAACCGGTGGGGTTGCGATGAAGCTGACCAAACGGATTCCTGTGGCGGCTGGATTGGCCGGTGGAAGCACGGATGCAGCAGCTGTACTGCGTGGCATGAATGAACTTTACGAGTTAAATCTCTCCGATGAAATACTTTGCAAGCTGGGGGCACGTCTCGGTTCGGATATTCCGTTCTGCCTGATGGGCGGGACAATGTTGTCCACGGGCCGTGGGGAAGTGCTCAAACGTCTGCCGGATATGCCGGCTACCTGGGTAGTATTGGCAAAACCACGTATTTCGGTTTCGACGGCATGGGCCTATACGAATTACGATGCGAAGGGTGCGGAGAAGCATCCGGATAACGAGAGAATCCAGCAGGAAATTGCCCGCGGCGACCGAAAAGCCGTAGCCGGATTGTTGTGCAATGTGCTGGAAAGTGTTACTATTAATAAGTATGATGTGATTTCCCAATACAAGCAGATGATGATGGAACAGGGAGCACTTGCCAGCATGATGTCTGGAAGTGGTCCGACCGTCTTTGGCTTGGCGGAGAGCAAAGCATCAGCGGAAAAAATAGCCGCGTTTTTGCGGGAAAACACCGACGCCAATGTATTTGTAACGCGTACGGTGGGTATGACGAAAAGATCCTAATAGTATCAAAACCAGAATTGAGGGAATCGTAAATGGACAACAGATTAGCTCCCATTAAGCTTGACAGCTATCAGCCGCTGCGAGAGGTTGTATGTGAATCCCTGCGTGAGGCAATTCGCACGGGGATTTTGAAACCCGGTGAGCGCATCATGGAGATACAGCTTGCCGAGGAATTAGGGGTAAGCCGTACGCCGGTACGTGAGGCTATCCGCAAGCTGGAATTGGAGGGCTATGTAGTCATGATGCCGCGTCGCGGTACTTATGTGGCTAACATGTCTATCCGTGATATCAATGAAATCTTTGAAATTCGTACGGCTTTGGAATCCCTTTCCAATGGTTTGGCGGCAGACCATATTACCGATGAAGAACTGGAGCATTTACAGCGCCTGCTGGTCATGATTGGCGGCTATATCAAGGAAGGCAATATGGAAAAGATTGTCGAAACGGACATTGAGTTCCATGATACGATGTATCATGCGGCCCGTAATAACCGCTTGGTGGGGATTATCTCGAATCTTCGCGATCAATTGACGCGTTTCCGTACCCTGTCGATGTCGTATCCAGGCCGTTTGGAGGCAACGCTCGAAGAACACCGACTGATTGTGGAAGCAATTGCGCAAGGCGACCGTAAAGCTGCCAGCAGGGCAGCGGAACGGCACATGGAAAATTCCGAAAAAACCCTTCTTCAGGCAATGGATGCCATGAAAAAGAAGAATGAATCCAAAGCCAAATCGAAAAAGAAAAAAGCTGAGGCATAAACCTCAATAGCATAAAGGAGTATTTTCAACATGTCTGATTTAGTAACAGTTATTCTGGCTGCCGGTAAAGGTACCCGTATGAAATCGAAATTGCCAAAGGTCCTGCACAAGGCAGCTGGCAAATCCATGGTACAGCATGTCATCGATGCGGCAAAAGCTGCTGGTGCTAAGCGTAATATCGTGGTAACGGGATTCGGTGGCGATATGGTTCGCGAGGCCATCGGTGACCAGGCGGAATTCGCCCAGCAGAAAGAGCAGCTGGGGACGGGCCATGCCGTTATGCAGACGGCTGACCTGTTGAAAGATGAGACGGGAACGGTCATGGTTCTCTGCGGGGATACGCCGCTTTTGACGGGTGACCTCTTGAAGAAACTCTTCGATTCCCATGTAGAAGCTCAGGCGAAAGCCACAGTGCTCACGGCTATCATGCCGGATGCTACGGGGTATGGCCGCATCATCCGCACGGCCGATGGTTCTGTCCAGAAGATTGTAGAACACAAAGATGCCACGGAAGAAGAGCGTCAGGTAAAAGAGGTAAATTCTGGCATCTATTGTTTTGATGCCAAGGCATTGTTTGAATCCTTGAAAAAGGTTACGAACGATAACGCTCAGGGCGAATATTATTTGCCGGACGTTTTGGAAATCCTGCAGAAACAGGGCGAGAAAATCTGGGCTGTGGCTGCGGATGATTACGAGTCTACGCTTGGCATCAATTCTCGCCAGCAGTTGGCTGGTGCAGAGAAAATCCTGCGCCGCCGCAAGAATGAGGAACTCATGGCGGAAGGCGTAACGCTGATGGACCCGGATACGACTTATGTCGATGCGGATGTCAAGGTTGGTCGCGACACGGTCATTTATCCGATGACTTGGCTCGAGGGCAATACGGTAATCGGTGAGGAATGTGAAATCGGACCAAGCATCCGCTTCCAGAATGTCAAGGCGGGCAACCATGTGACGGGGCAGTTTACCTATGCCCATGACTGCGAATTGGAAGACGGGGTTATTCTCGGTCAGTTCACGCATATCCGTCCGGATACTCATCTGGCTGAAGGCGTCAAGATCGGTAACTTCGTCGAAGTCAAGAATTCCACGGTGGGCAAAGGCTCCAAACTGCCGCATCTTTCCTATATTGGCGATACCGATATGGGTTCGGGCTGCAACATGGGCTGTGGTACCATTACGGTCAACTATGATGGCAAGACGAAATTCCGCACGAAAATTGGCAACGATGCGTTCATCGGCTGCAACTCGAATCTCGTTGCACCGGTTGAGGTTGAAGATGGTGCCTATGTAGGGGCAGGCTCCACCATTACCAAGAAGGTTCCTAGTAACACGTTGGCTATCGCCCGTGCACGCCAGACGAATATCGAGGGCTGGAAAGACAAGCGCAACAGCTAAGCGAATTTTTAATAAATTTTTAAAAACAAAGTAAAAGCTTTATGTTATTTTGGTACAAACAGTGCTATACTGTTGTATAAAGGGTGACTTTGCTCACTCAGGAGAAGAAACTACTAGTAAAACGATTTGGAGGATTTTTACAAAATGGCTTTAGACACTGGAAACTTATGCATCCTTACCGGTAACGCAAATCCGGAACTGGCAAAAGAAATCGCTGATCACATCGGCGTCAATCTCTGCGATGCATATGTCGGTCATTTCAACAACGGTGAGACGCAGGTCATGATTAGCGAAAGCATTCGTGGCAAGGACATTTTCATCATTCAGCCGACTTCTTATCCGGTCAACGACAACCTGATGGAACTTCTGATTATGGCAGATGCCTGCAAACGCGCTTCCGCTCATAGCGTTACGGCTGTAGTACCGTATTATGCTTATGCACGTCAGGACCGCAAGACGCGCGGCCGTGAGCCAATTTCGGCTAAGCTCGTCGCTAATCTCATGGTTACGGCAGGTGTTACCCGCGTCGTTACCGTTGACCTCCATGCTGGTCAGATCCAGGGCTTCTTCGATATCCCGGTTGACCATCTGGCTGCTGCTCCGGTTATTGCCAACTATTTCCGTGAGCAGAAACTCGAGGATGTTGTCGTCGTATCGCCGGACCTCGGTGGCGTTACTCGTGCTCGCATCCTGGCTGACCATCTCCATGCACCGATTGCCATCATCGAGAAACGCCGTCCGAAACCGGGCTGTGCAGAAGTCATGAACCTCATCGGTGATGTTGAAGGCAAGACGGCTATCATCATCGACGATATCGTTGATACGGCTGGTTCTCTTTGTGAGGGTGCTAAAGCTCTGGAAAAACGCGGTGCAAAACGCATTTTCGCATCCTGCTCTCATGCAATTCTCAGTGATCCGGCAGTTTCCCGTATCAATGAATCTCCTATCGAGAAACTCGTTATCACCAACACGATTCCGGTACCGCCGGAGAAAAAATCCGAAAAAATCGTTGCACTGTCCCTGGCTGATGCTCTTGGCGATGTTATCATGCGCATCCAGAGCCATCGTTCGGTCAGCCAGTTGTTCCGCTAATTGACGAAATTGGCAATAGTAACAGCCTGTTCCTTGAGGAGCAGGCTGTTTTTGTGCATAAGTTACAGAAAAGGATAGCAGGATGAGGTATAATGAAGCAAAGGAATTTGGAAGAGGAGGAATCGATTTGGAAAAAGTGCAAACAGTTACGGATCTTTTTATTGAACACTTTAGTTTTTGGCCTCATCTGTCAACGCAGGAAAAAGAACTCATCAATGCGTATAGTCATATCGTCCATTATAAAAAGGGGACACAGGTTCATCAGGGACCGCTGGACTGCATAGGGGTATTGCTCGTGAAGCGCGGTCAGCTTCGTGTCTATACCATGTCGGAGGATGGGCGGGAAGTGACGCTGTACCGTCTTTTCCCGGATGATGTTGGGATTTTATCAGCATCTTGTGCACTCGATGCGGTAACGTTTGATGTCTATATCGATGCGGCCGAGGATACCGAAGTGTTGTTGACGGATTCCGTGGCCTTTCGCAAGTTGGCAAAGGACAATATCTACGTGCGGTGCTATGGGTATGAGATGGCCTCGAACCGCCTTTCGGAGATGCTTTGGAAGATGCAGCAGGTTTTATTCCTATCGGCAGACCGGCGCTTGGCGATTTTCCTGTTGGAGGAGAGTGCTAAGAGAAACAGCAGGGAGATTCACATGACACATGAGGAGATTGCCCGCTTTATGGGAACTGCCAGGGAAGTGGTCAGCCGGCTGGTGAAGTATTTCAGTCAGGAAGGCTGGGTGAAGACATCAAGGGGCTGCATTTCCTTGACGAATTATGATGCTTTGAAGGATTTAGCAGGCTGATAGCGAATTTAACGCTGAGAGACAATGTGAGGTTTGTTTCTCAGCGTTTTTTTATTGTAAACTTGTATTTTTATAATGCGGTATTGGTATAATGAAAATTCATTCAGCATTAGGAAGAAATAACAGTTGGAAGGGGAGCGCTTTATGGGACTTATAAAGGCAGCTGCCGGTGCGGTAGGCGGCGTTCTGGCGGATCAGTGGAAGGAATTTTTCTACTGTGATAGTTTGACAACAGATACCCTGGCCGCAAAAGGGCAAAAGCGTACGAGTGCGCGCAGTTCGAACACCAGTGGTGAGGACAATATCATTTCGAATGGCTCTGCCATTGCGGTCAACGACGGGCAATGCATGCTTATTGTGGAACAGGGGAAAGTAGTGGATATCTGTGCTGAGCCGGGAGAATACATCTATGATGCGTCAACGGAACCATCTGTTTTTGGTGGCAATCTGCGCGAGGATATCAAAGCGGTTTTTGCCCGGATGGGCAAACGCTTTACGTATGGCGGCGATACCGGCAAAGATCAGCGGGTGTACTATATCAATACGAAGGAAATCATGGGGAACAAATACGGCACGCCAAGTCCGATTCCCTTCCGTGTAGTGGATGCGAATATCGGTCTGGATGTGGATATCTCGATCCGGTGTTTTGGCGAATACAGCTATCGGCTCACGAATCCGATTCTGTTCTATACGAATGTTTGCGGCAATATTGAGGATAGATATGATCGAAGTGAAATCGATGGACAGCTGAAGACAGAACTCATGACCGCTCTGCAGCCGGCATTTGCCAAGATTTCTGCCATGGGAATCCGTTATAGTGCTTTGCCGGGGCATACGCAGGAAATAGCCGATGCGTTGAATGATGTCTTGAGTACGAAATGGGGGGAGCTGCGTGGTATTGATGTGATATCCTTTGGTGTCAGCAACGTCAGTGCCAGTGAAGAAGATCAGCAGCTGATCAAGGAGATTCAGCGCAATGCAGCATTCCGGAATCCCAACATGGCTGCCGCTCATTTGGTGGGAGCACAGGCAGAGGCGATGCAGACTGCCGCAGCCAATGAAGGTGGTATGGGAGCTGCATTAGGTTTTATGGGGATGAATATGGCTGGACAGGCTGGCGGGATGAATGCAGGCAATCTGTATGCCATGGGAAATAAGCAGGCGGCATCAACCGCTGCGTCGGCTGTTCAATCGCCAGCCGCGGGGAATAATTGGACGTGTGCCTGCGGTGCGGTAAACGATGGTAAGTTTTGTTCGGAATGTGGCAAGCAGAAGCCAGCGGCAGCGGATGCTTGGGACTGCAGCTGTGGTCATAAAGGGAATACGGGCAAATTCTGTTCGGAGTGCGGTGCGCCAAGGCCTGCTGGCGTATGGACGTGTGCCTGTGGTGCGGTAAATGACGGCAAGTTCTGTCCGAACTGTGGGAAGCCGCGGCCGTAACGTGAGAGGAGGAAATGCAAATGGCAGAAAGCTCTGTGAGCTATAAATGTCCGGATTGCAACGCACCGCTTACGTTTCTCCCCGGTCATGACAAAGTGACTTGTGAGTATTGCGGCAATGAATTTGAGATAAAGACTATTGAGGCGTTGTTCCAAAGCCAGGAAAAGCGAGCCGCAAGAGAAGCGGCTGCGCAGCAGGCTAAATGGAACACGCGAAAGGCTGGCTCGGAATGGTCGGAAGCTGAATCTGCGGCATTGCATACTTGTATCTGTCCCTCATGCGGTGCGGAAGTGGTTACCGATAACAATACTATGGCAACGGAGTGTTGTTATTGTGGCAACCCTACCATGATTCCCAAGAATTTTGGCGGAATGCTAAAACCGGATTACATCATTCCCTTCCAAAAGACAAAAGAGGATGCGGTAGCAGCGCTCAAAGCGTTTTATAAGGGGAAACTCCTTTTGCCGGCAGCATTTACAGCCAATAATCGCGTGGAATCCATTCAACCCATGTATGTGCCATTCTGGCTGTTCGATTCGTCGGTTTCAGCTCATGCCAGTTTTCGGGCCACAAAGTCTGTTGTTTACGACGATGGAGATGAGACCGTCACGGAGACGTCGCATTTTGCTTGTGAACGTGATGGCAGTATGGCGTTCCAGCGCATTCCCGTGGATGGAAGCCGGAAGATGGATAACGACTATATGGAGAGTATCGAACCGTTTGACTATCGGGCGTTGGTTCCCTTCAGTACGGCATATCTGACCGGATATCTGGCTGACCGCTACGATGAGGACGCCGAAACTTCGGCACCGCGAGCCGATAAACGGGTGGAGCAAAGTGTACTGGGCGTCCTGGAGGACAGCGTCCAAGGATATGACACGGTAAATCTTGAAGATTCGGCCATCATCAAGGAAAAGAGTGCGGTTTCCTATGGAATGGTACCCGTGTGGATTTTGACTACCAGGTATAAGAATCAGCCCTATACCTTTATGATGAATGGGCAGACCGGTAAGATAGTCGGCAGTCTGCCAGCAGACAAAAGGAAAGAAATCCTGTATCCAGCGGCAGTATTCCTGCTGGTCCTGCCGTTCCTCTACTACCTTGCGAAATATATCGTAGTGTAAGGAGGAGGCAAAATGATTCGAAAAAAAATACTGATTTGGTTCGTGGGATTTGTGGCACTGGTTGTAGGATGGGGTATTTTTTCGGCAGAGAGCCTTGCGAATGTACCACCGACAAATGCGGTTCCCAGTGTAGTAGATAACGCTGGTCTGCTGAGTAATCAGCAAAAGAGAGAGTTAATGACCAGGATAGAAGCAGTAGAAAAAGAACACGGAGTCCGCATTGGTGTGGTAACCATGAAATCTCTTCAAGGGAAAGATCCTAAGGCAGTGGCTGATGAGATTGTGCTTCGGGATTATAAGAATGGTACTCATGGGGGAATCGTACTGATTCTGGCTATGGAGTCTCGTGATTGGTATGTGTCGACAGACAGTCGTATGCGCAAGATGATTACCGATGCAGAGGGATTCCCCCATTTACGTGACCAATTCCTGCCGGATTTGAAAGATGGAAATTATGCGGATGCCTTTATGGCCTATGTGAATACGGCCGATGAAATGCTCACCTATTATGAGACAGAGGGCGAGCCGTATGATCCTTTTATCGAGTTCAGTATGCTTTCGCTGCTTATCGCCATGGGGGGGGCAGGGCTTATCGCCGCTTTGGTATGGAGCATCCTGATAGGCCAGCTGAACAATGTGCACCCGGCTATCGCTGCCGATGATTATTTGCTGCGAGACAGCATTCAACTGGATGAAAGGAAAGACACGTTCCTTTATACGAACGTGTCGCGGGTAAAAAAAGCAAAAAACCAGGGCAGTTCGTCCTCTGGCAGCAGCAGTAGTAGTTGCGGTGGAGGCGGAGGAAAGTTCTAACGATACGCATTACCAAAGTGGATGACTGTTGGTAATGCGTATTTTTATGGAGAGAGAAAATTTTTTGAGGAATTCACATTGTTTTTATCGAATTATGACAATATAAATTTGACTGTCACTAACTCAAAAGTTCCACATGAGCATAAGTGGGAATGGGATGAAAATGGTGTGCCGAGAAGAGGTAAATAACATGAATGAAAAATACATAGAATTAGAAATACCAAATGAATGGGGAGAGTATTTATACAACCTATTAAATGGATTACAAGAAGAAAAAGAATTACATTGGATGATAAATTATAGTGAAATATTGAAAAAAGAAAATGATTTTTCAGAATTGTTAGAGGAAAAAATATATGAAAATGGTGACTTATTTAAAAGAATAAAGACAGTGTGCTATGTAATACAATTGGATATGTATGCATATTGTAAGGATGGAATGGAAGTTATGCATTTGCGAATTTCAGATTCATCTTATGTCGAAATATGGATGAGTGATAAGTATATTTTTGATAAACTTATAAGAGGGAATATTATATCTGATTATTTAAGGGAGCATGGGATGAATTAACAGATCCATCACGTTATGGAAATTCATTAAATCCAGTGTTAAATGATTTGGTTACGTGCATTTACGGATGGGATGCAACGTGGGCAACGAATATATTATTAATAATATGTTGCCAATTTTATTGATGAAAAAAATATTAGTTCGTTCATATTATTGCTTTTGTTATGGGCGGGGGGAGGTATGGAATGTTACAAAATTAAAGTAATACAAGATGTTGGAGAGAAATATAAAAAATGGTAATTTTGATGATATGCCGTCAAAAGAAAAAACTGTACAGAAGAGTAGAAAGAAGAATAATTGGATATATATGGATTTTGTGTGTGTTGATTTGCCTCTTGTGTTTATTGGAATTGGGATATGTTTTTTGGATAAGCGATTATGGTGGTGTAATGACGTTTTGAGTACGATGGGTTCGGAACAGTAATGTCGTTGACCATTAGGTGAAGTAGATCATGTAACGATTGGAGAAGGTAGCAAGACAGGAGGTACTACAATTGAAATACAAAAGGGAAAGAAAGGATATAAATATAGATATAAAAAATGAAGTGTTAAGAGGTGAAATAAAAGCAATACTTTCTCCGATGATTGGGTTAGAACAAAATGTTGTTGAATTGATGACTAAAGAGAACGGATTGAAAGTGATAGTAGAAGGTGAAGAAAAAGCTGTATATTTTTACTTTGAGAATGTTAGTGAATATATTGTTGTTGATAGATTTGGGGTTTTTTATACTACATACAATGAGTCGTTTAGATATTATTACCAAGAAGATTTTAACAATATATTATATAGTGTAAAAAAATATAATGGGGAAAGTGCATTTTTAGTTGTTACAGAAAATTATTTTATTGAAATTACAGCAGACAATTGGGAGTGGTGTGAACGTATGTGATGGTGGAGTGATTTTTGTGCGTATACATTTTGTCTTATGATGATGCCTTTAAAGAAATAATAAATAGTAAAATGGTGTTAGTATGAAAAAACTTGTTAGTGTAATAAAGGGAAAGTATAAGTTACAAATTCAATTGAATGAATTTGATCGAGATGATACTGGGCTGAATGTAAAAATGATAGGTGATGAAATAATCTATGATATAAGTTTTGGATATATATCAGGTTTCTTTGAAAAGAAAATAAAGCTAAATATAGAACCTGGTGTATATTTATACAATAAGAACAATCTTTTTTTAGAAACTATGAAAGAATGGAAAAAAGCAATTTATGATGAAAATCAAAAACAATATATTATAGTCGGTGAAAATTCGTTTTTGCTTGTGTTATCAGAATGGAAAGTTGAAATAAATAAAGTTATTAATAGAAGGAAAATGGAGTAAAAAGTGAGAGCCTTAAAACAATTAATAGGAATTATATGTAGCATAGGATATATCGTAAATGTTCAGTTTGTTGATGCAGCGCCAAATGACAACCTGCAAGATTCACGATTGCAGGCGCAGGATAGGCAGAATCGCTTAGAGGAGTCTAGAATACGGGTGGACGCGGATTTGCCACTACGCGTGTGGTGGTACCTCAACTTTGACAAAGTTTACGTTTCATGGGCAGTTTGCGATGGATGATATGGTTCTTTATGGTGTAGACAGGATAAGCATAGGAAATCGTTATACGGTAAGAGGGTTCGACGGGAAATATACGCTGATGGCAGGGACCGGTTGGTTTATACGTAATGAAGTGGCGAACCGATTGCCGCATTGTAGTAGCTAGGTGTATTTCGGGACTGATATTGGAAGTGTTTATGGGCAAGGTAGTGAGGACTATACTGGGCATACTATTATTGGAACGGTATTGTCAATGGCTTTTTGATTTCGCCAAGGAAATTAAAATATTCACTTTTCCGCTGAAATGATGATAAAATGTAGAGAAGAAAGATTTACCCATAACATTGAGGTGCAAGATATGAGTGATAAAAAGAAGTTTGATCCGTTGCTTTTGGAAAACCAGCTGTGCTTTCCGATGTACGCATGTGCCAGGAAAATTGTGGCAGCTTACAATCCGTTTTTGAAGGAGTTGGGACTTACCTACGCCCAGTACATCACCATGATGGTGTTGTGGGAGGAGAAGGAAGTTATTATGCGTGACCTTGGCAAGCGTCTCTATCTGGATTCTGGGACGTTGACGCCAGTGTTGAAGAAACTGGAGGCCATGGGCTATTTGAAGCGCTATCGGAGTCCACAGGATGAGCGGGGTTTGATGGTGTCAATTACCGAGAAGGGAAAAGCGCTGCGGAAGGATGCAGAAAAGGTTCCCTACCAAATGGGATGCTTGGTGAATAAAAAGGGGGAGCTGTTCTCTAGTGATGAGATTGAAAAATTGAAGGAACAGCTGTATCAGATTATCCATACGCTGGCATGACTGCAAAAAGCGGCTTCTGTACCCACGGGGGAATACAGAAGCCGCTTTTTTTGATGGCCGATTCACGGAATCAGCTCCTCAACTTTTTCTTTGGGGATCAGGCCGACAGATTCGTTTACTTTCTGTCCATCCTTGAAGACGACGAGCATCGGGATACTCATGACGTCGAACTGGGATGCCAGTTCTGGCTCTTCGTCTACGTTTATCTTGCCGACTTTGATGTCGGGATGTTCTTCGGCAACTTGGTCAACAATCGGGGAGAGCATGCGGCAGGGACCGCACCAGCTGGCCCAGAAATCAATCAGAACAGTGCCCTTTGCTTCAATAACTTCGGCTTGAAAATTATCTTTGGTGATGGTAATGATATCCATGGTGGACCTCCTTTTCGTTCGTATCGTTTTATGACTTGTTGTTGCCTTGATTATAGCATTCCCAGTGAGTGACTTCCGTGATTGGCTCACACAAATGACGTGTAGAGGATAAAAGTATAGAGAATTCAGCAGAAAGTCATGCACAAGTTTTCTTGGCTGTGCTATAATGGGACATGCTTTGAAAATTTAGCATAGATATGTTTAGGAGGAAGCATTACAGTGGATTTGAGTATAATGGATTTGTTGAAGACCATCATTCTCGGTGTGGTGGAAGGCTTGACGGAATGGTTGCCGGTATCAAGTACGGGACATATGATTTTGGTGGATGAGTTCATCCAGTTAAATGTCAGTAAATCGTTTATGGATATGTTCTTGGTCGTTATCCAGTTGGGTGCCATTTTGGCAGTCGTAGCCCTTAATTTCGAGAAACTCAATCCCTGGTCATCGTGGAAGACGAGGCAAGAGAAGAGGGAAACGTTCAGTCTTTGGAAGAAGGTCCTTTTTGCCTGCGTTCCGGCAGCTGTTATTGGACTCTTGTTCAATGACTATATGGAAAAGCATTTCATGACGGCTCAAGTGGTAGCGGCATCGCTTATCTTCTACGGTATCATGTTCATTCTGGTTGAGAATTACAACAAGCATCGCCGGCCGCGTATCAACGATTTGGCGCGATTGGATTACAAGACAGCCTTTATTATTGGTGTGTTTCAAGTCTTGTCGTTGATTCCGGGCACCAGCCGTTCCGGTTCAACGATTCTTGGTGGTATCATTTTTGGTACGAGCCGTTATGTAGCCGCAGAGTTTACATTCTTCTTGGCGATTCCGGTCATGTTCGGTGCAAGCCTCTTGAAGATCGTGAAGTTCGGTTTGGATTTCAGTAGTTCGGAACTCGTTATTTTGCTGGTAGGAATGGTCACTGCGTTTATCGTCTCGATTTTGTCCATTAAATTCCTGATGAGCTATATCAAGACCAATGATTTTAAGGCCTTCGGTTGGTACCGCATTATCCTCGGTATCGTGGTCATTGCTTATTTGTTGATGATCGGCGATCCGACTGCGAATAACTGATAAAACGGGAATCCCATCTTAGAGTCGGTGCTCAAGATGGGATTCTCGTTTTCATTTATTGGTGGAAGTGCGAAGTTTTGCCGGTGGCGAAATTGGAATAACGGCGTTATAATAAGGAATACCGTTTTGAAATGGAGTGACGAAGATAATGAAAATAATTGCTGGTCTGGGAAATCCAGGCAGTGAATATGAGAAGACCAAACACAATGTTGGTTTTATGTTTGTGGATGCTCTGGCAGAAAAATTGGGGGTCACAGACTGGAAGGATAAGTTCGATGCGAAGATTGGTGAGGCGCGCATTGGTGTGGAAAAAGTTCTGCTGGTGAAGCCTCAGACGTATATGAATGAGAGTGGACAGGCGATTGGCCCGCTGATGAATTTCTACAAACTCGATGTAGAGGATCTTATCGTGGTCCATGATGATATGGATATCCCGGCGGGAACCATCCGCATTCGCAAAAAGGGGAGCGCGGGCGGTCATAATGGAATCAAATCCGTGCTAGCTCACGTGGGAGATGAGCACTTTGCCCGCGTGCGTATAGGAATCGGTCGTCCGCTGCCAGGCTGGACGGTCGTCAACCATGTACTGGCACCCTTTGTGCCGGAGGATGTGCCGAAAATTGACGAGGCCATCAAATATTTGGTTCCGGCGGTGGAATGCATTGTAACGGATGATGTGGATAAGGCCATGAATCAGTATAATCCGAAGAAGGCAAAAAAGAAAAAAGTCAAGCCAGAAGAGGTACAGGAGGGAGAAGCAGTCAATGGGTGAAAGGATTACCGCCGTCTATGCTGATGAAGACGGCAATATTTTGGATGCACCGGGGATGCAGGGAATGGGCCGCACGGGGCGTGAGAACATCCTGCTGAAACCGGAAGATTTGATACCGCTGCCGGAGAGTGCGGACCTCATGCTGTTACCGGACCATTTGGCGGTGGGCTGTGCGGAGGATGGCGAAGTTATGCCAATAAGCGGACTGGCGGTAGCCGCCATTCTGCCAGCAGGCTATACCCGACTTTATCTGCCAGCCTATGAGCGGGCTGAGGAGGCCCAGCGACTGCCCTTATACGGGTACACGGCGGTTGTCGTCTACAAGGACGAACTCTATTGTGCGGCGGTCTATACCGATGAAAATCATAAATGGGACCCGATTCACTACAATACGAAAGACTTGAAGAATCTGGTCAAACGTACCAAGAAGGACTTGCCGGGAAACCGCATTGTGGAGCAGGTGGGAGGCTGCAGCCTCAAGTGGCATTGCTGCACGGCGCAGAATCTCTTTTATCGTCGTTGGGAGTGTGGCATTCCTACGTCACCTGTCTGCAATGCCAATTGCTTTGGCTGTATTTCCCTGCAGCCTGCTGAATGCTGCCCGTCGCCGCAGGAACGCATCAAATTCCGTCCGACGCCGGAGGAGATTGCTGAGGTAGGTGTATATCATCTTTCGGTGGCACCGGATGGTATCATCAGTTTTGGTCAGGGCTGTGAAGGGGAACCGTCGCTGGCTGCTGATAATATTGCGGCAGGCATTAAGTTGATACGTGAACAGACCGACAAGGGGCAGATTAATATGAATTCCAATGTTGGCTGGACGGAGGGCGTCAAGAAAATCGTTGATGCCGGACTCGATTCGCTGCGGGTTTCGATTATTAGTGCCCGTGATGAGGGCTATGATGCCTATTATCGGGCCAGCTATCATCTGGAAAATGTCAAAGAGTCGATTCGCTATGCCTTGGATCACGGTGTCTATGTCTCGCTGAATCTCCTTTACTTCCCGGGCTTCAATGACCGGGAGGAAGAATTGGCGGCATGGCAGGATTTCTTCCGTGAGTTGCCGGTTCAGATGATCCAGGTGCGCAATCTCAATATCGACCCAGATGCGTTCCTGGATATCATGCCGGAACCGCAGGGGAAAGCGGTGGGAACCCGAACTTTTATCGAGACCTTGCATAAAGAATTTCCGCAGCTGGTCATCGGTAGTTTTAGTCATTATGTGGAGGATTGAAGATGCTGGCAATAATCAATGGCAAATGCATTCTGCCGGATGAGCAGGGTGATTTTACAATACAGACGGGAAAGGTCATTCTCTGCGAAGGCGAGCGAATCAAGGGGATCGTTTCTGACAGCGAAGCGGCAGCTATGGCGATTGAGGAAACGATTGACGCCAAAGGCGGCTATGTTTCGCCGGGGTTCCTCAATGTGCATATTCACGGCTGTGACGGCATGGACACCATGGATGATGAGGAAATGGCATTACCGCGCATGAGCCGCTTGCAGGCTAAGACTGGTGTCACTGGGTTCCTGCCCACTACGATGACTTGTGCTTGGGAGGATGTGGCGAAAGCCTTTGCGCATATTCGCCACTATCAGCAGCAGCCGCCAGAAGGTGCTCGGATTCTCGGTGCGCATATGGAGGGCCCCTTTATCAGCCCAGCGAAGAAGGGAGCTCAGGCGGAGTGCAATATTCGTCCCGCTGATTTTGAGTTGGTAGAACCTTGGCAGGATGTGGTTCGCATCATAACGTTGGCACCGGAGGAATTGCCGGACTACCGTTTTGTGGAGCTTTGTGAAGAAGTGGGGATTACGGTTTCTATCGGACATACAGCCGCAGATTATGAGACGGTGATGGAGGCGGTAACAAAGCATGGCGTTCATCATATCACGCATCTTTACAATGCCATGACGCCGTTCCACCATCGCAATCCTGGTGTGGTTGGTGCGGCGTTGGACTCGACGGCGAATTGTGAAATCATTGCCGACAATGTCCACTCGCATCCAGCAGCCCAGCGCCTTTTGTATCATGCTAAGGGCGGCAAGAATATCATTTTGATTACGGATTCTTTAAGAGCTTGTGGTGTTGGGGACGGCCCCTCCGAGCTTGGCGGGCAGAAGGTGTTCGTCAAGGGAGAACTCGCAACGCTCGAAGATGGCACGATTGCAGGTAGTGTGGCGACCATGAACCGTTGTATCAAGATTTTCTGGGAAAATACTGGTGCACCATTGGCTCAGGTTATTGAAATGGTAACGAAGACGCCAGCTATGGAGTTGAACCTTTATGAAGAGCTTGGTTCGCTGGAACCGGGCAAACGGGCAGATGTGGTCATTTTTGATGAAGAAGTGAATATAAAACAGACGATTATTGGTGGAAAATTATTCTGCTGATGGCAAAAACGGCGCAGACTGTACAATCTGCGCCGTTTTTTTATACGAGTTGTTTTATGATTCCTAGTGCAAGACCAGCAAGCCCGGAGCCTGCCAGCAGTTTTATGACCCCGATTTTTCGGCGGACGGCTATCAGTGAACCAACTAGGATGGCGATGCCGATGGGATCGATAGTGGAAAGGTCAGCCGGGAGTTTTTCTTCGTTCCAGAGGGACAGGATGATAAAGCTTATGCCTGCTGCAGCAATCAAGGCGATTACTGCCGGGCGTAGACCGTTCAGGATTCCGCGAATCGGGCCGATATCGCCGTATTTGAAAAAAAGTCTTGCCAGCAGGATGCCGAGGATAAAAGACGGCGTACAAAAGCCGATGGTAGCCGAAATGGCGCCGGGGATTCCGGCAATTTTCATGCCAGCAAAGGTGGCGGCGTTGATGCCAATCGGTCCCGGTGTCATCTGAGAAATGGTGAAAATATCTACGAATTCAGCGAGTGTCAGCCAGTGATAGGTGTCGACAACAGCCGACTGAATCAGTGGCATGGAGGCATATCCTCCCCCTACACAGAAAATAGCTACTTTTGCGAATTCAAAAAACAGAGTCAGGTAAATCATAATAAAACCTCCTTATTTTCCATACTCATGGCTGCGCAGGAACAGGAGCCCTAGAAGACCGTCGAAGATAATCAGCAGCATGATGTTGACATCGAAGCAGAAATTGGCAAGGAAGGTGCCGGCGATGATAGCCAGGGGAAGAAGCAGTTTCTTCTTCAGCTGTTTGTGCAGCAGATCAATGGAAACGTTGACAATCAGTGCGGTAGCGCCGCATTGCATGCCTTTTAGCAGGTAGCGGACATATTGATTGGAAGCAAACCAGTCATAGGCGCAGGCGATAAGGGAGAGGGTGAAGAGGGGGGGCAGGATGGTGGCGGACAGGGCCGTCAGGGCGCCGCGTACCCCCGCCATGCGGTAGCCAAGAATAATTGAAGCGTTGACGGCTACGATGCCTGGCATAGATTGGGCGATGGAGACGAGATTCAGCGTGTCTTTATCGTTAAGCCAGCCGTATTCATCCACGTATTTGGCCCGCAATAGCGGAATGATGACAAAGCCGCCGCCTACGGTAAAGGCACTGATTAAAAACGTCGATTGGAACAGTTTCCAATAGAAGTTGGGACAGGATGCGGCGACGGATTTCAATTCTTCGTTAGACATAATGATTCCTCCTGCTGGTTATTTCGCGTCAGGGATTGGTTTTCCGCATAGGGCGGTCAGAAACTTTTGGCCGATATGGGATAGATAGGTGTCACGGCGCCAGATGACTGCAATTTTTGTTTCGAGAGATGGCTCTTCGATGGTTTTGATATGAAGATTTTCATGGGCGGCAAGCTTCATGGCAGATAATGGAGCGAGAGCGATGCCGAGACCGGCATTGGCCCAAAGTACTGTCGTGCGGGCATCGTCGTTGCGGCAATAGATTTCGGGCTGGATGCTTTTGGCGGTAAAGGCGTCGGCAAGCAGCTGATTAAAGCGCCGATAGACAATCAGCGGGCGTTTCGCTAGTTCCGCCAGCTGGATAGAAGTTCTATCCGGACACCAGTCTAATTGACTGGTCATTGCGACGGCCATGGGTTCAGAGCTAAGGTATTCGCAGTGAAATTGACTGGCATTGAAAGGAGTTCGGACGATGCCGATTTCGATAATGCCCTGTTCTAATAGCTCGATAAGTTGGTAGGTGTTGGCATCGTGAATTTCGAAGTGGACATCGCGGAATTCTTCATGGAAAGTTTGCAGTCCTGGGCTTAATAAGATGCTTCCTGAGGAAGAAATCGTTCCGATGGAAAGTGTCCCGCGAAGTCCTTGGCATAGATCGGCGATTTCCCGGGTGGTGGAGTCGGCCATATCGAGCAGTTGCTGGGCGCGACGGGCTAAGAGCCGGCCCGCATCGGTGAGCGCAATGCGATGAGGCCCACGTTTAAAAAGCTGGGTTCCGAGCTCCTCTTCTAGCAGTTTCATTTGCTGGGAGAGCGGTGGCTGTGCCATATGGAGTTTTTTGGCGGCCGCTGTAATCTGTTGCTCGTTTACAACGGTTAGGAAATAATTCAATTGTTTTAAGTCCATAGGTGTAAAATATCCCCTCTATACATTTATAATATATTGAACAAGCAGTATATATTTTAAAAATATATTAAATAACCGCTTCTATCATAATGCCTGGAAAGGAAATTTGCAAGGGGGAGAGAAAAACAATTAGCAGAGAGCTATGTAACCGTTGCAACAGACGGATGTAGAAGCAGTTCGTATAATAAAGGGGTCATTTGGATTAAGGTAAGAACAGCAGAGATGAGGAGATATAATGAAGCGAATCGATTTGAAGCTGACAGTAGCGGAATTGGTAAAGGCTTATCCCGAATTGATAGATATATTGGCAGAACTTGGGTTAGAGAAAATCTTGAACCCCGCTGCATTGAAGGCAATGGGAAATATTATGACATTGCCGCGTGGTGCAGCTGTGCGCAATATTCCGATGGAAAAGGTGATTGCGCTGCTGGCGGCACATGGTTTTGAAACTGTGGGGAATGATATCAACGAAGTCTGTCAGTTGAAAACGGCACAAATTGAAACGGCAGCTGGCATGGTGTTGGAAGAGGGGCATCCAATCGCCTTGATGCGGGCAGAAAATGATGGCATGGAAAAAATCCGGACGGTAATCGAAGGACAGTGTGTAAGTGCAACAATCGATACCGCGGTGGTAATCGAGGCTATGACGGCATTGAATGCTATCCGTAACCACTATGCCAAAAAGGAAGAATTGCTGATGCCGCTCTTATACAATTATGGTGTTACGGGCCCTTCACAGGTCATGTGGAATGAAGATGATGAAATCAAGAAAGAGCTTGGAACTCTGACGCGGGCGATAAAGGAAGATGCAGACAACGTTCTGTTATATAAAGGACGGATTGCTGCGCTAATGAAGCGCGTCCAAGGAATGGCTGCCAAAGAAGAGCGTATTTTGTTCCCGCTTTGCTTAAACTATTTCACCACAGAAGAATGGATGCGTATCTATCGGGATTTTCCGGACATGGGGATTGTGTTTGTTGAGGAGCCACCGGTATGGGATGCGGGCGCTGCTTGGGCAGATTCAGAACTCCAGAAGACGATAGAGCAGGAAATTTTGGCGGGGAAAGTTCAGCTGCCGACTGGTGAACTTACTGTAAAGCAGTTGCGGGCAATGTTTTCCTTGCTTCCGGTGGACATAACCTTCATTGATGAGCAGGATAGGTTGCGCTTCTTCATTAATGAAGGCAATGTTTTCCCGCGGCCGAAAGCCGCGCTAGGAAGGTTGGTTTTTGAGTGTCATCCACCGCAGATTGTTCCAGTGGTCAAGAATTTACTGGCAGATTTTCGGGCCAAGAAGCGTGAAGCCTTGGTAGTTGCCCGCTATATCATGGGGAAACCCATACTGGTGAAGTATATGGCAGTTTACGGGGAAGAGGGAAATTATCTGGGAACAGTGGAAGTCGTTCAGGATTGCAGCGAAGTTTTGGCAAAGTTTCCCCAGCGAAAATAAAGGATAATGTCTATAGGATGTCTCTGGCTTAGTGCTGGAGACATTTTTTAGAATTTTGTTGGGAAAGATTTTGTCTGTCGACAAAATTCGGACAATAGCGTTATAATAGTACTGACAGTAGGAAATGTTCTATTATGGAGGCGATTTTTATGTTCCGGACAGTACCATTTAACCTGCGGGAAAATGCTGAACGCGGTCGTGAGGCATTGGAAAAAGCTTTGGAGTTTATGGCAGATCAGCCGTTTAATCCGATGGGGAAAGTCAGCAGCGCCTTATCGCCATTTCGCGTGGACGTGATTTCGACAGAGGCGGCGTATGAGCTTTTTGCTGAGCTTCCCGGGTTTTATAAAGAACAGATAAACGTATCCTATGATGATAACCATTACTTACGAATCCGAGCCGAACGGCAGGAGAGCGATATGCAGGTCAAGTTCCTCTGCCGGGAACGCCGTACGGGAGAGTTTGAGCGGACATTCCTGATTGATGGAATCAAAAAAGAAGATGTATCGGTCTCTTATGAAAACGGAGTCCTTCATATCATCCTTCCGAAAGAAGAGGCTAAATCGTCACGGACGGTATTTGACATCGACTAATTTATTTTCGTTCCCTGCCCATTCCTAGCAGGATTTTGCTGGCGTATCGTGAATACTATACACTATAGAATTATAGTTACGTTTTCTTCACGATGTAGGAATATGTAAGAGGAAATAGGGAGGGAAATACCTATGATGGATGAAAAAGACTGGGAAGAATTCAAACGGAAGCTTAAGGCGAAGACCGAGATTGATTTGGATCTCTACAAGGAGCCACAGATGAAGCGCCGTATCGGCAATCTGGTTACCAGAGCTGGGATGGATTCGTATTGTGCCTACTTTGACCAGGTCGCAAAAGATAAGGACGATTTTGCTTCGTTCATTGAGTATCTGACTATTAACGTGTCGGAGTTTTTCCGTACGCCGGAGAAATTCGGCAAGCTGGAGACTGATGTTATCCCAGACCTTTTAACTCGTTCGTCAAAGCTGAATATCTGGAGCGCAGGATGTTCTATCGGTGCGGAACCGTATTCTTTGGCGATGATCATGAAAGAGATGACACCGAATGTCCGTCATCGCATCCTGGCTTCGGATTTGGATGTTGAAATTCTTGCCAAGGCAAAGCGCGGTATTTATACCGATAATGAGCTCAAGGCTATGACCCCGCAGCGTCGGGCAAAATATTTTGATGTGGTAGAAGGCGATAAGTACGCCGTAAAGCAGGAAATCAAGGACTGCATTGAGTTTAAACGTCATAATCTCTTGAAAGATAAGTTCGAAGAGGGATTTGATTTGATTCTTTGCCGCAATGTTGTCATTTACTTTACGGAGGAAGCGAAGGATCAGCTTTATGCAAACTTCTTCAAGGCACTGAAGCCGGGTGGTATCCTGTTTGTGGGAGCTACTGAGGCAATCTTGAATTTCCGCAAATTGGGCTATACCAGCTTCCAGCCGTTCTTCTATCAGAAACCATTAACGTAAAACAAATGATTACTAACGTTGAATGGAGCTAAGTCATGTACGCAAATCAGCAGATTGAACAATTAGATATGGATAGGATGCGAGAGCTCCAGCTTCAGCGATTAAAGAAGCAGTTAAGATGGGCTGAGGAGAAAAGCTTTTTCTATCAGCAGCAATTTACGAAAAAGGGAGTCTCCCATGAGGATCTTCACAGTCTGGAAGACATTGCGAAGTTTCCTTTCCTGGAGCGCAATACGCTTTATCAGATTGAGGCATTGGATATCTTGACAATACCAATTTCGGGAATCCTGCGGTTTAATGTCATGCAGCAGGAGATTGGGGAAATCACGAAACTTTATACCAATGGCGATGTCGCACATAATGTGGAGATGATGACCCGTTGCTTAGTGGCTGCCGGCATTACCAATGCATCTATCGTTGCGTTGCAGGGTGACTTGTCGGACAGCCGGTTGTTGGATGTTCAGTATGCACTGGAAATGATTGGGGCAGCGGTCGTTCCGATGGGAACTGATTACCGGCAGTGGCTTCGTTTGATGGAGCTCGTAGGCATGGATACTTTGGTGAGTACGCCACAGCTTATCATGCAACTGATTATTCAGCTGCAGGCTACAGGCAAGAACATTGCGGACTATCCGCTATCCCGCGTGATTTGCCGCAACGTTCAGGGGGTTCAGAATCCCATGCAGCGCCATATTCAGGAGCGTACCAAGGCCCAGGTCTTTAATCTTTATGAGCCGGCAGAAATTGGTATGGCTGCTGCAATCTTTCAATGTGAAGCGCATAATGGTTACCACATTCAGGAAGATTATTTTTATCCAGAAATTGTCACGTTTAACAGTGATCAGGTGGTAACGGAGCCACATCAGATGGGCGAATTGGTTCTCACCAGCCTTATGGCTGAGGCTATGCCGCTAATTCGCTATCGGACGGGGCAGGCTGTAATGTTGGAGGAAGATACTTGCAGCTGTGGGCGTACCCTTCGTCGGGTAACAACGCCGTTTTCCTTCATGTGATTTTAGGCGGGAAAAGGACATATTCCTTGTATGGGAATATGTCCTTTCTTTTTTCGATAAGAGGCAGGATATTATGATAGCGAAACTTGATTTTATCATTGGCCGGGCTGGTACCGGCAAGACGTATGCATGCTTAGCTGCTATGCGGGAGCAGATGGAACAGAATCCCTTGGGCCCCTCGTTGGTTTTGCTGCTGCCAGAGCACATGACTTACAAAGTCGAACGACAGTTGGCATCGTCGATTTCGCAAGGGCAGGGTTTTTTCCGTGGCTACGTGTTTGGTTTTCGTCGTTTTGCCAGACAGGTACTTTTGGAGACTGGTGGAGCGGATATTTCGCGCATCAGTGAAGTGGGGAGACGGTTGTTACTGCGTAAGCTGCTGGTAGGGCATCAGAAGAAAAAAGATCTTGATGTATTTGCCAGAGCTGCGCGCCAGCGGGGATTTACGGCTAGTTTGTCCGATGCGATCAAGGAATTTAAAAGTTATCGTTTGACGACAGATGTCCTGCGTAAAGCCAGTGGCCGACTCGGGGAGAACAGCAGTCGATTGGCCAGTAAACTGACGGAACTCGCTGCGTTGTCGGATGAGTTTGCTACTGCTATGCAGGGGCGGGCGAACGACGCGGAAGACATGATGACGCTGTTGGCTGAAAAATTACCGGAAGCCACTTTTCTGAAGCAGGCGGAGGTGTGGATAGACGGGTTTATTTTCTTTAACCCACAGGAGCAGCAGGTCTTAGCAGCGTTATTGCAGACCGTAGATCGCGTGCATATTACGCTGCCTATGGCTGGTGTGCGTCTGGCTGATGGCCGGGTGAATCTGAAGCTGCCGGAAAATGTACAGGAAACAGGGTTGTTTCAGCGTTCCTATCGTACGATGGAAAGTATTTGTGCGTTGGCAGGAAATTTGACCGGTCAATCGGTGCAGGTAGAAAATTATCCGGTGACGCTTTTGGAGGAGAATCATCGGAGCCGGAAATTACCATTGCGACAGGTGGAAGAAAAGCTCTTTGTTCGGGGCGGCCAGGCTGTTGCAGCGGAAGATGCGGTAAAGTTGACCGAAGCGGCTAATCGGCGTCTCGAAGTCGAGGCCGTGGCGGCTGATATCAGGCGGCTGGTTCGAGAAAAAAGTTACCGGTATCACGAGGTAGGCGTGCTGGTTCGGGACGAGGAAGCTTATGGCGATATTCTGCGATTGGTTTTTCAAGATTACGGAATTCCTTTTTTTCAGGACAGCAAACGTCCGAGTATCCATCATCCATTGGCTGAACTGATGCGTTCAGCGCTGGAAGTGGTGGTAAAAGGCTGGCGGTATGAAACGGTATTTCGCTGCCTGCGGACTGGCTTCTTTCCGTTGGTTCGAGAAGATATTGACAAGCTGGAAAACTATGTGCTGGAATTTGGCATTCGTGGGCGGAAGCGCTGGTCGCAAGCGGATCCGTGGAGTTGGCACCGCCGGTATGCATGGGAAGATGAGGAAGAATCGCTCGATGAGGCAGTGGCTGCAAAACTTGGCAGCATTGATTCGCTTCGCCGTCAGGCTATGGAACCATTAGCGGAGTTGGAAGATGAGATTCGAAAGGCTGTCGATGTACGAGGTCAGACGGAAGCGGTATATCGTTTCTTGGAGCGGTTGGATGTGCCAACCCATCTTTCGCAGTGGACGGAATTTGCAGAAAAAGAGGGACGTTTGGCTGATGCTATGGAGCATCGTCAGATTTGGGGCGGTAGTATCGGGCTGCTCGATCAGATTGTAGAAATCAGTGGCGAGGAAAGCATGACTTTGTCCGAATTTGATGCGGTACTTAGTGATGGCTTGGATGCGTTGACGATTTCGCTGATTCCACCGGGGCTTGACTATGTGACGTTAGCATCCTTTGACCAGAACAGTCTCGATAATTCTCGGGCTATTTATATCTTGGGGGCCAATGCGGAAATTATGCCGCGTCGTTCGTCAGAGCAAGGGCTGTTGACCGATGCGGAACGCCTTCATATTGATGAAGCCCTGCAGGAACTTCATCGGGAAGGTATGGAGATTCCAGAGATTTCCCGAGGGGGGCGGGAGCGCAGCTTTGGTGAAAAATTTTTGTTGTACCGCAGTTTTAATGAGGCACGAGAGTATTTGTGGATTTCTTATGCGCTAGCTGATGCAGAGGGGAATGGTTTGCAGCCTTCCTCGCTTGTTCAGCGATTGCAGCAGATTTATGTGCAGCTGTCATTCCTTTCGATTCCATTGGAGACTTTGCAGCGTGAGGATAATTTGCAGCTGGTAGCGGGGCGGCCGGCAATTTCTAGTTTGGTCAATGTATTGCGAAGCCGTAAGGAAGCGCGGATTAAGGAAAAAGAGCCGGCTTCTTTTTGGCAAGATGTTTACAACTGGGCATTGGAGCAGCCGGAACTTCGGCGTCCGTTGAAATTGGCTTTGTCCGGTCTGTTTGCTAAGGCGAATGAGGAACAGCTGCCGGAACAACTGGCGCAGGCAATTTATTTACGGGGAAAAAGCCTCCATGGCAGTGTGACTCAGTTCGAAAAGTTCCGTCAGTGCCCGTTTTCGCATTTTGCGGCTTATGGGCTTAAATTGCAAGAGCGGCGGGAATATCAATTTCGCAATATGGATTTGGGGCAATTGCTCCACGCGGTTCTCCATGCCTATGGGGAGAAGGTACGCGAGGAGTTTGCTGGGCGATGGCAAGAGGTGCCGGAGGAGAAGCGCCTGACAATCTGTCAGTCGCTGGTGGAGGAATTGGCACCGAGACTGCAGAGTGAAATTCTGCTGAGCCGTGCGAATTACCGCCATTTGAAGAGCCGTATTGCGGAGACAGCTGGACAGGCGGTAGCTCAGCTTACGGCTTGGGCGGCGCTTTCTGAGTTTCAGCCGGTCTATTTCGAGGAGGCTTTTGGCCATGCTGGGGATTTGGCGCAGTTATCGCCGCTGCCACTGGGGAATGGATTCCGTCTTTCCTTCAAGGGGCAGATTGACCGTCTGGATATTCATCAGGAATATCCGTATTTCCTGGTAGTAGATTATAAAACTGGTCAGGCAGCGATCAACCTGTTTGAGGTTTATTACGGGTTAAAGCTTCAATTGCTGGTTTATGTGTTGGTTGCTCAGCAGCTTTTTCATCAGCAGGGCGAAGACCGGCTGCCGGCAGGGATGCTTTATGCTTTCCTGAAGAATCCGGTCGTCAGCAGCGAAAAGCGTTTGTCGGATAAGGAGTTGGCGGCAAAGGTCATGTCAGAGTTGCGCATGCCGGGGTGGGTTTGCGCAGACCAAGAAGTGATAGAAAGCATCGATAAAGGTTTGGGACATTTGATGTTGAAGCGCAAGAAAGACGGCAGCTTTGATGAAGCAACCAAGAAGGGGCATTATGTGCGTACTCAGGAAGAATTTGCGTTGCTGCTTAGTTATGTGGATTATATTCTACGTGACACCGGTCGGCAGATTCTTGCGGGACAAATCAAAGCCAAGCCGTATCGCGTCGTAAAGAACAATCAGGAATACAAGGCTTGCAGTTATTGTGCGTATCGTGATCTCTGCGGTTTCGATCCTGAGCTGTCAGGGTATGAATACCATGACATAGAGCAGGCAGAAGAGGAAGAACTGGAACGGCGGATGGCTGAGTGCACAGGAAGGGAGGATTTGCTCCGTGGATTACACAATCGACCAACAGAAGGCAATTGATGCCCGAGGGAAAAATATCCTGGTAGCTGCAGCTGCCGGGTCGGGAAAGACGCGAGTGCTGGTAGAGCGAATCATCAAGCAGCTTATGGAACGGGAACTTTCTATCGATGAGCTGTTGGTGGTGACGTTTACCAGTGCGGCCGCGGCAGAAATGCGGGAACGGATTGAAGGAGCGTTGCAAAAGCGGCTGCTCGTGGAAGAAAATGCGGTGCTTTCTGCTTGGCTGGAACGTCAGACGGTTTTGCTTACTGGTGCAGATATTTCCACGTTTCATTCCTTTTGCCAGCAGGTGATTCGCAAAAATATCGAAGCGGTGGAGGTAGATCCGCAATTCCGTTTGGCCGGTGAGCAGGAAATGGTTTTGCTGAAGCGGGATGTTTTGGAAGAGTTGTTGGAGAACCGTTACGAACGTCCGGAGTTGGCAGAAGCTATTCCGGCATGGGAGGCATTTCTTTCGTTTGCGGATGATTATGGCAATGACCGAGGCGATGATGCCATCTATGAGGCGGTATTGAAGCTATATGATTTCAGCCAGAGCCAGCCTTATCCTAAAGCTTGGCTGAAGCGGCAGCAGGAAATCTATGAATTAGCAGACAGCCTGTTTACAACGCCGTGGTTTCAGCGGATATTGAAAGCGGCAGCCCTGGAAATCGATGCCTGTATTCGGCAATATGATCGGCTGACGATGCTCGTAGGGGATCGTGCGCCTGTGGCGTTGCAGGATGCATGGAAGCCTTACGTGGAAGCAGTGCAGGCGGATATTGACCAGCTGGAAGCGGTTCGTGGGGCACTGCGCATTTGTGAAAAGCGGCCAGCTGTCGGATGCTTTGACGCCGTACGGAAGGCCGCAGAACAGGTCAACTGGATAAGACTCGCGAAGAAGGAGTTCAAGGCACTGAAGGCGGAGTATCCGGAGGTGCGGGCAAAGTTTGACAAAACACGAGACAAGGTCAAAAAGAACTTTGGCAAAGTAAAAGAAAAATATTTGCTAGAGCGAGAGCAAGACCTTTGGCGCAGCATACAGGGCAGCGGCAAAGCAGTAACGCAATATGTGCAGCTGACTTTGGATTTTATCGATGCACTGCAAGCGGCCAAGAAAGAACGAAATATCCTTGATTTCAATGATTTGGAGCATTTCGCGTTGGAGATTCTTTGTGGTGATGCGGAAAAAATCATGCAGGAGAAGCCGGAGTATATACCAACTGAGGCGGCAATTTCCCTTCGAAATCAGTACAAGGAAATCATGGTGGATGAATATCAGGATACCAATGGAGTACAGGAGGCAATATTAAGCCTAATCGCGCGGGAAGATAATCGCTTTACGGTTGGCGATGTCAAACAGAGTATCTATCGGTTCCGCCTGGCGGACCCCTATCTTTTTCAGGCAAAATATGACAGTTTTCCCGAAGAAAGCAGGGAGGAAGAATTAAATCAACTGATTACAATGAAAAAGAATTTTCGCAGTCGGGCAGAAGTTCTGGCTCCTATCAATTTTATTTTTGAGCAGATTATGCGCCGGGATGCGGTGGAAATTGAATATGATGAACGCAGTAGGCTCCATCCTGGTGCTTCCTATCCGAAAGCGGAAAATACGCTCGCAGGACCGCTGGAATTGGATATTCTCTTGGGAGAAAAAAAGGAACAAAAGGCTGAGGGGAAAGAGGAAGTGTTGGAGGGCTTCGAACTGGAAGCTCAGCATATTGCCAACCGGATTCAGCAGTTGATGGAGGAACATCATGTGGTACTGGATAAAGAAACGAATCAGTATCGTCCGCTGGAGCTGCGTGATATTGCGGTGTTGATGCGTGCTGTTCAGGGGAAAGCCGATGTTTTGCTGGAAACTTTGCGGAAAAATGGTATCTCGGCGTATGCAGATGTGGGAGGCGGTTATTTTGAGGCCAGCGAAGTGCGCATTGTGCTG
The DNA here is from genome assembly GCF_000702005.1 of Selenomonas sp. ND2010. Taxonomy (GTDB): domain Bacteria; phylum Bacillota; class Negativicutes; order Selenomonadales; family Selenomonadaceae; genus Selenomonas_A. The sequence continues at coordinate 168,158 of NZ_JNKI01000003.1, read as the reverse complement.
GCACTGTTGTCTGTTTTGGATAATGCGCGGCAGGATATTCCATTAGCCGCGGTATTAGCTTCTCCTATTGGCGGTTTTTCGATGAAGGAATTGGTGGAGATTCGCCTAGCGGCGGAAGACGGTGATTTGTATGACGGGCTGCTGGCCAGCTTTTTAACGGATACGCAACTTTCCTCAAAGCTTGCGGAGCGTACGGCTGCTTTTCAGCAGGAGTTGGCCGCTTGGCGTAATTATGCCGTAAGCCATAGTGTACCGGAACTCATCTGGATGCTTTATCGGGAAACTGGGTACTACGATTATGTAGGGAGCCTTAAAGGAGGATTGCTTCGTCAGGCCAATTTGCGTATGCTGGCCGATCGGGCGGCCGACTACGAACGCACGAATTATCGGGGGTTGTTCCGCTTTTTGCGGTTTATTGATGACCTCAAAAAAAGAGAGACGGATCTTTCGGTGGCACGTACTTTGGGAGCCAGCGAGGATGTCGTGCGCATTATGACGATTCATAAAAGCAAAGGCCTGGAGTTTCCGGTAGTAATCTTAGCAAATGCCGCCAAGGAATTTAATCTCCGGGATGCACAAGGGACTTTTTTGATGCATCAGCAATTGGGCATTGGTGTGAAAATGGCTGAGCGTTCGCGAACAGGTCGTCAGATTTACAATACGATGCCCTGGCAGGCGATTGCCGATAAGATTGTGGATGAGACCAAGGCCGAAGAGATGCGTATCCTTTATGTGGCTTTGACGCGTGCTCGGGAAAAACTCATCGTTACGGGAACGTTGTCACCATCACAAGTGGAAAATCGGGCAAAAACCTGGGGGCAGCTCTTGGCAGATACCGAAAAGCGTTTTTCGGTACAAGCCATTCGTCAGGCCAAAACATACCTGGATTGGATGGTACCCGCGATAGCCCGTCATCGGGATGGTGTGGCGCTGCGGGAATTTATGGAAGCCGAGGTGGCAGAGAGCGATTTGCTGCCGGCAGAGGCTGAGGCGGAATTTGCGATTCAGTTGATTCCGGCGGCTGAAGTTGGGGCAACCGTAGCAAGGGAGCTGGATAAGGACCCATTGCTTGAGGCTGCTGCTGCCTTTGAACCAATGCCAGGGACAGCGCAGAAAGAGCAGGTAGAAAACTGCTTGTCATGGCAATACGACATGGGGGGCTTGGATGAAGTACCAGCAAAGCTTACGGTCACGGAAATCAAGCACCGGTTCGCGGAGCAGGAACCACTGGCGGACGAAAGCGTCGAACAAAATTTGCTGGTAAAGCTTCCTGAAGCAGAGAAAAAGCAGGATTTTGAGTGGCCTCGCCCAAAGTTTATGCAGGATGCACGGCAGGGATTATCGGCGGCCGAACGCGGTACGATTATGCATACGGCAATGCAGCATTTGGATTTGCAAGGGGATAGGAGTTTTGCCGGAATCAAAAAGCAGTTGGAACGCATGGAGTTAGGTGGCATTCTCCAGCCAGGGCAAAAAGACGTGGTTTATATAAAAGGGATACAGGGCTTTGTTGCGTCGGAAATTGGTGAACGTCTTCGTAAGGCGGTAAATGTTTGGCGGGAACTTCCGTTTAGCCGGATGCTTCCAGCAAAACGCTTTTATCCGCAGGTAAAATCCGAAGAGGAGCAAGTCTTTACCCAAGGCGTAATCGATTTGCTGTTTGAGGAGGCAGACGGCAATTTGGTTTTGGTCGACTACAAGACGGATCGCAGTCCAGATCCCGAAAAGGCATTGCGACGGTATCGGATTCAGGTGGATTTATACAGCGAGGCGGTACAAGCAATCCTCAACCGTCCGGTGGCAGAACGGTATCTATACCTGCTGCAAAGCGGCCAGCTGGTGAAGGTGCCAAGTGTGGGATAACCATAAAGCAGTCTAACGTAATGAGCGGCAGACTGCTTTATTAAGCTTGTATTAAAAATGACAATATCGTATAATAATGCATGAGATAACAGAAACTTTATAAGATATGTGAGGGAATCGTGTGAAAAAAATTGTTGCTTTTGTTTTTATGTCGGCCATGCTTTTGACTTGTCAAATAGCAATGGCGGCTGCGCCGTTGTATGCTGGTGGAGCAGAAAAAATGGCCAATAGGATGTATGATATATACAATAACTATGACCCCAATATCTGCCTGCGCAATTTTCAATCGTTGGGATTGAACAGCGATAGTGATAATCCCGGTGTTCAGTATCAAACGTATTTGGTAAGTTTTGGTACAACGCGGGATTATGCAATCATTGCTATGTTCTGCGACAGAAATTCTGGGGCGGTGATGCGGGCGAAAGTCATGTGGAATCCGCTTAATAGTCATGCGGACAGATATTCCCGGGATGCGATTGCTTTAACAGAAATGGCGATTGGCATCACAGCGACGGAAAAGGATGCATTGTGGGGAAATGCAAAAAGCTATGGGAAAAATAATTATGCAAAGGGGAATGTTTGGTGCAAGGCTGTGCAGGATAATGTTCATATGCGTTTCCTCCAAAGTCGTGCAGATTCGATTACGGTGACGTATTCAACAACAGAACTTTGGTAAATACGGACTAAGCAGGGGACTGTGTAGAAGCAAAAAGGTTATGGGAGCGTTTCGATACGCACTGTAACCTTTTTTTGTGCAGGAGGGGAAATTTATGAAATAAAATAAAATTCTTTCGTAAAAGAGACACAGGGGCTTATTTTTTTTTCGATTAAAAGCGATAATTAGAAGGATTTAGAATCGAATTCTATCTGGAATATATCTATAGGGGGATTAAAGAAATGGGCAGGCATGTACGTGGCCAGGCTAAACATATTCGGAGAACAAGAAGAAAGCAGGATGGAAAGCTTTTGCAGAGGATGGCAGCTGGAGCAATGGCAGGGATCATGACGCTGGGGATGGCGGCTGATGCGGTGCCAGCGGCTGCGGCATCGATAAAGGAAAAGGCGGCAGAACCTTCGATAGAGGTTATGCGCTATTTTTTTTCCGGGGAAAATCCGGTAACAGAGGAAGAATTGCAGCAGGTATTGGCAAAATACCGGAAGAAACCAGCGACCATAAAGCAATTGGAGGCGCAGGCACAGGAAGTACAGAAATTCCTGCGTAACAAGGGGCATTTTGTTGCTATGGTATATCTCCCCCCGCAGGGATTTGAACGTGGTGTAGTAGAGATGCGGATTGTACCGGGCGAGTACGACAAAATCCTCGTGAAAAATGAATCCTATGTGTCCGATGAAGCTGTCCGGCGTGAAATGGGAATCCAATCTGGTGATCTTGTGAATCGCCGAAACTTGGAGCGTGGTGTATGGCTCACGGGAGATATGCAGCGCATCGAAGCGAAGACGCAGCTGAAAGCGGGAAGGAAGCCGGGGACCACAGATCTCATCGTAAAAGTCAAGAACAAGGGATCTCGTATGTGGGGATACACAGGCTTTGACAATGGTGGTTATCGTTATACCGGGCGGTATCAGTACAGCACATTTGTGAATTATGGCAGTCTCTTTGGCAATGGCGATTTGCTTTCTTTGGGTGGTGTTATTTCGAATCATGGTACGGAAACCTGGAGTGGTTCTGTTTCGTATGTGACGCCAGTCCTTCATCGGGGCAATAAACTGGGATTTAGTTATGGGCGCTCGCATTATGCACTGTCCGGAGAGGATATGACAAAACTGCAAATGACTGGCAGGGCTGATACTACAAGTGTATGGTGGCAGCATAATTTCAAGCGGAGCCGTGTCAGTAATTGGTATGCAACCGTGCGCTATAATTGGAAAGAATTGGAATCGAAATCGGGAGCCTTTCCGGATTTGAATAATCCGAAAAAATCGCAGGATTGGTCGCTGCAGGCAAATGGGGATAATCTGGATAAATTTTGGACTGGTGGCAAGAATACCTGGTCGTTGAAATATACGCATGGAAATCTTACCATCGAGAAAGATATACAGCGTCAGTTGGATGCGATTTCGGCGGCTGGTGCAGCCGATGGTGCCCATACGGCTGGACATTATGGTAAATTTAACGCAGAATTTACGCGGTTGCAGCACATCAATGACCGAGTGGCTCTCTGGCTTAGCTATGGGCGGCAGTGGGCAGAACGTAATCTTGACAGTTCCGAAAAATTGTCGTTGGGTGGTCCCTATGGAGTAAGAGCGTATCCGATTGGTGAAGCATCCGGGGATGATGGCTGGTTATGGACGTCAGAAATCCGTTGGAATCTGCCCAGCAAAGAGGGGAATCCCAACAGCTGGCAGTTGATTTCCTTTGTGGATGGCGGACACGTGTCTACTTATCATGATGGGAATAGTCGCATAATAAATCGTAGGAATGAGCGAAGTCTTTATGGCGCTGGTGTTGGTGTTAACTGGAGTCATGAAGACAATTGGGCTGCTCGTGTTCACTATGCTTGGAAAATTGGTTCGGAAAAAGCAGAATCGGATACCGATAGTAATGGCAGATTATGGTTCCAACTATATAAATTCTTTTGATTCCTGAGATGCGGGGCATCTTGAAGTATTTAATAATGGGTTCGGCATGATGTCGAATGAAAATAAAAGGAGTTATAGTTTTTTCATGCGTATTACGAGAAAGCGTCGCCGTGCAGCAGCAAAGCGGCAACAACGAAAAGATTTGCTTGCACGTCGCATTCATAAGAGTGCTGGCTTTATGGCAGCAGGAGCAATGATGCTTGGTGGTGTAAATCAAGCTATGGCAATGCCGCAGAATGGACAGGTAGCAGCCGGGGCGGCAGAAATTGCGCGGCGGAACGCTGAGATGGCGATTAATCAGCACAGTCAGAATGCGGTAATAAATTGGCAGTCCTTTAATATCGGTGCTGGTGAGCGAGTAAATATTTTCCAGCCGAATAGTCAGGCGGCACTGTTGAATCGCGTTATGGATGGCAATGCTACGAAAATTATGGGAGCGTTGCAGGCCAATGGTCGTGTGTTTGTGGTCAATCCTGCGGGAATTTTATTCGCGCGGGGGGCACAGGTAAATGTGGGCTCATTGATAGCATCGACACTTGACATCAGTAATGCTGATTTTATGGCTGGACGGTATGCCTTTGTCAGCCAGAAAGACAGTGGCAAAGTGATAAATAAAGGCGAACTCATCGCTAAGAATAAAGGTTTGGTGGCGCTTTTAGGCAAAGATGTCGAAAATGACGGTGTGATTGTTGCCAAGAAAGGTACCGTCGCCTTAGCGTCTGGTGACCAAATCACGTTGGATTTTAATGGCGATGGAAAGGTCGCTGTTGTTCCTGACAAAGATACTGTCAAACGAGTGATTACGAACAAAGGTTTAGTGGAAGCCGATGGCGGATTGGTATTTTTATCCGCTGCTGCTGGCACGGAACTTACCAATTCGGTGGTAAACCAGGAAGGTATCATACGGGCACAGAGCCTCGATGGCGATACTGGTAAAGTGCAGTTGACGGCCGATTCCGTGCGTGTAAAAGATGGCAGTACCATTGATGTCAGCGGTGATAATGGCGGTAAAGTCGAAATCGGCGGTGGTTGGCAGGGCAGTGGCAGCCTTACGCATGCAAAGAATGTTAACGTCGAGGATGGTGCTAGCATTAAAGCGGATGCGAGGGCTGATAATGGCAACGGTGGTGAAGTCGTCGTATGGTCAGATGGCAAGACCAGCGTCCATGGTAATATTTCTGCGAAGGGAAAAGGCGATGGCGATGGCGGTAAAGTTGAGACTTCCGGTCATGAACTTTGTGTGACAGGACGTGTATCGGCAGCCAGCGAACAGGGCAGGAATGGACAATGGCTGCTGGACCCATACAATGTGGAAATCACTGATGGTGGCGCGCAGGATGAAATTAGCGGCCATACGTATACAGCGGTAAAATCTGAGTCAAAAATTGCCAATACGGTCGTCAATCAGGCGTTGCAGACTGGCACGAATGTAAAGATTTCGACTGGTACAGCTGCCGGCGGTGACGACGGCGATATCGTAATCGATGGAGCCATCACGAGCAGCGGCAAGAATGCGACACTGTCATTGGAAGCGGCCCGCGACATTATCATCAATAAGGATATCACGGGCGATAAGCTGAGCCTTGACTTTAAGTCCAACAGCGGCAATGGCGGCAAATTTATGGGCGGCAAGATTACGCAGGCAGCCTCCTCGACGATTGCGACAGGTGGCGGCAGCGTCTATTTCCATGGCGGCAATAAGGATGATATGGCGCGGGCAACGGTAGCTGGCGAAAGCGGCATTCAGCTGGCTGGCACGATAACGACGGCTGGCGGCAATATCACCCTGCATGGTGCGACCAATGAGAAAAATGCCGATGGTGTTCAGATTACCGGTAAAGTAGATGCTGGCGCCGGCAAGTTCGCCATCTTGGCCCATAATGAAGCCGGCGGCAACGGGCTTGCGTATGATGGCACGATGTCCGCCAAGGATATGCAGCTTACGATGGACACGGCAAAAGGCTCGGGCACGATAACAAGTACAGCGGATGCCGATGGCAATAAAGGCACCCTTAGCATTCAGACCGAAACCAAGAATGCTGCGATATCACTGGGTAGCGGCGTGGGGCTCAACATAACGAATGCCCTGTTAGGTGGCGGCTTTGCAACGACGCAGATCGGTGCGGCAGATAATGCTGGTACGATTCAGGTCGGCAGTGCGGTCAGCACAACGGGGGATTTGACGTTGTATGGCGGTTCGATTGCCGTCGGGGCAGCGCTTACGTCGGATAAGAACATTTCGCTGAAGGCAATTGACAAAATCACAGGCACAGCGGCTGGCAAGGTCACCGCAGAGGTCCTTGATGTGGAAACGAAAGGCGATGTCCAGTTAAGTACGGATGTCGCCATCCTCAAGGGTAAGGCCAATAGCTTTGACATCACCAATACCAGCACGAGTTCGATGAAGCCGATGACGCTGGGCGCTGAGGATATGAAGTTGACGGCGGCGAAGGATATTTCAATCAAATCCAGCGGGATTTTGACTTCTGTGGCGGGGGCTATAAGCTCAGCTGCGGGCGATATTGCACTGCAAGCGGATTCCTTTGCCTTGACGGACGATTCCATCCAGGGCAAGGGGAAACTTACGATTGACACCCTGACGGCCGGCAAGAGTTTCGGTGTGGGTGGTGCTGCTGGCGATGTGGAATTAGCAGGTGTTGGGTTTGCTGCTGCCGGTTTTTCGGCTATCCAGTTTGGCAGCCAGGATACCGGTGCTATCCGCATTGGCACGCTTAACGTAAACGATGCGGTATCGTTTACGTCCGGCAGCTCCATAACGGTCGAGGGCCAGGTGACATCAAATGGCAAGGATATGACCTTTACGGCTGGCGGTGCCGATGGCTTTCAGCTGGAAACTGGCAGTGTGCTTGAAGCCGGTGCGGCAGATATCGCAATCCAGGCCGATAAGCTGACACTGTCGGGTGCCTTTTCGACGCAGAATACGGGCACGTTGTCTTTTTCGCGCAAAAGTACCGATGCCTATACGATCGGCGGCAATGATGCCTCGAGTTACATAACCGATGAGAGCCTCCAAAAGATAAACGATACGTTTAAAAATGTCATTATTGGCACGGAAAGCGGCGGTGCTGTAACGCTGGCGGATATTACTAAGCCACCGGCTTATCTGACGGTAAAATCCGGCAGCACGGCGACGGTTACCGGAACGGTCAAAGCAAACTCGCTGGTGCTGGCGGCAAAAGAAGGCATTCAGGAAAATGGCGGCAGCATCAAGGCCGAATCCCTGCTGCTGCAGGGCGGCAAGGCCGACCTTACGGGAGTGGGCAATGAAATCCAGAACCTGGCTGCTGACGTTTCCGGTGCGCTGGCGGTAAACAGCAGCGCAGATATGACCATTGGCCAGGTGGAAGACCGCAATGCTGAGAAGGTAGTGAAGAAAGAAGGAATCACCACCAAAGGCGGCAGTGTCAAGATTACCATGGATGCCGATAAAAAGCTGACCATGGGGACGATCGATGCCGGCAGTGCCAATATCACGATTTCCGCGGATTCGATTGCCAAAGGGACGAGCACAGGCAAGGTGACGACGAGCGGCAAGGTGCAGCTCTATACGACTACGGCGGAGAAGACGATTGCCATTGATACCGAGGAGCATGCGGGTGCTATGAATATCACCAGCGACTCGTTTGCCAAGGGCGCATTCAGCAATTCCTATGGCGAGCTTATCATTGGCCGCCGGACCGATGAGCAGGATGGCAGTTCGCAGCAGGGCAAGGTCATCATCAAGCATACGAATTTCAGCTCGAAGACGACGGTGCGCACGGAGAATCAAGTCGAATTTGCCGACAGCAATATCGTGGGCGGCGATTTGACGGTCCATGCGACGGGCTTGCAGCTGGATAAGGAAAGCACGACCGATATCAAGAATCACAACCTCAATCTCAATCTGACGGACAGCCTGGATTTGGGCGAAGGTGTCATCAATGGTTCGGGCAAGCTCAATATCACGACGCCGGAAGGAAAGAATATCTATCTGGGCGGTACGGATTTTGCCATGCCAGCAGCTGAAGACAATGGGTATAAAATCGGCTATGGTACGGTCAATTCCAACCTGACAGGTTTCAGCGATTTTGGCATCACGACGAAGGAGAATGTCTATCTTTATGCAGGCGGTATCGATAAATCGGTTAAGATTGCTGGAGCCAAGGGCATCCATGTTGTCGAGGATGTTACGCTGGGAAGCGCAGATCCTGCGGCGGCGACGGAGCTTACGCTGAATAGTGCTGCTGGTACGATTGACGTGGCAGCGGGCAAGACGCTTACCATCAATGGCGCCAATACGGTTGTCAATGCTGCGGCAAAGGAAATCAAGCTGGCTGCTGGTGCCAAAATCGAAGCCAAGGCTGAGATGGCAGGCGCAGCTGCGGGCAAGGGCGGCGTTACGCTGACGGCTGATGCGCTCGAATTGGGCACCAACGCCAAGATCGATGGCGGTGCTGGCAGCTTTACCTTGCAAACGGACAAGCTGACGGTGGATCGCGCTGACAGCGTGACCAATATCGAGGGCAAAGGTAAATTGACGCTGGCTACGAAAAGCGCTGCGGCGAAGATGTTTGTGGAAAACGAACTGACTACGGCGGAAAATGGCTTGCATGTCACGGCTGCAGATATCAATGGCGGTGTCTTTGGGGCTGGCTTTACGGAGCTTTCGCTGGGCAATGAAAAGGGAACTGGTACACTGACGATTGATAGCGTTGCTTTAAAAAATAGCTTGACGCTGCAGAATGGCAGCAGCGGGGCCATCGTCTTCCAAGGCAAAAACAGCGTGGCGGCTGGCCAGGCGGTGACGCTCAAGGCTGGCAGCATCCGCAATGCGGACGGCGGCAGCTTTGCGGCCGAAAGCGGTCAGGCCGGAGCCAGCCAGCTCAACATCTATACGAATGATTTGAGCCAGCTTACCGGCACAGGTGGCAAGACTATCCTCGGAACGGGAACGCTCGGACTGTCGACTTATGATGGCACGACGGCTATCCATATTACCAAAGACGCTCAGGCTGGTGGCTTGAATCTCTATGATGCGCTGCTCAATGGCACGGGTGCCTTTGCAGACACGTTCAGTGCGTTTGCCATCGGCAACGAAGCACAGCAAAGCATCACGGTCAGCGGTGGTACACTGGCGAAGCCGACTACGCTGACTACCAGCGCGGAGGGCACGATTACCGGCAGTGGTCTGCAGGCGGCGCATGTTGCCTTTGTGGGCGGTGACGTGAAGCTTACGGGCGACAATACCATCGGTACGGTCGCGGCCAATGTAAGGAGCCTGTCGCTGGAAGAAACCGCAGGCAAGCAGCTGACGGCCGGCGAAGTAAATGACGTCAAGGGAATCGCGGCAACTAGTGGCGACATCGAGCTCACAACAGACCAGTTCGATATCGCTGGCGATGCCAAGCTGTCGGGCAAGGGCAAGCTGACGATTGCGCAGAAGACGGAAGGCGTCGCCTTGAATATCGGCGATAATGCCATCAAGGATCATGGCGCCGGTGCCCTCAATATCAAGTCGGAATGGTTTGCCGGCCACGATAAGAATCCGGCCATAGCGGATGGGTTCAGTCATATCTATCTGGGCGGCGGCTATGGCGATGCCAATATCGACTCTTCGACGGACCTGCATTTCCTCGATCCCACGACAGTGCGCTCTGGTTTTGAAGAAGCGGTAACGAAATCCAAGACGACGACCATCAGCGGCAAGACGCATATCCATTTGGCCGGCACCGATGGCATCGAGTTCATGGCGCAAAAGTTCAAGATGAACGGCACGAGTACCATCGAGACCGAAAGCGGGGATATCAGCATCACGGCCGACGAAGTCGAGCTGTCCAGCAACTCCCAAACGGGAACTATCATGACGGGGGCGCAGGGGGCAGCCAAGGGCGGCCAGCTGAACCTCAAGACCCTCGATGAAAACCGCAGCATCAAAGTCGGTACGTTTGCGGGCCAAATTGCAACCGATGCGCTGTATCTTGACTCGTCATATTTTGACGCGTCCTCGACAACGCGTATTTTCGCCAAGGGCTTTGATGCCATCAATATCGGCCGCGGTGCCGGTAAGGGCAGCTATGAGCAGTCTGGCAGCATCACCTTCGAAGATACGGTCAATGTCATCCAAGGGTATAAGAATTCCAATGCGGCGGTGAAAATCAGCGGCAAGATGTCCTTTGGCGAAAAGGATTACAATATCCGCAGCCAGAATGTCGTCCTTTCCGGGGCCGATATCGAAACGACTACGGGGAATGTCAACATCACGACGAACAGTCTGACTAACGATACGAGCCAGGGACGCAACAGCATCAAGACCACCCAGGGCGGTAAGCTGACACTCGATACGTTTGATAAGGAAAGAGAAATCCATATCGGCAAGACGGGGACGCCTGGCCTGGATATCGACAAGGAATGGTTCGATACGGAGACGACTACGGAAACTTCGATTTTCCATGGCTTCAATGAAATCAACTTTGGTGGCGAAGATCACACGGGCAATATTACAATCAATGGATTTGAAGCGCCAAAAGCCGATGGCACGAAGCCGAGTGTAGTGAATATCAAGACCCAGGGCGATGTCGCTCAGCAGGAAAATGGTGGTGGCCTCGTGGCAGACAAAGTGACGATTGCCGCTGGTGGCGACGTGGACTTGACGAATTCCGAAAACCACATCAAGGAAATCGGCGATGTGACAGGTAAGAAGATTGACATCAAGAACAACACGTCAACAAGCAGCAAGACCACAGAAACGACAACCATTACGGGACATATCCAGGGCGAGACGATTACGGTCCAGACGGATGGAAGCATCAAGATTGAATCGTCCGGCAGCCTGGAGTCTACGACCGGTGGTGTGACGATTGACGCAGCCAAAGGTCATTTCAGCAACGAAAATACCAATCCGGGCAGCCAAGTGATAAAGACACCAGACTCGCAGCGCTGGATTATCCATACGGATAGTCCGGAAGGCGATAATCCAGGGACACTTGTGCCTGATGGCATCCGCTATAATACGCAGGATGATAAAGAGGTCAAGAACCCGACGGGCAAGGATTATGGCTGGGATAAGAATGTCATTGCTTATACGAAGCCGCTGGTCGTCAATGTGATATCGGAACGCGTTTACGGCGATGGCAATGCGAATTTCATCACCGGCGATGCGTTCAAGGCGGAAAATGCCAATAAGGAGCATCAGGGGACGGCAACGGAACAGGCAAAGTATGCCAAGCTGCTCGAAGCCCTGCGTAATGATCCAGATAAATCCTATAAGTGGGATACGAAATTGACCGCGACAACTGCTGTCAATACAGCAGGCGGCCCAGCTGCTGGCGCCATTTACGGTAACGCCAAAGAAGGCGGTATTGCCGGACAGAACCGCCAGATTGAATACGTAGGCGACAACAACCTTAACGCCACGGTCAATATTGATTTCAAGATTGTTCCGCGTACGATAAAGGTCACGGCTGCTGATGTCAAAAAAACTTATGATGGCATGTCTTATACCAGCTTTAATAATCCGCAAACGAAGGTAACGTATGAAAATGTTATTGCAGCAGATAAGAATGCCGATGGCAGTTTGAAGTCTGGTATCATCACTGGTGGTGCTATTCGTTATGGCACGACGGTAACGGCTGGTAAGTCCGCCGAAGGAGCGAAAGATGCAGGTAACTATGCTATCGATATCCAGGATAGCAATCTGGTATCTAATGGTAACTATGTATTTGAGTATCAGAATGGTACGCTTACTATTGATAAGCGTATGTTAGCAGTAAGTGCTGGTAATATGGAGAAAGTCTATGGTACCGATGATCCGGCATCCGTGAGCGGAAAAATCACCAGTGGCAGTCTGGCTGACGGACAGAAGTCAACGATTGAGGTGATAAGTGCTGGCAATAAATATCAGAATGTGGGTGAGAAAACAGAGCTAACCGTAAAGAAGGTTATAATTCTGGATGCGGATGGCCAAGATGTTACGAAAAATTATAATATCACTTCGGAAGCTGGCAGTCTCAGTGTGACTCCGCGTGAAGTAGTGGTAAAAGCTACGGACCGTGAGCGGGTCTATGGTGAGGAAAATACGAAACTTGCCAATACGAATGGCAATCCTGATTATTGCATCGAGGCTGCCGCAGATAGTGGCAATACCCATACGGGATTGGTAAACGGTGCAACGCTAACAGAGCTTGTCGTCAGTCAAACGGATGATGGTATCGATGCTTTGAGTGATGCTGGTACTTATCAAGGGAAAATAAAAGTAAGTGGAGGTAAGATTGTAGGGGCAAGTACGGCCAATTATAAGATTACCTATCAAGATGGCGACATAATCATCAAAAAGAAAAAGGTGACCGTGTCGGCAGTAGATGATACGCATAAATATGATGGTACGGCTTATCAAAAAGGGAATGGCGTACGCTATGATGGTTTTGTTGGCAGTGATACCATTGATACGATTAAAGGGCGTACTGGTTCAATCAACTATGGGGTACTGAAAGATTCTACGGCCAGAAATGCCGAGGGGGCTATCCATGCAGGAACCTATGCAATCGGTATTCAGGGAAGTGATTTAGCATCGACAAACTATGATTTTGCTTATCAAGATGGAAGCTTAACGATTACTCCGCGTATCGTTAAAGTTAAAGTCAATGATGCAGAGCGGATTTATGGGCAATCGAATGATGTTATTTCGCTGACTGGTAGTGTTGTTAGCGGTGAAGGTTATGATACTTTGCTGGATGGTGATAAATTCAATAATTATACGATTGCGTCGGCGGCTGATGAAAAATCCGATGTCGGAACCTATGCGATGCATGCCAATAATGTATCGTTGTCGGCGGATAGCAGGAGCTTGAGTTCCGATTATGCGATTACGTCAGAGGATGGAACGTTGTTGGTTAAGCCGCGTCCATTGACTTTGTACGCAGGGGATAAATCGCGTGCTTTTGGCGATGATAATGACATGTCAAAATATATTGACGGCACGACGAAATTCCGGGGGGCAGTGACGACTGAGGCATCGGGCCTAACAAATGGCGATACCATTACTGATGTAAGAGAAACGATTGATGCCCGTGCGGATAGGAAAACCAATGCGGGAACAGCTGGGCTTTCCACGAATATCAGTGATGCCGTATTTAGAAGAGGAAAGGCCTCCAATTATGACATCCACTATGTGGCCGGTAAATTCAGTATTAGACCGCGTGAGGTGCTCATAACAGCCGGTTCGGCTTCACGCAATTATGGTAAGCAGAACCCCATGGTAAGTGAGTATACGTTGACTCGGGCTGACGGTCAGGCTGGGGAGGCGTTGCTGTTTGGCGACCAGCTAAACAATGTTACGATGTATTATGATGATGACATCACGGCTACTACCAGCAGTGGAATACACAAAGGTGTTATCCATGTCAATAAAGATTGGACTTTTTCGGGGACCAGCTTGGATAACTACAAATTTAGTTATGCACCGGGAAATCTTGAGGTCGAACTGAAAGGATTCCTTCCGGGAAGTCCAGAACAGATTGGTTTGGATATTGGTACGCAGTCTAGTAGCGCGCATACGATGGCAACGACGGATGGTTTGCATGATTCGCAGAAATCACCGTTGTCAGCATCAGTAATCGTTCCAAACGAGAAAACATCAACGATTGTGGTGGCGGATGATGGCAGCCATAGTGAAGCAAGTACAAGCCCAGTCAACACGATGGGGACAATGGCACAGCCGGATTCGATTGTTATTTCATCGGAGCATGGCGAATCGTCAGCCCAGACTTTCCACAACAATCCAGATGGTTCGTTTGAAATCAAAATGGGTGAAAACAAGAACGGCAGTGATGCTAATGGAGTTCGTGTAGCCGGCTATGTGACTAAGGGAGAAGGCCAGAGTGAAAATCAAGGCGGCATTCCTGTACTTTACACGGATGGAAAAAAACGGAAGCTTGATGGCATTTATACGATTAACTACAGCAGTGAAGCTCTGTCGATTATGCCGTCATCGCAGAAGGTCACGATTCCGGATCCGTCGGAGATTTGTCAAGAGGTGGCAAAAGAATATAGCTTTATGTATCAGAGCCGTGAAGGAAGCTATCAGGTTTCCTATGGCAATGGTATTGTGGCTATTTTCCCACAGGATGAAATATCAAGGGATATGCTTGTAAATGGCAGTAAAAATGCAGGTAGAGCGGTATTGTCGACCGGTATATTGTCGGCAGTACAGAATCTCGGTGTTATGCCAGATATGATTTGGGCAATTTACTTATTTACGACGCTGGATAGTGAAACGATCAACTGATAATGAAAAAACTCATTACTATGAGAAATCATGGTAATGAGTTTTTTTATCAAAATGGAGGGATAATATCGCGAGGCAGCCAATAAGAGCTGTAACCGAAAAAGAAAGATTCTGACATTAGGAGGACATTTATGATTTTAAGCGAATAAATGGGGAGAGTAATGAATAGGAGGGGATTTTGTGAATCTGGATTGGAATGCAAAAGATTACAGTAATGGCTTTTCCTTTGTACATGAATATGGGGAAGATGTCATGAGCTTGATTACTGCACCCAAGGGGAGTTTTGTCGTCGATTTGGGCTGTGGCAATGGAGCGCTCACTGCGAAATTGGTGCAAAAAGGCTTTTATGTATTGGGGATTGATGCTTCGGCGGCTATGCTGGCGGAAGCGAGAAAAAATCATCCGGAATTATCCTTTAAAGAAGCCGATGCAATATCCTTTCAGTTGGAAGAGCCTGCCGATGTAATCTTTTCCAATGCAGTATTTCACTGGATTGATGAAGATAAACAGTATTTGCTGCTTCGTAATATTGCTGCTAATCTTCGCTTAGGAGGACAGCTGGTGACTGAGTTCGGCGGGATTGGCTGTGGGGCAAAAGTCCATGGGATGCTGGCGCAAAAATTTGCGGAATATGGATATGATTATCAGCCAATCCAATTTTTTCCTAGCATTGGGGAATATACGCCGTTGGTCGATCAAGCGGGACTGCGCGTAGATTACGCAATCCTGTTTGACCGCCCAACGCCGCAACCGAAGGGGTACAGTGTTGCTGATTGGATACGCATGTTCATTCAGCAGCCCTTTGAAGGGATGCCAGAGGAGATGAAGGAACGTATTATCCAGGAAACAGAAGAGGAATTGGCGTCTGACCTTTGTCAAGATGGAACCTGGATTATTGATTATGTCCGCATTCGGTTGCGGGCAGTCAAAGTAGAGCAGTGATTTATACATACAAAAATACCGCAACTGTAAAAACAGTTGCGGTATTTTATATCGAGGCGAAATCGCCATAATTACTGGTGGAGATGAGGAGAATCGAACTCCTGTCCGAAAATACTGATCCATGGATCTCTCCGAGCGCAGTTTGTGGTTAGATTTAAGAAATCGGCCATCCACAAACAAACGGCTTCATTCCGATCTCGATAAGAGTTCCCGTCAGCGCCTCCGAGAATTGGCACTGAGGTATCCCGCTGTTAGCCCCTTATCCATCCTCGCGGGAGAAGGACGGACAGGGGTTAGCCTTAAGCGGCTAAAGCGTAATCTTCGTTAGCTTTTATATTTAAATAAAAGTTTTCACCTTACTGACGGGTTGATGACCCCCCGGCTCGCTATCCACAGAGCATATATCCCCGTCGAGACCATTACATCCCCACGATGAAATCTGCCCATTCAAGCAGTATTTGGTTGTGTTCATATATTATAGTAATAATAAGTGATAATGTCAAGAAAAAAGAGTTGGAAAGGGTAAGTTTCGCTAGACAAGATGCGGGGAAAAGGCATATAATGGAGAACGGGAAAAATAGCGGTGCTATAGTTCTCTTAATATGAAAGGAAAGGCTGGTGAGGAAAATGGACGATCACCCTGGTACGACAGACCCTAAACGATGCAAGTTAAATACCGATGGGGAACGTGTGCCATTTTCCTGCCGGCTGTTTGTATAATTCCGGCAGAAGGATAATGCTCCCTTCCTCATGAAGAAAGGAGACATTCCGCCATGCTTCAGATTTATAAATCCATGGAGAGTGGTCCTTTGCAGGAGCTCACCTTAAAGACGCTGGAAAAAGGTGCTTGGATCAATATTGTTGACCCGACGCCCTATGAGCTGAAGGTAGTCAGCAATCTGACCGAGGTAGATTCGGATTTTTTGCGCTCCGCACTGGATGATGAAGAGCGCTCTCA
Organism: Selenomonas sp. ND2010; assembly: GCF_000702005.1. GTDB lineage: Bacteria > Bacillota > Negativicutes > Selenomonadales > Selenomonadaceae > Selenomonas_A. The sequence continues at coordinate 151,512 of NZ_JNKI01000003.1, read as the reverse complement.
TACGGACATCGAAGACGATTCGGTCATGGTTTTGACCAATGTCGCAATTTGCCGCGGACAGGACAGTTATGATGTTTTGCCGTTGGCTATCATTGTCACGGAGGAATATATTATTACCGTATGCCTCGAGGAAACGCCAGTTATGGCTGAATTCAACGAGCGCACTGCCAAGCTGTTCCGCACGTATAAAAAGACCAGATTCCTATTCCAGATTCTCTATAAGTCCATGACGTTTTATCTGCGTTATTTGCGCCAGATCAGTAAACTTTCGGATGAGATCGAGGAACAGCTTCGCCATGACATGAAGAACAGTGAGATTCTGCGTTTGTTGGAGCTGCAGAAGGGCTTGACTTATTTTAATGCTGCTATCCGTTCCAATGGTGCGGTGCTCGATAAACTGATGCGCATGCGCAATAATCCCCAGCTTACTCCCATTCTCAAGGCCTATGATGAGGATGAAGACTTGCTGGAGGATGTTATCATCGAGAACAAGCAGGCCAAGGAAATGGTGGAGATGTATAGCAAGATTTTGGCCCGCATGGCCGATACTTTTACGTCCATCATTGCGAATAACCAGAACTTGGTCATGAAATTTCTGGCAGCCATGACGATTATCATCGCTATTCCAACGGTTGTGTCTAGTTTTTTCGGTATGAATGTACCGGTTCCGTTTGCGGAGAGTAGTCATGGCTTTTTCTATGTTATGGTTATTGCCTTCGGCATCAGCGTATCTGGTGCGTATGCTTTGTGGAAAAAAGATATGTTTTGAGAGGGAACTTCTTATGATGGTCGAGTCGAAACTGAAAGCCGGCGTCATCTTTGGGGACGCGGTGAATCAGGAATATGTTTATATGCCCGGCAGTGAAGTCGGGATGGCCCAGCCAATCTGTGTTTATGAATCAGAAAAAGGACGTGAGGATGTGACGATGCGAGAGGCATTGCGTTTGGTGACGGTTCGCAGCCTTCGCCCCATAAAACATCCGATTCTTGGCGAGAGTTCCTGCTGAATTTTATTATGAAAAAAACTTCCCAGCCGGGAAGTTTTTTTCGTTGTCGTTATTTTTTTAGGGTCACCGTATCGATGTGTTCGCCGCTGGCGGTATAATCACGTATCGTCAATTGATTGTTGCTAGCGTCGAGTACGAGATAATTCTCTGGTGTGGGTTGATAGATCGCACTGCGGTCGTAAGTCTCATCCGCGGGGACATGATATTGTTCGTTGCCGGAAGGACCACTCATGATATATACCGGCCCTTGTTCGGATGGTTTTAAGTTTTTGATGTGGCCCCGGTTGCGATAGGTATGCATATGACCGGTCAGAACGAGATCGATGGGTAATTCATCGAAGGTTTTCATGAAAGCATGACCAACATCGCTGATGCCACCAGCCTGTTTTGTTCCCTGTTGATATTCATCGTAAGCAAGGATATCTTTGTGCATAAGAACGACTTGCCATGGTTTCGGATGATTGTGCACATCCTGTTTGAGCCAATTCAGCTGTTCTTGCAATAGACCTGGTGCGAAATCGTTTAGTTCCAACATCTGGGTATTCAATACAATGAAGTGGACAGGGCCGTAATCGTAGGAATAGTAGTAACCTTGATAGCGGCTGCTGCCGTTCCTGGGAAGTGTAAATGAGTCAAGATAGCGTTGCGGGCGGCAGAATTTCCAATCAAGGCTGTAGCATTCGTGATTGCCCATTACGGGTACAAATAGATGTTTCGTGGGAATATCTCCCATAGCAGTAAAAAAACTTTCCCAATGCCAGTTTAACTGGCCGTTGTCGGTAAGATCCCCGATGTCGACGAAGAATTGTGCATCGGGGTGACGTTGCCAAGCGTTGGTAAGGGTGCGTGTCCATACGGAGTAATCTTGACCGCACTGGGAATCGCAAAATATTAGTGCGGAAAAGGCCGTGATTGTAGCAGGGGCGGTCGTGAAGTGATGCCAGGTTGTAGCACGGCTTCCGGAAAGGATGCGGTATTCGTAATCTGCTGCTGGAGTGAGTCCGGTGAGTTCTGCGGTATAATAATAATTGGTGGTATTATCCTCTGTGAGTTTTTTACAGCTGACGGGATGCGATTTTACGGGAAGATAGGTGCTGCGGTATTCCAGTCGGCATTCAGACAGTTCTTCGTTGGCCTGCCACATGATGGTGCGGCTTTTAGCTGGATCGGTAGTAATGATTTGCCGCAGATATTTGACCGTTAGTGTGGACTCGGCTGCAGCGGCTAATGATGGGAGATAATTATCGAGCCCTAAGATAAAGAGCAGTTGTCCGCAACGCTTTAAAAATTTTCTTCTGGTAAGTTCCATGAGGCAAGGCCTCCTTTCTTATAGTCCTTTCGCTGCCTTTTTGGCGGCGTTCCGTTCATACCACCAGGCACCTGCAATTAACAGGATAGCCAAGAGGATGACGACGATGAGACGCGTGGGATCTTCTTGATGTGTGATGGTATCGTGCCCGATGATGGCTTCGATTCCTGTGGAGGGGAATTTGCCAACAAAAGAAGCGATGACGTAGTCGCGGAACCGCATAGCGGAAAGTGCACCAAGTGCGTTGAGCATGATTGATGGGAAATAGGGAACCATGCGGGCAATCAGCATGACTACAAAGCCACGGCTGCCACTGTATTTGTCGATGTTTGACAGCGTTTTGTTTTTGCTGATGATTTTTTCGGCAGCATCACGGAAGAAGAAGCGCATCAGGACAAAGCTGAATGCGACGCCTACTGTCTCGGCGATGACCGAAAGAACAATCCCCCAGACAATGCCAAAAATCAAAGTGTTGGCGGTGGAAAAGATGATGGCTGGCGGAAAACCAAGAGCGTTAACGAAAAGCGTCAAGAGGAAACTGAAGATTACCGCCCAGGAGCCGAAAGAGGCGATATAATTGGCAGTCTCCTGTATGTCTCCGCGTGCCAAAAGACCAACCATGTGTGGCAAAAAAGTGGGGTTGATAAGATGGATGATGGCAAAGAGCAGGAAGATAGCAAGTGCGGCGCACGCTTTTACCATCCCCATCGAAAATCTGGTTTTCAAAAAAATACCTCCTGTTGCTTGTTTAAGTTCTATTATAACATTAAAAGCGTGAGTGTGAGTTGAAAATAAACAAGGGAAACTGTTATTTTCAGGCTGGGTGTGATAGAATAAAATTGTTATATAATGGGAAAGGTGAAAGTTCATGACACTTCATGGGGAAAAGCAACAGGAGAAATGGCGGGATTTTGCTGCTGGTATTACCATGGGAACTGCTATGGTTCCAGTTTTTGTCTTGGTACCACTCATGCTCCGCGAGGTAGGGATGGACTTTGCTGGGGCGTATACGGCTTCTGTTCTGGCAGCTATTTTGGGGACGCTGGTTATGGGGCTGTTGCGCTTGCCGCTGGCGCTTATGCCGTCGGTGGCGATGAGTAGTTATTTGGTATATTTGGTAGGTATATCCCAAGGCCTTTCGTGGCAACAGTTATTAGGGGCTGGTTTTGCTGCTTCAGCCGTGGGAAGTTTTCTGTCCTGCCTTTCTGTTGGCAGGTGGTTGCGGGAGGCTGTGCCGCCGGTTATATGCCGACTAATTCCCGGTGGGATTGGTGTCATGCTGATTATCACGGGATTGATACAGTCGCGAATCCTTGTCCGCTCGCCATGGACCGTTTCGATGTTAGGTAATTTTCAGGATCCTATGGCATACTTAGGTCTTATGGGGATTTTGCTCACCTTGATTATGATGGCGATGCAGTTTCGTGGCGCTTTGCTTTGGGGCTTCGCGTTTATGTCGGTTGTTTCCTTCGCGGAAGGCTTTTGGGCTGTTCCTGATGCACCGTTTATGCTTCCAGAGGGCTTGGATAAAGTCGCTGGGCAGTTAAATTTGGTGGCAGAAAATGATGGGGAAGCTGTCCATTTAATAGCTGCCGTTCTCACCCTGTTGGTGATATGGGGAAGTATGAATTGGTCTGCCTTGCAGGTGCTTCCTGAGGAATTGCGTGAATCGCGGAAAAGGGCAAAGTCATTGACGGCAATTTTTGCGATGGGCTGTGTGTCGTCATTAGGGGGCAGCCTTCCGGTATCTTTGTCACCGGTATCGGCTGTAGGAATGAGTTGCGGTGGTCGTGGCTTTATGACTGCTTTGGGAGCAGCGATACTATTGACAGCAGCGTTGTTCTGTGAACCAGCGCTGCGTTCGCTGGCGGATTTTCCGGTAATGGTTGTTCCTGTATTAGTGGGAGCAGGCTTTATGCTGATTCAGCGGATGATACGTGAATTTCAACATCATTCTGTCAAATGGGACCTGCCGGAATTGGCGGCGGCTGCCAGCCTGCTGCTGATTATGCCGTTGTCGGGCAGTATGGCTGCAGGTCTGGGAGCCGCTGTGATTGGCTATTGTCTGTTGCACGGAGTTGCTGGCGAGGGGAAACAGATTCCCGTTGCGTCATGGCTATTGGCGGCAATGTTTGTCCTGTATTTTGTTTATGCAGCTCTGTGAGCTTCATATATTGTAGAGAAGTTAGTAAAAAAGATTAAGGAGTGTACATTTCGTGAGTTTTAATCGTTATCCGAAAATGATAGTTGCCGGTACGTTGGCAGGGGCATTGATGCTATCTATGTCATCGTTTGGTGAAGCGCGTCATTCGAGCAGAACGGACCAGACAATGGTAACGACGACGCGTTCGGTTAATGCGGGGAATAGTCGTAATGTGTCCCGTAATGCGCAGCAACAGATATTTCAGGACCGCATTGATGCTATCTTGAAAGCGCATAAAAGCGGTACGGAGGAAGTAAGCAATTCTTCTGTCAGCGTACCGACGACCGTTTCAGAATACGATGATTCCATTATCGGTACGCCGATGGCTAGCCAGCAGCAGTGTGTCGATTATCTGCTCAGCGTCAATCCGACTCCGAATATTTCGGTAACGCCGCAAGAATTGGTATCCTATTATTACGAAGAGGGAGCCCGTGAGGGGATTCGTCCAGATGTGGCGTTTGCACAGGCTCTGAAGGAAACGGGATTTTTCCGTTATGGTGGTACGGTTACACCGGATCAGAACAATTATTGTGGGCTTGGCACTACCAGCAGCCAGGTAAAGGGTGCTTATTTTGATTCGGCTCGGATGGGAGTGCGTGCTCAAATTCAGCATTTATTGGCTTATGCATCAACGCGTCAGCCGTCGGCGACTGTGGTAGATCCTCGTTATGCACTGGTTCGTTCTTCGTATGGCTCCACTACGTTGGGGCATTGGGGAGACCTCAATGGCCGTTGGGCTGTGCCGGGATACAGCTATGGACAGAGCATCATGAGCATGTTCCGGGCTATGCTGACGAAGTAAATAGCAATCGACCAATTATTCATATATATCCAAGAAGGGAAATAAAGACGAAATGATTACAACCAACAATGTGAGCCTCCAGTTCGGTAAGCGCGTCCTGTACAAGGATGTCAATCTCAAGTTTACGCCGGGAAATTGCTACGGTATTATCGGTGCAAATGGTGCTGGCAAATCGACTTTTTTGAAATTGCTGTCTGGAGAAATTGAACCGACTGGCGGTCATATTGAGATTACGCCGGGGGAACGCCTTTCGGTTCTGCAGCAGGATCATTATGCGTTTGACGAATATCAGGTCTTACGCACGGTTATCATGGGCAATAAGCGTCTCGTTCAGATTATGGACGAGAAGGATGCGCTTTATGCAAAACCGGATTTCAGTGAAGAAGATGGTATGAAAGCTTCGGAGCTTGAAGCTGAATTTGCAGAACTCAACGGCTGGGATGCGGAATCTGAGGCGGCACGTCTGCTCAATGGTCTGGGAATTCCAGATGCAGAGCATGAGATGATGATGTCGGAGCTTACGGCTAAGGAAAAAGTCCGTGTACTCTTGGCTCAGGCACTTTTTGGCAATCCGGACATCCTTTTGCTGGACGAGCCGACCAACCATTTGGACGTCGAGTCCATCAACTGGCTGGAAAACTTCCTGGCTGGCTTTGAAAATACGGTTATCGTCGTATCGCATGACCGTCATTTCCTCAATCAGGTCTGCACGCATATCTGCGATGTCGACTTTGGTGAGATCAAACTCTATACCGGTAACTACGATTTCTGGTATCAGTCCAGCCAGTTGGCCCTGCAGTTACAGAAAGAGCAGAACAAGAAGGCTGAGGAGAAAATTAAGGAATTGCAGGCATTCATTGCTCGGTTTGCCGCTAATGCCGCTAAATCCAAACAGGCAACGAGCCGCAAGAAACTGCTCGATAAGATTCAGGTTGAGGACATCAAGCCGTCTTCGCGCCGTTATCCGTATATTGCCTTTTCCCCGGACCGTGAGGCAGGTGACCAGCTCCTGCAGGTAGATGGTCTTTGTAAGACTGTAGATGGCGAGCAGGTATTAAAGAACGTCAGCTTTACGCTGAAAAAGGGAGATAAAGTTGCCTTTGTTGGCCCTAATACCATTGGCAAGACGATGCTGTTCAAGATTCTCATGGGAGAGGAAGAACCGGATGCTGGTACGTTTAAATGGGGCGTTACCACGACGCGCGCTTATCTGCCGGCAGATAACAGCAAGTATTTTGATGGTGTTGATCTGAGCTTGGTGGATTGGCTTCGCCAGTATTCCAAGGACCCGGATGAGACTTTCGTTCGCGGGTTTCTGGGACGTATGCTGTTCTCCGGTGAGGAGAGCCTTAAGAAGGCGTCAGTTCTCTCCGGTGGTGAGCGCGTACGTTGCATGCTCTCCCGTATGATGCTTTCGGGGGCTAATGTCTTGATCTTGGACGAGCCGACCAACCATCTTGACCTGGAGTCGATTACGGCGCTCAATAATGGTATGATTGCTTTCAATCACACGGCACTTTTCACGTCACATGACCATGAGTTCGTTCAAACCATTGCCAACCGCATTATCGAAATCACGCCGGATGGCGTTGTTGATCGTGTCTCGACTTATGATGATTATCTTTCCAACGAGACGGTCAAGCAGCAGTTAGCGGAAAAATATAAGAAATAATCACGGATTTATTCTTGAAGGAGTCTGGCGCTATGCTTGGAGATTTCTTTCAAAATAAAATAGAAGATGCTGGAGCTACTGCCAGACTGCGGGGGATGGTGGGCGTCTTGCGCAAACGCGATGTTGTTCGTGGGATGACGCCGACCAAACTTCGCCTGGTGCTGGAAGATTTGGGCCCGACTTTTGTCAAATTAGGGCAAGTCATGAGTATGCGCCCGGATTTTTTGCCGCCGGAGTATTGCGATGAATTGATGAAACTGCAGTCGTCGGCCAAGCCACTGCCGTTTTCGGTTATCTTAGGGGTAATCGAACAGGAATACAGTAGGCGCTGGAATAAGGTGTTTTCCTATATTGACGAAGAAGCACTGGGGTCGGCCAGCATTGCGCAGGTCCATCGGGCAATACTGAACACGGGGGAAAAGGTAGTCGTCAAGGTTCAACGGCCTGGTATCTACGATATCATGAACCAGGACATCGTTCTGCTGAAACGGGCGGCAACGCTTTTGAAGATTGTGAGCCATTCGCAGGATGTGGTGGATTTCAATATGGTGTTGGATGAGATGTGGACCATCGCCAAACAGGAGATGGATTTTCTCATGGAAGCCGATCATATTGAAGAATTTCAGCATTTGAATCGTGATATAGAATATATTTCCTGTCCTCATGTTTACCGGCAATTGTCGACGCAACACATTCTGGTAATGGAATCTGTTGAGGGAATTCGTATCGATGATTTTGAACAACTAAAAAGCCGCGGCTATGATATTGATCAATTGGGGCATCGGTTGGGCGAGAACTATGTCAAGCAGATTATTGAAGATGGTTTTTTCCATGCTGATCCACATCCGGGAAATATTTGGATACGGAATGGCCGGATCGTATGGCTGGATTTGGGGATGGTTGGACGTCTTTCAGGCAGAGATCGGGCAGCAATCCGCAAAGCGGTATTTGCCTTGACCAGTCATGATACCTTTGAGATGAAGGCGGCGGTTCTATCCTTAGGTGTGGTTCGAGGGAAAATCAATCACACAGCCCTTTATCAGGATATTGATGCGATGCTGTCTCAATATAGTTCTTTGGATTTTAGCGATTTGCAGATGGGTGTGTTGACTCGTCAAATCATGAATCTTATGAGGGTTCATCATATTGGTTGTCCACAGGGGCTATCCATGTTTGCACGTGGTGTGTTGACAGTCGAGGGCGTTATGCGAATGTGCTGTCCTAAGGTAAGTTTCGTAGAAATCTTTGCGAAAAGTCTAGCCTTAGATTATAAGAAACACTTCCATTGGCGGGATGAGCTGGATAAGGCAAAACGGGAGGGGTTCCTCTTGTTGCGGAAGTCCGCTCAGCTTCCTGAACAAATTTCGGATATCTTGAAGATGACCATGAGTGGTCAGACAAAAGTAAATCTGGACCTCACCGGCTCAGAAGAGCCATTGCGCAAAGTAGACCAAATGATCAATAAGCTCATTTTAGCTTTGCTGGTGGCTGCATTGCTTTTAGGATCTAGTACGATTTGTACAACGCAGATGACTCCTAAAATCATGGAGATTCCGTTGCTGGGTTTTGTGGGGTATTTGATAGCGTTTGTACTCAGTATGCGTATAATATGGGAAATACATAAAGGCCGTTAAGGAGGAGAAAAACCATGAGAGGCATTCGTGGTGCTATCACCGTTGGAGAAAACAAAAAAGAAGAGATATGGCAGGCTGCTAGGATTTTGTTGTCGCAGATTTTGCGCCGCAATAAAGTGCAGGCTGAGGACATTGGTGCAGTTATTTTTTCTGCTACGGATGACCTCACCGCAGCATTTCCATCTACAGGTGCTCGTCAGCTTCCGGGCTTTGATTTAGTTCCATTATTTGATACGCGCCAATGTGCGATTGATGAATCGATGGATCATTGCATCCGTGTTTTGTTATTAGTGGATACCGAACGCAAACAGTCTGAAATTCAGCATGTCTATATGGGGCGTGCGCAAGAATTGCGTCCGGATTTACGTAATTTCTGATTTTTATTCGGCAATTGTCAAACAATGAAACCGTATATAATCGTTTCTTACGAAGCAATAAAAGAAATTTATGAAAATACGCAAGAATACTGTACATTTACCGAGGAATCTAGTAGAATGAAGTTTGTGATATAATACAAATCTTTCATAGGATAAGGAGAGATATACCTTGAGTAACATCGATACGACTTGTGTTAATGCCATTCGTGTTTTGGCAGCAGATGCAATCCAAAAGGCTAATTCCGGTCATCCGGGGCTGCCGCTCGGCAGTGCAGCTATGGCTTATGAGCTGTGGGCTAAACATATGAAGCATAACGGCAAGAACCCGAAATGGGCGAACCGCGATCGTTTTGTACTTTCGGGCGGCCATGGTTCCTCGCTGCTGTATTCCCTGCTTCACTTCTTTGGCTATGGCCTGACGCTGGATGATATGAAGCAGTTCCGCCAGGATGGGTCGCTGACGCCGGGACATCCTGAGTATGGTCATACGGTGGGTGTTGAAGCTACGACTGGCCCGCTGGGTGCTGGTATGGGCATGGCTGTTGGTATGGCAATGGCTGAGGCGCATCTGGCTGCTGAATTCAATCGTCCGGGTTATGAAGTCGTTGACCATTATACCTTCGCATTGGGTGGCGATGGTTGCATGATGGAAGGTATTTCCTCCGAGGCTTTCTCTTTGGCTGGTACGCTGGGACTGTCCAAACTGATTATCCTCTACGATTCCAACAAGATTTCCATCGAAGGTGACACGGATATTGCTTTCACGGAGAATGTTCAGGCTCGTATGGCATCTTTCGGCTTCCAGACGATTACGGTTGAAGATGGCAATGACCTTGAAGCTATTGGCAAGGCAATTGAGGCTGCTAAGGCAGATAAAGAACATCCGTCCTTCATCACGGTCAAGACGCAGATTGGTTACGGTTGCCCGGCTAAACAGGGCAAGGCTAGTGCTCATGGCGAACCGCTGGGTGAAGAGAATGTAAAAGCCCTTAAGGAGAATCTTGGCTGGCCGGAACCGGAGAAGACCTTCAACATTCCGCAGGAGGTTTATGCACATTACGAAGAACTCGCTGCCCAGGGTGCAGCTGAGGAGGAGAAATGGAATAAGCTCTTTGCTGAGTATTGCGAGAAATTCCCGGAAGAAAAAGCTCGTTGGGAGAAATTCCATGCTCCGGTTGATGCAGAGCAGCTGATGAATGACGAAGCATTCTGGGCTTATGAAGATAAAGCACAGGCAACGCGCAACCTTTCCGGTGTTATGATTAATCGCATCAAGGATATGGTTCCGCAGCTCATCGGTGGTAGTGCTGACTTGGCACCGTCCAACAAGACGATGATGAATGGCGAGAGCGATTTCAGCAAGGATAACTATGCTGGCCGCAACCTGCATTTTGGTATTCGTGAGCTGGCTATGGCTGCTATGGCTAACGGCATTACGCTTCATGGCGGACTTCGTACGTATGTCGCTACGTTCTTCGTATTCAGTGATTATACGAAACCAATGATGCGTCTGGCTTCGCTTATGAATATTCCGGTTACTTATGTACTGACGCATGACAGCATTGGCGTTGGCGAAGATGGTCCGACGCATGAACCGATTGAACAGCTCGCCATGCTGCGCGCTATGCCGAATCTCAATGTATTCCGTCCGGCTGATGCTACGGAAACGGCTGCTGGCTGGTATTTAGCTATCACGGCGGATAAGACGCCGACGGCACTGGTGTTGACTCGTCAGAATCTGCCACAGCTGGCTGGCTCCAGCAAAGAGGCGCTCAAGGGTGCTTATGTCGTTTCCGAGGCAAAGGATGCGGCTAACATGGATGGTATCCTGATGGCTTCTGGTTCGGAAGTTTCGCTGGCTGTTGATGCTCAGGCTGAGCTTGCTAAAGAAGGATTGGATGTTCGCGTTGTTTCGATGCCGTGCTTGGATCTCTTTGAACAGCAGAGTGATGCGTACAAGGCAAGTGTCCTGCCGAAGAATGTTCGTGCCCGTGTATCGGTTGAGGCACTTTCGGATTTTGGCTGGGGCAAATATGTAGGCCTTGATGGTGCATCCATTTGCATGGAGGGCTTTGGTGCTTCAGCTCCGGGACCGTTGCTCTTCAAGAAATTTGGTTTCACGGTTGAGCATGTTGTTGAAGTAGCTAAGAAGGTTATTTCGGATAACAAATAATAAATATTGAAAACAATCCCCCGGTTAAGAGGATAATCCATCTTAGCCGGGGGATTGTTTATTACTCGTGGACTTTTTTATAAAAATGAAAAAAATTTTTAAGGTGTGATACGCTTGGTAGCGTGTACACATGAATCTTTATAAATAAAGTGTTGACAAGCATTTTGGCGGGTGCTAATATATAGAAGTGCCTGATTTGAGCGCATGATTTAGTGATACAGGGGAGTGAAAACAATGACACTGGATACACTGAAAAGTGCCAATCGGGTGATTGGTATCAAACAGGCTACCAAAGCTGTGAAACGTGGGAATGTCCAGACGGTTTTTGTTGCGGATGACGCAGACGACCGGGTTATCGAGCCGCTGAAAGTGCTTTGCCAGGAAAGTGAAATTCCGGTAGGCCATGCGGAGACGATGAAGGTTCTTGGACAGGCCTGCGGCATCGAAGTCGGTGCTGCAGCGGTGGCGGTCCTGAAGTAAGGTTCTAGTATATTTGTTAAAAACTTTAAAGCATCGCTTTGGAGTTTTAATAAATAATAAATTCTCAATATGAAGGAAGGAGGTGCATGTATGCCTACTATCAACCAGTTAGTTCGTAAGAGCAGAAAGAGCATGCAGGAGAAGTCCAAAGCACCAGCACTCAAGAATTGCCCGCAGAAACGTGGCGTTTGCACGCGTGTATACACGTCTACGCCGAAGAAACCGAACTCGGCACTGCGTAAGGTAGCTCGTGTTCGTCTGACGAACAGCATCGAGGTTACCGCATACATCCCGGGCATTGGTCATAATCTTCAGGAGCATAGTGTTGTTCTGATCCGCGGCGGTCGTGTTAAGGATCTGCCAGGTGTTCGTTACCACATCATTCGTGGTTCTCTCGATACTGCCGGTGTGCAGGATCGTGGTCAGGGCCGTTCGAAGTACGGTGCGAAACGCGCGAAAAAGAAATAATACAGCTTCGTAAATGAAGACTATGATAAGGAGGTAAATCAATGCCAAGAAAAGGTTCCGTACCTAAGCGTGACGTACTGCCGGATCCGGTGTACCACAGCAAAACGGTTACGAAATTCATCAACAAAGTAATGCTTTCTGGTAAGAAGAGCGTTGCTGAACGCGTTGTATATGATGCGTTCGAAACGATCCGTGCTAAAACGGGCAAGGATCCATTGGAAGTTTTTGAGACTGCTCTCAAAAACGTTATGCCGGTTCTCGAGGTACGCGCACGTCGCGTCGGTGGTGCTAACTACCAGGTTCCGGTTGAGGTTCGTCCGGATCGTCGTATGACGCTCGGCATTCGCTGGATCGTCAACTACGCACGTCTCCGCGGTGAGAAGACCATGGATGAGCGCCTCTCGGGCGAGCTCATGGATGCCGCAAACAACACGGGCGCAGCTATTAAAAAGAAAGAAGATACGCACAAGATGGCAGAGGCCAACAAGGCTTTCGCTCACTATCGTTGGTAATCCTTTCTTATAATTATTAAGGAGCGATATTAAAAGTGGCAAGAGAGTATTCCCTTGAAAAAACTCGTAATATCGGTATCATGGCTCACATCGATGCCGGTAAAACGACTACTACTGAGCGTATCCTCTTCTACACGGGTGTAAATCACAAAATCGGTGAGGTTCATGAAGGCGCTGCTACCATGGACTGGATGGTTCAGGAGCAGGAACGTGGTATCACGATTACGTCTGCTGCAACGACCTGTCACTGGAAAGACCATCGTATCAACATTATTGATACGCCGGGTCACGTGGATTTCACGGTAGAGGTTGAGCGTTCCTTACGTGTCCTTGATGGCACAGTTGCAGTTCTGACTGCACGTGGTGGCGTTGAGCCGCAGACTGAGACCGTATGGCGTCAGGCTGAGCGCTATCATGTTCCGCGCATGGCGTATGTCAACAAGATGGACATCACCGGCGCAAACTTCTTCAACGTTATCAATATGATGCACGAGCGTCTGCAGGCTAATGCCGTTGCAATCCAGCTGCCGATCGGCGCTGAGGACACGTTCGAAGGCATCGTCGACCTGGTCAAGATGGAAGCCATCGTTTATGAGGATGACCTCGGCAAAGTTGCTGACGAGGTTGAGATCCCGGCTGACATGAAAGAGCAGGCTGATGAGTATCGTGAGAAACTCTTAGAGGCTCTCTCCGAGCTCGATGACGAATTCATGGAGAAATATCTCGGTGGCGAAGAGATTTCGGAAGAGGAGATCAAGAAGGTAATCCGTAAGGGTACCCTCTCTGGTGAACTCGTTCCGGTAACCTGCGGTACGTCGTATCGCAACAAGGGCGTTCAGCCGCTGCTCGATGCCATCGTTGATTATATGCCGGCTCCGACGGATATCCCGCCGATCGCTGGTGTAAATCCGGATACTGGTGCAGAAGACCATCGCCCGTCTAGCGACAGCGAGCCGTTCTCCGCACTGGCATTCAAGATCATGACTGACCCGTACGTCGGTAAGCTTGCATTCTTCCGTGTGTACTCCGGTGTACTCGATGCAGGTTCCTACGTATTCAACTCCACGAAGGGCAAGAAAGAGCGTATTGGCCGTATCCTCCAGATGCATGCCAACAACCGTAAGGAAATCGATAAGGTTTACTCCGGTGACATCGCTGCTGCTGTCGGTCTGAAAGATACGACGACGGGCGACACGCTCTGCGATGAGGCACATCCGATTATCCTCGAGTCCATGGAATTCCCGGATCCGGTTATCTCTGTTGCTGTTGAGCCGGCAACGAAGAACGACCAGGAGAAGATGGGCGTTGCGCTCCAGAAACTCGCGGAAGAGGATCCGACGTTCCGTGTTCGCACAGATCAGGAAACTGGCCAGACGATCATCTCTGGTATGGGTGAGCTTCACCTCCAGATTATCGTTGACCGTATGCTCCGCGAGTTCCATGTTGACTGCAAAGTCGGTGAGCCGCAGGTTGCATATCGTGAGACGATCCGTAATACGGTTAAGGCTGAAGGTAAGTTTGTTCGTCAGTCCGGTGGTCATGGTCAGTATGGTCATTGCTGGCTCGAACTCATTCCGCAGGAGCCGGGCGAAGGCTTCAGCTTCGAAAACAAGGTCGTTGGTGGTGCGATTCCGAAGGAATTCATCAACCCGATCGAGGCCGGCGTAAAGCAGGCTATGGAAGCTGGTGTTGTCGCTGGTTATCCGATGGTCGACATCAAGGCTATCGTATTCGATGGTTCTTATCACGAGGTCGACTCCTCTGAGGCAGCATTCAAGGTTGCTGGCTCCATGGCATTCAAGAACGGCTGCGAAAAGGCTAACCCGGTTCTCCTTGAGCCGTACGTTAAAGTCGAAGTCGTCGTTCCGGAAGAGTACATGGGCGATGTAATCGGCGATCTGAACTCCCGCCGCGGTCGTATCGATGGTATGGAAGCGCGCAATGGTGCTCAGGTCATCAACGGATTTGTTCCGCTTTCCGAAATGTTCGGTTATTCGACGGATCTCCGTTCCAAAACTCAGGGCCGAGGGAACTACAGCATGGAAGTAGCTTACTATGATGAAGTTCCTAAAAATATAGCCGAAAAGGTTATTGCTAAAAACAAAGGCGAATAAGGGAGGAAAATTTTACAATGGCTAAAGAAAAGTTTGAAAGAACTAAACCGCATGTTAACATCGGCACCATTGGTCACGTTGACCATGGCAAGACGACGCTGACGGCTGCTATCACGAAAGTTCTGTCCGAGACGGAAGGCTGCAAGGCTGCATTCGAGGATTATGCAGATATCGATAAAGCTCCGGAAGAGCGTGAGCGCGGTATCACCATCAACACGGCACACGTTGAGTATGAGACGCAGAAACGTCATTATGCACACGTTGACTGCCCGGGCCATGCTGACTATGTCAAGAACATGATCACTGGTGCTGCTCAGATGGATGGTGCTATCCTGGTTGTTTCCGCTGCTGATGGCCCGATGCCGCAGACTCGTGAGCACATCCTGCTCGCTCGTCAGGTCGGTGTTCCGGCAATCGTTGTCTTCCTGAACAAAGTTGACCAGGTTGACGATGAAGAGCTTCTCGAGCTCGTAGAGATGGAAGTTCGTGAGCTGCTCTCCAGCTACGATTTCCCGGGCGATGACATTCCTGTTGTTGCTGGTTCCGCTCTGAAAGCTCTCGAGGGCGATGCTGACATGAAAGCTAAGATTGTTGAGCTCATGAACGCTGTTGATGAGTACATCCCGACTCCGACTCGTGACACGGATAAACCGTTCCTGATGCCGGTCGAGGACGTCTTCACGATCACTGGCCGTGGTACGGTTGCTACGGGCCGTGTTGAGCGTGGTGAGCTGAAACTGAACGATACGGTTGAGATCGTTGGTCTGCAGGATGAGCCGAAACAGACGGTTGTTACGGGTATCGAGATGTTCCGTAAGATGCTCGACAGCGCTGTTGCTGGTGATAACATCGGTGCTCTGCTCCGTGGTATCGACCGCAAAGAGATCGAGCGCGGCCAGGTTCTGGCTAAGCCGGGCACGATCAACCCGCACACGAAGTTCAAAGCTCAGGTTTATGTCCTGACGAAAGAAGAGGGCGGCCGTCATACTCCGTTCTTCACGAACTATCGTCCGCAGTTCTACTTCCGTACGACGGACGTTACGGGTGTTGTTTCCCTGCCGGCTGGCACGGAGATGGTTATGCCTGGCGATAACGTCGAGATGGACGTTGAGCTCATCACCCCGATCGCTATCGAGAAGGGTCTGCGTTTCGCTATCCGCGAAGGTGGTCACACGGTTGGTGCTGGCCGCGTAACGGAAGTTGAAGGCTAATTTCCAAGTCAATTAAACCATAGGTAAGAGCGGCGCTCGCGTCGCTCTTATTTAAAGGTTTAAAATAATATGGTACCCCCCAATGCGATGACGTGGCAGATGGCTCGGCATTGTCCGAGGGAACTGTTACGGAGAAATGTTTGGGCCGAGAGTCCGGACGATAAGGAGGAAAAACAATTGTCTAAGAATCAAAAGATTAGAATCCGTTTGAAGGCTTATGATCATAAAGCCCTCGATCAGAGCGCAGTAAAGATTGTGGATACTGCAAAGAAGACTGGTGCAATGGTATCTGGTCCGATTCCACTCCCGACGGAGAAAAATATCTACACGATTTTGCGTTCCCCGCATGTCAATAAAGATTCCCGCGAGCAGTTCGAGATGAGAACTCATAAGCGTCTTATCGACATCCTGCAGCCGACGAACAAGACGGTGGATGCGCTGATGCGCCTTGACCTTCCGGCTGGTGTAGACATCGAAATCAAATTATAATCCGAGGAGGTGGAATGAATGTCTAAAGCAATTTTAGGTAGAAAACTGGGCATGACTCAGATCTTCACGGAAGAGGGCAAAGTTGTTCCTGTTACGGTTGTTGAGTCTGGTAACAACATCGTTATCCAGAACAAGACGGTCGAAAATGACGGTTACAATGCTGTTCAGCTTGGCTTCGGTGAAGTTAAGGAATTTAAAGTAAATAAACCAATGAAGGGTCATTTCGCTAAAGCTGGTGTTAAACCGGTCAAATTCATCCGCGAGATGCGTCTTCAGGATCCTTCTGAATATAAAGTCGGTGATTCCATCGGCGTTGACATATTTAGTGCTGGAGAATTAGTCGATGTTACGGGTACTTCCAAAGGTAAAGGTTTTGCCGGCGGTATCAAACGTCACAACTTCGCCCGTGGTCCTATGGGACATGGTTCCAAATCCCACCGCGAGCCGGGTTCCACTGGCGCAATGATCAGTGGTCCTGGTGGACGCGTGCTCAAAGGCAAGAAGCTGCCGGGCCGCATGGGTGGCGAGCGCGTTACGGTTCAGCGCCTCACGGTTGTCCGTGTTGATGCAGACCGCAATCTCATTCTCATCAAGGGCGCTATTCCGGGCCCGAAGAAGAGCTTCGTTGTGATCAAAAATACCGTTAAACCGGGCAAAAACTAATTGGAAGGAGGAAAACCTAAATTATGGCTAATGTAGCAGTTTATGACATCACCAACAAAAAAGTTGGCGATATCGAATTGAATGACAGCATCTTCAGCGTAGAGATGAACGCAGGCCTTCTGCATCAGGCTGTTGTAATGCAGCTCGCAGCACAGCGCCTCGGCACGCATGCTACGAAGACGAGAAGCTTCGTCCGTGGTGGTGGCCGCAAACCTTGGAAGCAGAAAGGCACTGGTCGTGCACGTGCTGGTTCGACGCGCAGCCCGCTGTGGGTCGGCGGTGGTACGGTCTTCGGTCCGCATCCGCGTAAGTACGCTTTCACGATGCCGCGTAAACAGCGTCGCCTCGCTATCAAATGCGCACTTTCCGATAAAGTTAAGAGCGGTGAGCTCGTAGTTCTCGACAGCCTCAACTTTGATGCTCCGAAAACGAGCCAGGTCGTCAAAATGCTTGGCGATTTCAGCGTTGACTCCAAAGCACTCCTCATCACTTGCGATGAAGCTGAGAATGTAGAGAAGTCCGCACGCAACATTCCGGGTGTAAAAGCTATCAACACGATGGGCCTGAATGTCTTTGATATCCTGAATCATGACAAACTGTTCATCACGAAGGATGCCATCACCCGTATCGAGGAGGTATTCGCATAATGGAAGCACGTGATATCCTGATCCGTCCGCTGATCACTGAGAGAACGACTCAGCTCATGGCTGAGGGCAAATACGTCTTCGTTGTTGCGAAAGCAGCCAACAAGATCGAGATTGCTAAAGCTGTTGCTGAAATCTTCAACGTTAAAGTTGAAAAAGTCAACACAGTCAATGTACTGGGGAAAACGAAACGCATGGGCCGTACGATGGGCAAGCGTTCTGACTATAAAAAAGCTATCGTTAAACTCGCTGCTGGCGAAAGCATTGAGTTCTTCGAAGCATAATTGAGAAAAGGAGGTACATTTAAGTGGCAGTAAAGAGTTTTAAACCATATTCTGCAGGCCGTCGCTTCATGACCGTTGCTTCGTTCGACGAAATCACGGCAAGCAAGCCTGAGAAATCCCTGACTGAGCGCCTGACGAAAAAAGGCGGCCGTAACCAGCAGGGTAAACTGACCGTTCGCCATCAGGGTGGCGGCCACAAACGTCTTTATCGCGTGATCGACTTCAAACGCAATAAGGACGGTATCCCGGCTCGCGTCGCTACCATCGAGTACGACCCGAACCGCAGCGCGCGCATTGCTCTCCTCAACTATGTTGATGGTGAGAAGCGCTACATCCTCGCACCGAATGGTCTCAAGGTTGGTGACAAGGTTGTTTCCGGTCCGGAATCCGATATCAAAGTCGGTAACGCTCTTCCGCTGAAGAACATTCCGGTTGGTACGACGATCCATAATATTGAGCTCAAGATTGGCAAGGGTGCTCAGCTCGTTCGTAGTGCTGGTACTTCTGCTCAGCTCATGGCAAAGGAAGGCGATTATGCTCTCCTTCGTATGCCGTCTGGCGAGCTCCGTAAGGTTCACATCAACTGCCGTGCAACGATCGGTGAAGTTGGTAACCACGAGCATGAGAACATCACGATTGGTAAAGCAGGCCGTAACCGTTGGCTGGGCGTTCGTCCGGAGAACCGTGGTACTGCAATGAACCCGAATGACCATCCGCATGGTGGTGGTGAGGGTCGTTCCCCAGTCGGCCGCAAGAACCCTGTTACGAAGTGGGGCAAATGCGCTATGGGTGCCAAGACTCGTCGCAAGAAAGCTTCGGATCGTCTCATCGTCAAAGGACGTACGAAATAATCATAGAAATCGACAGGCTGCCTGATGCTGCCTGACGAAAGGAGGAGACACTTTGTCAAGATCTATTAAAAAGGGACCTTACGTTGCAGAAAGCCTCATGAAGAAAATCGAGGCTCTCAACGAAGCTAACGATAAAAAAGTTGTAAAGACCTGGTCGAGAAGCTCCACGATTTTCCCTGATTTCGTCGGTCATACGATTGCCGTTCATGACGGCCGTAAACATGTGCCGGTTTACATCACGGAAGATATGGTTGGTCATAAACTCGGCGAATTCGCACCGACCCGTACGTTCAAGGGTCATGCTGGCGAAGAGAGAAAGACCGGACTTAGATAATTTTGCGAAAGGAGAATCCTTGTGGAATCTAAAGCAGTAGCTAAATTTGTTCGCATCACTCCGCGCAAAGTTCGTATCGTCCTGGATCTTATCCGTGGCAAGAACGTTGCAGAGGCATTTGCGATCCTTAAATTCACGCCGAAAGCTGGCGCTGATGTAGTAGAGAAGGTTCTGCGTTCCGCTGTTGCAAACGCTGAGAACAATTTTGATATGGACGTTGATAAGCTGTTTATCAAAACGGCTTTCGCTGACCAGGGTCCGACGCTCAAACGTATCCATCCGCGTTCCCGTGGACAGGCTTTCAAGATTTTGAAGCGCACGTCCCATGTAACCATCGTCGTCGACGAGAAGAACTAATAAGGAGGGAAACGGATTGGGTCAGAAAGTAAATCCGCATGGTATTCGTCTTGGCATCGTCAAGACTTGGGATGCTAAGTGGTATGCAGATAAAGATTTTGCAGCAAACCTGCATGAAGATATTAAAATCCGTGACTATCTGAAGCAGAGCCTTCAGGCAGCCGGTGTGTCCAGAATCGAGACGGAGCGCAGCAAAAACCGTCTTAAGCTGACGATCCATACTGCTAAACCGGGTATGGTAATCGGCCGCGGTGGTTCGGGCATTGAGCAGATCAAAGAAGGTCTGAAAAAATACACGGAAAAACGTGTTGACATCAACATTGCTGAAATCAAACAGCCGGATATGGACGCAACGCTTGTTGCTGAGAACATCGCTCAGCAGCTGGAGCGCCGCATCGCTTTCCGCCGCGCAATGAAGCAGGCCGTTGGCCGCACGATGCGTCTCGGCGCAAAGGGCATCAAGGTCGCTCTGGGTGGCCGTCTCGGCGGTGCAGAAATTGCCCGCAAGGAATCCTACCGCGAAGGCAGCATTCCTCTTCACACGCTGCGTGCTGATATCGATTATGGTACGGCAACGGCTCATACGACTTACGGCGATATCGGCGTAAAAGTATGGATCTTCAAGGGTGAAGTTCTTCCGGAAAGAAAGCAGCGCAAGGCTGTAGCTGAAGGGAGCGAAGCTTAATGTTATTACCAAAGAGAGTAAAATATCGCAAACAGTTCCGTGGCCGTATGAAGGGTAAAGCTCATCGCGGCAACACGGTTAGCCATGGTGAGTATGGTCTGGTCGCTCTTGAGCCGGCTTGGATCACGAACCGCCAGATTGAGGCTGCTCGTATCGCTATGACCCGTTACATCAAACGTGGCGGTCAGGTTTGGATTAAAATCTTCCCGGATAAGCCGGTAACGGCTAAACCGGCTGAGACCCGCATGGGTTCCGGTAAAGGTTCGCCGGAATACTGGGTTGCAGTTGTTAAGCCGGGCCGCGTCCTCTTTGAGATGGACGGCGTATCCCGTGAAGTTGCACAGGAAGCTATGCGTCTTGCAGGCCACAAACTGCCGATCAAGACGAAGTTCGTTGTTAAAGAAGACACTAAAGCAGAGGGCGGTGAAGTAAATGAAGGTTAATGAGATTCGTGAGATGAGTGCTGACGAGCTTAACCAGAAACTTGCTTCGCTCAAAGAGGAACTGTTCAACCTCCGTTTCCAGCTCGCTACTGGCCAGCTTGAGAACCCGATGCGTATCAAAGAAGTAAAGAAGACGATCGCTCGTATTAAGACGATCCAGCGCGAGACTGAGCTCAAGGCTTAATCGCAAACTGATATGCAGAAGGAAGGAGGCTCCCTAATGAGCGAAAGAAACGTACGTAAAGTAAGAATCGGTAAAGTCATTTCCGATAAAATGGATAAAACGGTTGTCGTTGCTATCGAGGAACTCGAGCAGCACAAACTGTACAAAAAGCCGGTAAAGAGAACGGTTAAGTTCCATGCCCATGATGAGAAAAACGATGCTCATGTTGGCGATAAAGTTTCTCTGATGGAAACTCGCCCGCTGTCCAAGACGAAACGTTGGAGAGTTGTCGAAGTAATCGAGAGAGCTAAATAATCCAAAAATATCGAAGAAGGAGGTCAAACAATGATCCAACAGCAAACTATCCTGAATGTTGGCGATAACACTGGTGCAAAAGAAATCATGTGCATCCGTGTTCTCGGCGGTTCTTATCGCAAATACGCTAACATTGGTGATGTAATCGTAGCTGCAGTCAAATCGGCTGCACCGGGCGGCACGGTCAAGAAGGGCGATGTCGTTAAAGCAGTTGTAGTTCGCAGCGTAAAAGGCCTGCGTCGTACGGATGGCTCTTACATTCGTTTCGATGAGAACGCAGCCGTTATCATCAAAGACGATAAGACTCCGAAAGGCACGCGTATTTTCGGACCGGTAGCTAGAGAGCTTCGCGATAAAGACTTCATGAAGATCGTATCTCTGGCTCCTGAAGTACTTTAATTGTGAGGAGGTGCGATTTTGGCATTCGTTAAATTGAACGTAAAAAAGGGCGACACGGTCGTTGTGCTGTCCGGTAAAGATAAAGGCAAACAGGGCAAAGTCGTTACGGCTATGCCGAAAAAAGGTAAGGTTGTTGTCGAGGGCGTTAACAAAGTAAAACGTCACACGAAACCGAACCAGAAGGCTCCGCAGGGTGGTATCCTCGTTAAAGAGGCTCCGATGCATGCTTGCAAAGTTATGCTCGTTTGCCCGGCTTGCTCCAAAGCAACGCGCGTTGCTCACAAAGAAGTAAATGGTAAGATGGTTCGCGCCTGCAAGAAATGCGGCGAAGTTATCGACCAGACGAAATAATCAGGAAAGGAGGAGCATAAGTGGATAGATTACAGGAAAAATACCAGAATGAAGTTTGCAAGGCAATGACCGAGAAATTCGGTTATAAAAACGTCATGCAGCTTCCGAAAATCGAGAAAGTCATCATCAACATGGGTGTTGGCGAAGCTGTCGGTAACCCGAAAGCTCTGGATTCTGCTGTTGGTGATCTGACGATCATCTCCGGTCAGAAACCGCTGCTGACTCGTGCAAAAAAATCTCTCGCTGCTTGGAAGCTTCGTGAAGGCATGCCAATCGGCTGCAAAGTAACGCTGCGCGGCACGCGTATGTATCAGTTCCTCGACAAGTTCATGAACGTTGCACTTCCGCGTGTTCGTGACTTCCGTGGCGTAAGCGACAAAGCTTTCGATGGTCGCGGTAACTACGCTATCGGCCTCAAAGAGCAGCTGATCTTCCCGGAAATCGAGTACGATAAAATCGACAAGATCCGTGGCATGAACATTGTTATCGTTACGACGGCACAGACGGATGAAGAAGCCAGAGAGCTCCTGAAACTCATGGGTATGCCGTTCAGTGCATAAGGAGGTAAGGAAATTTGGCTAAGAAGTCTATGGTAGAAAAGTGGAGCAAAGAGCCGAAATTCTCCACGCGCGCTTATAATCGCTGCAAAATCTGCGGCCGTCCGCACGGCTACATGCGTAAATTTGACATGTGCCGTATCTGCTTCCGTGAGCAGAGCTACAAAGGCGCTATTCCTGGCGTAACCAAAGCCAGCTGGTAATTATTTAAAGATAAAAGGAGGATATCGATTCAATGGCAATGACTGATCCTATTGCAGATATGCTGACTCGTTTGCGCAATGCAAACAATGTATTCCACGAGAGTGTTGAAATCCCGGGTTCCAAAGTCAAGACCGCTATCGCAGAGGTCTTGAAGGAAGAGGGTTTCATCAATGACTACACCTTCACTGAGGATAACAAACAGGGTGTCATCACTGTTTCCCTCAAATACGGTCCGAACCGTGAGAAGGTTATTTCCGGTATCAAACGCATCTCGAAGCCTGGCCTTCGTCAGTATGCTAAACACGATGAGCTCCCGCGCGTTCTCGGCGGCCTCGGCATCGCTATCATTTCCACGTCCAAGGGAATCATGAGCGACAAACAGGCTCGTAAAGCTGGTCTCGGCGGCGAAGTCGTTGCATACGTTTGGTAATCGAAGTAGTCAGGAGGTGTACAGATGTCAAGAATTGGTAATGCACCGATTGAAATCCCAGCTGGCGTAACTGTTACGGTTGGCGAGGACAATCTGGTCAAAGTAAAGGGCCCGAAAGGTGAACTTTCCCGCCATATTCATCCGGATATTAAAGTAACTGTCGATGGCGCAATCTGCAAAGTTGAGCGTCCGTCCGACGATAAGAACCACAGATCGCTCCATGGTCTGTCCCGTTCCCTCATCAACAACATGGTTGTTGGTGTAACGGAAGGTTTCTCCAAGAATCTCGAAATCAATGGTGTCGGCTACCGTGCCCAGCTTAAGGGTAACACGCTGAACCTGTCCCTTGGTTTCTCTCACCCGGTTGTTGTTGAGCCGCCGCAGGGTATCAAATTCGAGTGCCCGTCTGCGAACGCTATCACGGTTTCTGGTATCGATAAAGAAGTCGTTGGCCAGGTCGCTGCCGAAATCCGCAGCTTCCGTGAGCCGGAGCCGTACAAAGGCAAAGGTATCAAATATGCTGGCGAGCATATCCGTCGTAAAGAGGGTAAAGCTGGCGCAAAGGGTAAGAAATAAGGTACTGATTCGAGAAAGGAGTGAATCCCTGTGCTTCTTAAAGCAGATAAGAACAAGGCACGTCAGAAACGTCATCTGCGTGTCCGCAACCATATCGCAGGTACGGCAGCTCGTCCGCGCCTCAACGTTTATCGCAGCCTGGCAAACATTTACGCTCAGGTTATTGATGATGAGAACGGCGTGACGCTCGTGTCCGCTAGCTCCCAGGATAAGGGTTTCGAGAACTACGGTGGTAACATCGAGGCTGCAAAAGCTGTCGGTGCTGAAGTTGCTAAACGTGCTCTCGAAAAGGGCATCAAAGAGGTCGTATTCGACCGTGGCGGTTATGTTTACCATGGCCGTGTTGCTGCTCTGGCTGAGGCCGCTCGTGAAGCTGGTCTGAAATTCTAAATCATCGATATAAGGAGGTAAATGAATGGCTAGAAATATGGACAACGAAACTCCAGAGTTTGAGGAGAAAGTTGTATATATCAATCGAGTAGCTAAAGTCGTCAAAGGCGGCCGTCGCTTCTCGTTCAGCGCCCTTGTCGTTGTTGGCAACAAGAAAGGCAAAGTTGGCGTTGGCCTCGGCAAAGCTGCTGAGGTTCCGGAGGCAATCCGTAAAGGCGTTGAGGATGCAAAGAAAAACCTCGT
The DNA here is from genome assembly GCF_000702005.1 of Selenomonas sp. ND2010. Lineage (GTDB taxonomy): Bacteria > Bacillota > Negativicutes > Selenomonadales > Selenomonadaceae > Selenomonas_A. Next base: position 127,172 of record NZ_JNKI01000003.1, on the reverse strand, counting down.
AGAGGTTTCTCTCCTCGATGAGCGCACGATTCCTCATGAAATGGTTGGTATCTTCGGTGCTGGCCGCGTAATGCTTAAACCGGCTGCAAAAGGTACTGGTGTCATCGCTGGTGGCCCGGCTCGTGCCGTACTCGAGCTTGCAGGTATCAAGGATATTCTGACGAAGTCCCTCGGTTCTTCCAACCCGAACAACATGGTTCGTGCAACGGTTGAAGGCCTCAAGGCTCTGAAGAATGCTGAAGCAGTTGCAGAGCTCCGTGGCAAAACGGTTCAGGAAATCTTAGGTTAATAGGAGGCTGTACAATGGCAAAAGTTAAAGTTACGCTTAAAAGAAGCCTCATCGGCCGCCCGGAAACGCAGCGCAAGACGGTTCGCGCTCTGGGCCTGCGCAAAATCAACTCTGTTGTTGAGCTTCCGGACAACCCGGCCATCCGTGGCCAGCTCCACAAAGTTGAGCATCTGATCGCAGTAGAAGAAATCGCAGACTAATCATAGAACAGGAGGTGCACTAGATGAAATTACATGAATTACAGCCAGCAGCTGGTTCCCGTAAAGTTCGCAACCGTGTAGGTCGCGGTATTGGCTCCGGCAACGGCAAGACTTCCGGTAAGGGCATGAAAGGTCAGAATTCTCGTAGCGGCGGCGGCGTTCGCACTGGCTTCGAGGGTGGCCAGATGCCGCTTTATCGTCGTCTCCCGAAACGTGGCTTCAAGAATATCTGGGCGAAAACCTACGCTGAGGTTAACGTTGAGTCCCTGAATCGTTTCGAGGATGGTGCAACGGTTGATCCGGTAGCTCTGGTTGAGTCCGGTATCCTGAAAAACGTTCAGGACGGCATCCGTGTTCTCGGCAATGGCGAGCTCACGAAGAAGCTGACGGTTCGCGCTAACGGCTTCACGAAATCTGCAGAAGAGAAGATTACGGCAGCAGGCGGCAAAGTCGAGGTGATCTGAGGTGCTCTCAGCCCTTGGCAATGTATGGAAAATCCCGGAACTTCGCCAGAAAATCACGTTTACGTTGATTATGTTTGCGATTTTCCGGATGGGAACCCATATTCCGGTACCGGGAGTTGATCCGACGGCAATTGAGCAATTATTTGCCAATGGCAATCTCTTCGGTCTGTTAGATCTCTTTTCGGGTGGTGCTTTCAGTAAGTTCTCCATCTTTGCAATGTCCATTACTCCGTATATCAACGCCGCGATTATCATTCAGCTGCTGAATGTTGTTATCCCGACGTTGGAGCAATGGTCCAAGGAAGGTCAGGAGGGCCATAAGAAAACCACTCAGGTAACGCGCTACCTTACCGTAGTGCTGGCATTCTTTCAGGCAATTGGCATGTCCATTGGCCTGAAGGCTGCCATTTTAAATCCGAATCCCGTCAACATCTTGATTATTGCAATCACGCTGACGGCTGGTACGGTGTTCCTCATGTGGTTGGGTGAACAGATAACGGCTCAGGGGGTTGGTAATGGTATTTCCCTTATCATCTTTGCTGGTATCGTTGCTGCTTTGCCGAAAAACATTGGAACGATTTATCACTACGTTCAGGCTGGTACGATTAGCTATTTCAGCGTATTCATGTTTGCGGTTATCGCAATTGCGATGGTTGTATTCGTGGTTCACGTGGAAAACGGCTTCCGCCGTATCCCGATTTCCTATGCGAAACGTGTGGTAGGGCAGAAAGCCTATGGTGGTCATTCCAGCCATATCCCGCTCAAGGTTAACCAGGCGGGAGTTATCCCAATAATCTTTGCGTCATCCGTGCTGATGTTTCCGGTAACTATTGCCCAGTTTATTGATATTCCCTGGGTAAAAACGATTGCCAGTTATCTTGAGTGGGGAAAACCGCTTCAGACGACGTTATATGTCGGTATGATCATCTTCTTCACTTATTTTTATACTGCGGTTACCGTAAAGATATCGGATATGGCAGAGAATCTGAAAAAATACGGTGGTTTCATCCCGGGCATTCGTCCGGGACAGCCAACGGCAGATTATTTAGATCATGTCATGACACGTATCACCCTTGCGGGCTCCATATTCTTGGCCTTTATCGCAGTCCTGCCGAATTTGGTTGCTGGTGCAACTCATATTGAAGGCGTTTACTTCGGCGGTACGGCACTGCTCATCGTTGTCGGCGTTGCGCTGCAGACGATGAAACAGATAGAGTCCATGATTGTAATGCGTCACTACGAAGGGTTCATGAAATAAGAGGAGGCAAAACCATGCATATCTTGTTAATGGGCCCCCCGGGTGCCGGTAAAGGCACGCAGGCGGCTGAACTGGTCAAAGAGTTCAACATTCCGCATATCTCCACGGGCGACATGTTCCGTGCTGCTATGAAGGAAGGTACGGAAATGGGCAAGCTTGCCAAGTCGTATATCGATGCGGGCAATCTTGTTCCGGATTCCGTTACGGTCGGCATTGTGCGCGATCGTTTGGCTCAGGACGACTGCAAAAAAGGTTTCATTCTCGATGGTTTCCCGCGTACGGTCGAGCAGGCTGATGCTCTCGATGGTATCATGAAAGATCTCGGTTTGAGCCTGAAGCGTGTACTGAACATCAATGTTCCGGCTGCTGACCTCGTTGAGCGTGCAGTTGGACGTCGCATCTGCAAGAAGTGCGGTGCTACCTATCATGTTAAATTCAATCCTTCGCAGAAGGATGGTGTTTGCGATGAATGTGGTGGCGAGCTCTTCCAGCGTGCAGACGATACGGCTGAGACGATGACGAATCGCCTTTCCGTATACGAAGCTTCCACGAAGCCGCTGATTGAGTATTATCAGAAAGCTGGCATCTATACGGAAGTTGATGGCAGACAGGCGATTGACAAAGTCACGAAAGATCTCGTTGAGACCCTGAAAGACTGAGTTATATCTGTTGGTGAAATTCACTGAACGATAGAAGTTATTGTAAGGGCGGCAAAACGAATATTTGCCGCCCATTACAATGATTATAAGAAATAATTGATAGACAACCTGTTGTTGGGCATGGCATTAAAAGAAAATGCAAAAGCTCCTTAGATGACTTTGGCCCAACCAATTTCCATAAAAGGAGAAAAACATGTCGAAGCAAGATGTTATCGAAGTAGAGGGCAAAGTTCTGGAGGCACTGCCGAATGCAATGTTCCAGGTTGAGCTCGAGAATGGTCATGTTGTACTGGCGCATGTATCCGGCAAGATTCGCATGAACTTCATCCGTATTCTTCCCGGTGACAAAGTCACTATCGAACTCACGCCATATGACTTAACGCGTGGCCGTATAACCTACCGATTCAAATAAGTCATCTCCGCTTTTGCGGGTTTAAAAATATTTACCTTTTTTTTTCGTTTGCTACTAGGCAGGACGGATTAAACATGGTATACTAGCAAAATGAGACTGACAATAAAGAAAAGGGGGCAACCACAAGATGAAGGTAAAACCGTCAGTAAAACGGATTTGTGAAAAATGCAAAGTCATTAAACGCAAAGGCCGTGTTATGGTCATCTGCGAAAATCCGAAACATAAACAGAGACAAGGTTAATTATTGAATAAGGAGGTGCTTTATTAATGGCACGTATTGCCGGTGTAGATTTACCCCGTGACAAGAGAATTGAAATTGCATTGACGTACATTTTTGGTATTGGTTTGAAGACTTCGAAGGATCTTCTTCAGGAGACTGGCATCAACCCGGATACCCGTACGCGTGACCTCACGGAGGATGAAGTTGTAAAACTTCGTGATGCCATCGATAAGAGCGTTCTCGTCGAAGGTGACCTTCGCCGTGAGCGTCAGATGAACATCAAACGACTCGTTGATATCGGCTGCTACCGTGGTCGTCGCCACCGTCTTGGCCTTCCTGTCCGTGGACAGAACACTAAGAACAACGCCCGCACGCGTAAAGGCCCGAAAAAGGCTGTAGCAGGCAAGAAGAAAGACTAATAAAGGAGGGTTAACTGGTGGCAGTTAAGAAAGCAGTTCGCACGAAGAAAAAAGTTCGTAAGAACATTGAATATGGCGTAGCGCACATCAGCTCTACGTTCAACAACACGATTGTAACGCTCACTGATAAGAGCGGTAATGCACTTTCCTGGGCTAGCGCAGGCGGCCTTGGTTTCCGTGGTTCCCGTAAGAGCACTCCGTTCGCAGCTCAGATGGCTGCTGAGACGGCTGCTAAAGCAGCTATGGAGCACGGCCTCAAGCAGGTCGAGGTTTACGTTAAGGGTCCTGGTGCTGGCCGTGAAGCCGCAATCCGTTCCCTGCAGGCAACGGGCCTCGAGGTTAACATGATCAAAGATGTTACCCCGATTCCGCACAATGGCTGCCGTCCGCCGAAGCGTAGAAGAGTTTAATAGGAGGTGCAATTACTAGATGGCAATTGATAGAGTACCAGCCATTAAAAGATGCCGTGCACTTGGCATCGAGCCGGCTGTTATTGGTCGTTCCAAAGAATCGAAACGTCAGCCGCGCCGTACGAACCGTAAGGTTTCCGAGTATGGTCTGCAGCTGAAAGAAAAGCAGAAAGCAAAGTTCATCTACGGTGTACTGGAGAAACAGTTCCGTGGATACTACGATAAAGCAAAGAAGATGCAGGGTGTAACGGGTGAAAACCTGCTGGGCCTTCTTGAGCGTCGTCTTGACAATGTCGTTTTCCGTCTTGGCCTTGCTAATACGCGCCGTCAGGCTCGTCAGCTCGTTCGTCATGGTCATTTCACGGTTAATGGCAAACGTCTGGACATTCCTTCGGCACTGGTTTCCGCTAACGATGTTATCGCTGTTAGCGAGAAGAGCCAGAGCAATGCATTCTTCAAGGAGCTCAAAGAGAGCAACAACGCTCTGTCCGCTCCGGCATGGCTCCAGGCTGACCAGGCCAACCTTACGGGTACGGTAACTCGTTTCCCGAACCGTGATGAGATCGATGTTCCTGTCAATGAGCAGGCTATCGTCGAGTTGTACTCCAAATAATGAATATTTGTGCCTGTGTGCATAGTGTTTCATTGATTATTGAGGAGGTTCATTTCAGATGATAGACATCGAGAAACCGAAAATTGAAATTGCGGAAATCAGTGAAGACAACCGTTACGGTAAATTCATCTGCGAGCCGCTCGAGCGTGGTTATGGCACGACGTTTGGCAACAGCCTCCGCCGTATGCTCCTGTCCTCGCTGGAGGGTGCTGCAATTACCTCCATCCGGATTGATGGTGTTCTCCATGAGTTCTCCACGATTCCGGGTGTCCGGGATGACGTAACTAATATCGTCCTGAACCTGAAGCAGCTCTGTCTCAAAATGGCAGGGAGCGAGCCGAAGGTTATCCGCATTGACGTGGAAGGCGAGAAGGAAGTTACGGCTGCCGACATCATCTGTGATGCCGACATTGAGATTCTCAATCCGGACCTCCATATTGCTACGGTTGATGAGACGGGTAAACTCAAGATTGAGATGACCGTTGAACGCGGCCGCGGCTATGTTCCGGCTGACAAGAACAAAAAGCCGGAAGATTCGATTGGTATCATTCCAATTGATTCGATTTTCTCCCCGGTACAGCGCGTGAACTACACGGTACAGGATACTCGTGTAGGTAATGTCACGGACTATGACAAGCTGATTCTTGAAGTTTGGACCGATGGTTCACTTCGTCCGGAAGAAGCTGTCAGCAAGGCTGCTGGCATTCTCGTCATGCACCTCAAACTGTTCCAGAACATGGACGGTCTGCCGGATGAGATTGAGGAGGAGGAGGCATCCTTCCCAGAAGAGGTAGAGGATGATTCTTCGAAGGTCCTCGAAATGACCATTGAAGACCTTGACCTCTCGGTACGTTCCTTCAACTGCCTGAAACGCGCCAACATCAACACGGTCGCTGACCTTGCTGAGAAGACGGAAGATGACATGATGAAGGTCCGCAACCTCGGACGCAAATCTCTTGAGGAAGTCAAGAAGAAGCTCGAGGAACTCGGTTTGGCTCTGAGAGAAAACAACGATTGAAAAGAGGGAAATAAATGAGCTACAGAAAATTAGGACGTAACTCCGCAGCCCGTAAGGCGCTGTTTGCTAGCATTCTTACTTCCTTCTTCAGATATGGCCGCATTGAGACGACGGAAGCTAAGGCAAAAGAGCTCCGCAAATTTGCTGAGCAGCTGATCACGCTTGCAAAGCGTGGCGACCTGAGCGCTCGTCGTAAGGCTATCGCAGCCCTGTCTGATGAAGATGTTGTAAGAAAGCTGTTCGATGAGATCGCAGCAAAATACGCTGACCGCCAGGGCGGTTATACGCGTATCCTGAAACTCGGCGTACGCCGTGGCGATGCTGCTCCGATGGTTATCATCGAGCTCGTCTAATTGCATATTGCAACTATGAAAGGGATGTGAATAACACATCCCTACTGATGAAGGCGGTCCACCGGCTCGAAAGAGCTGGTGGGCCGCCTTTTGTGGTACAAGCAATTACGTAAACTTCGCAGTGTTGCCAAAATTCCCCAACAGGGGTTGATTTGTTGGGGATATTCGCCTGACGCTATGTGGCTGCTTCCTCCAAATGCTAACCTAGCAAAGAACAAGCAGGAATTCAGATAATTTTATAGAATGTAAACAAAGCATAGGGATATTTATAGATGTCAAGGTGGTCCAGGGAACATCCAGGGGGATATCGGGGCGGCTCTTTTCGTTGAAAGCCGCAATCATGCTTTATAAGTAGAATCTTAACAGAAGAAGGGAGAAAAACACATGCAGAAATACCCTTTGGGGAATCAGCAAAGGATAGCTTGGAAAAAGAATGTCTTCTTAGTAGCAATCACGGCGATGCTGGTTTTGGTTGGTATGGGAAGTACGTCCTACGCATCGATTGCCATTCATGGTGCCAGGGGCACTGCTGATTATTGGACTGTGAGGAATCATGCTGGGGACAAACTTTGCTTGACAAGGGAGGAGATTGCCTCCGTCAATCAAGCAATACGAGAGAAAACGTCAAGCTTGACAGATTTGCTGACCTATCCGCAAGAAGTAGACCGCGCAACGCTAAAAGAGTTGATACTCAGTGCGCAGCAGGATTTCCGTGGGGAAACCGATCCCGGCGAACATTATGACAAGGGTGGGAAGAAAATTTCCCAGGTTGATTACCGAATCGCACAGGACAATTGCAATCTGGACACTGTTCCGGCGAGTGCCAAAGTTCGCTATGGCGTAGTAACCATGCGTACCGATATGCGCCTTCTGCCAACCGCCCAATACTATTTTGATGACAAGTCCTTTCAGCATTATGATGATCTGCAGGGCACAGCGCTCGACCCCTGTGAACCACTGCTCGTATTGCATACGAGCAAGGATGGGGCTTTTGCTTTTGCTGTCGGACGTTACTACAAGGGGTGGGTAAGTCTCGGTGCCATTGGCTTCACGGAGCGGGCAAAATGGGAAAAATATGTGTCGCCTCAAAATTTTCTCGTGGTGACAGACCATAAGAAAAAAGTTCACGTAGGAGGTGCATGGGATGTCCTCTTCCAGATGGGAAGCATTATTCCTTTGAAATCATCAGTACCTCAGGGAGGTGTCTATCAGGCTGTTATTCCCGTGGAAATCAATGGTCATCTTTCGGAAGTCGAGACTTCCATCAAGTCTGACAGCACGGTAAATCTTGGTTATCTTCCCTGCACGCCCAATAATTTCGTGCGTCAGTCCCTGAATTTCTTGGGCGATGTCTATGGTTGGGGAGGTATGGAGGAGAGCGTGGACTGTTCCTCATTTGTGCAGGATGTCTACCGTTCCATGGGGATACTCCTTCCCCGTGATGCCGATCAGCAGGAATTGGCCATGATTCACTCCCTATCCTTGGAAGGGCTTGATACCGCTGCCCGCTATCAAAAAGCTGCGGAAGCGCCGGCTGGTGCGCTGTTTTTCAAGCCGGGCCATGTGATGCTCTATCTTGGTAAAGATGCTAAGGGAACTCCTTTGGTGATTCACTCCGCCAGCAGCTATTTCACCTTCTCAGGCAGCAAGAGGAAAAAGCATTACATACGGAAGGTGTTGATTTCTGACCTCACTTACCAAAATGGCAAAGCCGTTCAGACTATTGATGGCATGACTTCTATTGGAAGTTGTTTTTTGAATTTTTGACGGAGGATGGTAGAAATGAAATTTGATCTGAAAAGGTATCAAAAAATACTTTCCTATGGGCAAAGACAAATGAAAATTCTGGCAATGACTGCGTTATCGCTTGGCTTGACCATGAATGTTTCTTTTGCTGCGGGGGATGTCGCCAAAGCGGAACTGGATCAGGAACTTTCCCAGATGATTGGCGGTACGGGAACCAGGGTCCCAGGTCTTGGTGTTATCGTCTTTCGGGATGGGAAGGAAGTATATAGCAATTTCCAGGGAAAGGCTGTCATCGATGAGCAGCAGCCGTCCAAGAGCAAGCCTTTTGCCCGTGACAGTCGTTTCCGCATTGCCTCGGTATCTAAGATGTTTACTGTCTTTACTGTCATGCAGCTGGCGGAACAGGGAAAACTGGACTTGGACGCAGATGTGAGCAAGTATTTGGGCTTTGAGCTGCGTAATTCCAATTATCAGCAGCAGCCAATCACGATAAGGATGCTCGCTTCTCATACATCATCCCTGCGTGATGACAAAATCTACAGTATACCGCCGGAAATGAGTCTGCAGGAATTCTTCAAGCCAACGGGTAAATTCTATGTCAATGGTGGCCATTTTGCACCCAAGGGCGAGGAGCCGGGGAAATTTTTCAAATATTGTAACCTGAACTATGGTGTATTGGGAACAGTCATCGAAAAAGTAACGGGTGAACGCTTTGACCTCTATCAGAAAAAGCATATTTTAAAGCAACTGGATATTCATGCGGATTATGTGCCAGGGAACTTCAGCCGGAAGGAATTCGCCAAGCTGGGAACGGTCTATCAGAAAAAGGATGCTGCCGGCAAGTGGGATGAAAATGGCCCCTGGCGTGGAACCCAGGATGAGTACAAAGATGGGCAGCCCAAAGCAAATACGATAGCCCTGCAAAACCCGTATAAAGAAGATTATCAGATGACTTACAGCCTCAAAGGATACGTTCCCGGTACCAATGCCACAGCTTTCTCGCCAGCAGGAGGTCTGCGGATTTCTTGTGAGGAGCTGTCCCATGCATTGGAAATGCTGCTGAATAACGGCAGCTATCGGGGCAAGCAAGTCCTATCCCCAGAGTCGGTTCAGGCGATGTTCAAACGTGAGTGGATTTATGATGAGGCGAAGAAGAATGGCTCCAATTATGGCGGCACGGTTCTTTCCTACGGCTTAGGTATCTATCAGATGGATGGAAACAGCACAGCCAGGTTCTCTCGTGATGGTAAAATAGATTTGGCAGGACATACGGGCGAGGCTTTTGGTCTATTGTCTATGCTGGCCATAAGACCGGGCACTAAGGATGGGTTTGTCTACATCATGAACGGCGAAGCTGTTGAGGAGGACGAAGACGACCGCAGCGCCGGCAAGTTCAGCAATAACTATATTTGGGAAGAAACCGTGGGAGATGCTATTTGCCGGAATGTATTTGCGCATTAATGACGGTGGAGTGTGTGATATAGTTTGTAAAAGAAAGGTGGTTTGTGCAGGATTTGCACAGACCGCCTTGTTTTTTGTGCTATAATAGTTCATGTATGATTTTGGGGAAAGAGGATATCCAGATGGCATTTATCAAGGTAGAAAACCTTACACATATATATCATCCGGGTACACCACAGGAATCCGTGGCGCTCGATAAGGTGAATCTGTCTATCGAGGCTGGGGAATTTGTGGCAGTGCTTGGGACGAACGGTTCAGGGAAATCAACGTTGGCACGTCATTTGAATGGCTTGTTGCTTCCTACGGAGGGGCGGTGCTTTATCCGTGGTTTGGATACGTGCAATGAGCAAGAACTTTGGCAGATAAGGCAGCAGATTGGGATGGTATTCCAGAATCCTGATAATCAGCTCATTGCGGCGGTGGTGGAAGATGATGTGGCGTTTGGGCCAGAAAATTTGGGGATGGATCCACAGGAGATTCGCACTAAAGTCAATGCGGCATTGAAAGCGGTGAATATGGCCAAATACCGGACTTTTGCCCCCCATCTATTATCTGGCGGGCAGAAGCAGCGCATTGCGATTGCAGGAGCTTTGGCTATGGATACGGAGTGCCTGGTTTTGGATGAGCCGACGGCGATGCTTGATCCCCAGGGACGGGAAGAAGTTCTGCGGACGGTGCAGAAGCTTCATGCGGAGAGGGGGATTACGATTGTGTATATTACCCATTTCATGGAAGAAGCTGCTGTGGCTGATCGAATTGTGGTTATGGATAAAGGTCAGGTGGCAGCTGATGGTACACCACGCGAGATTTTTGCCGATGTTCCCGGGATGAAAAAACGCGGCTTGGATGTTCCGCTGGCAGCAGAGGTGTCTTGGCAGTTGCAACGGCAGGGAATCAAGCTACCAGCGGGGATTCTGACGGAAGATGAATTGGTAAAGGCATTGGAGGCATATACGTGTCAATCGAATTAAAACAGGTCAGTTATACTTATATGCCTAAGACACCGTATGAACATAAGGCGCTGGACGAGGTGTCCTTCACCTTGGATGAAGGGAGTTTTACAGCAATTGCCGGTCATACGGGCTCGGGAAAGTCAACCTTGGTTCAGCATTTGAACGGTTTGTTACATCCAGATTGTGGGCAGGTCTTAGTGGATGGTGTAGATTTAGCAGATGACTCGAAGGCAGGGCGTCAGGCAGCCCAGGAGGCTCGCAACAAGGTCGGAATGGTCTTTCAGTATCCAGAGCAGCAGTTGTTTGAGGAAACAATAGCTGCGGATATTGCCTTTGGTCCCAAGAATCAAGGGCTGGAGGGCAAAGCCCTTTCGCAGCGTGTTGAAGAGGCGATGGAGCTTGTGGGACTGGACTATTCTTCGCATAAGGATCGTTCGCCGTTTCAACTGAGTGGCGGACAGAAGCGTCGGGTGGCTATTGCGGGAGTCTTGGCGCTTCATCCTAAATATCTTGTTTTGGATGAACCGACAGCAGGCCTTGATCCGCAGGGAAGGGAAGATTTGATTCAGACCATTTGCCGACTGCGCAAGAAGTGGAAGCTCACGATTGTATTTGTCTCGCACAACATGGAAGATATTGCTTGCTTGGCGGATTCTGTAGTCATTATGAATCATGGCAAAATGGCAATCAAGGCAACGCCGCAGGCAGCCTTTGAACAAGTGGAGCTTTTGCGGGCGGCTGGTTTACAGGAGCCGCAGATGCTGCATTTGTTGCATCGCTTGCAGGGGGCAGGACTTCCCGTGAAAATAGAGGGAAGTCAGCTAAAGGATGGCATCCGTGCCATTAAGGAGGCGTTGTCAAATGCTAAGTAATATTACAATCGGGCAGTATTTTCCGGGCAATAGCATTCTGCATCGCATGGATCCGCGTGTGAAGGTTTTGCTGCTGCTTTTCTTTTTGATTGAAATTTTCCTGTTCAGCAATGTCATGGCCTATGGTGCGTTTTCGGCAATTACGTTTGTGTTGATGATGCTTTCCGGGGTTCCGCTCAGCATGCTGCTTCGTTCGCTTAAACCGCTTTGGTGGATTATCCTCTTTACGTTTGTCATCCATTTATTCAGTAATCCGGGGACGCCGATAGCTAGGATTGGGTGGTTCACGCTGACTTGGGAAGGCGTGCGGATGGGATGTTTTATTTCCCTGCGGCTGGTTTTGCTCATCTTGATGAGTTCGCTGTTGACCTTTACGACGAGTCCGTTGAAGTTAACGGATGCTTTAGAGAGTTTGTTATCGCCATTTCGCCGTTTTGGGCTTCCTGCGCATGAGCTGGCGATGATGATGACGATTGCGCTTCGCTTTATCCCGACATTGATTGAAGAAACAGATAAAATCATGAAGGCGCAGCAGTCGCGTGGTGCTGATTTTACGACAGGCAATGTGATGAAGCGTTTGCGAAATATGGTGCCGATTTTGGTGCCGCTATTTTTGTCGGCATTCCGGCGGGCTGATGAATTAGCCATGGCAATGGAGGCCAGGTGTTATCGTGGCGGCGTTGGACGTACGCAGATGAAGTCGCTGAAGACGGGCGTCATTGATTATCTGGCGATTGGCGGTTTTATCCTGTTGACGGCGTCATTACTTGGCGTTAAAGTGTTGACATAAGTGGAGAAGGGAATGAAATGAAACCAGAACATAAAGCGGAGATGAAGGCGAGAGCCCGTAATATTGTTTTGACGGTGGCTTATGATGGAACGGCCTATCATGGCTTCCAGCGGCAGACGCCGCCGGTGGTGGCCGTACAGAATGTACTGGAAGAAAAATTGCAGCTGGTTTTTGGCGATACCATTGAGTTGGCGGCTTCAGGACGTACTGACGCCGGTGTCCATGCTTATGGACAGGTGGTGAATTTCTTTACCAATGGTACGATTCCGACCGAGCGGATTGTGCGAGCAGTCAATAGCCTATTGCCGCCAGATATTGTGGTAAAGGAAGCCCATGAGGCCGATTTTGATTTCAGTGCTCGTCATAGCGCAAAGTCCAAGACGTATATTTACCGCATCCAGCAGGGGGAGACCAGCAGTCCATTTACGCAGCGGTATGCCTGGTATGAACGGCGGCCTCTGGATGTGGCTGCGATGCAGCAGGCGCTTAACTGCATTTTGGGCACGCATGATTTCAGCGCGTTCCGGGCTGCGGGAGGTGCGCCGATGCTTCCGATACGCACCATGTATGAGGCCAAGGTGGAGGAAAAGGGCAATGGCTTGTTGGAGTTTTCTATCCATGGCAATGGTTTCCTATATCACATGGTGCGCAACATCATCGGGACGGTGGTGAATGTAGGACTTGGGCGGCTGACGGTAACGGATTTTCAGCGAATCATGGAAAGCCTTGACCGCAAACAGGCCAGTGCGACAGCACCAGCTTGTGGACTCTATCTATACAAAGTAGAATATTGATTCCAGGCGTCGGTAAGCAGGAAAGTTTATCTTTTTATGTATTACTGACGCTTATTTTTATTGGTTGTGTGATAATTCGGCTTGCACGGTACTTGCATATGGGGTAAAATATGAAAAGACCCTGTAAAAGGAGGGTCTTTACTCGTATGCATTTTTTCAGGTGGTGAAACTATGGATTCCCTATTAAAGGTTGGCATTGATGTTGGGTCTACGACCATCAAACTGGTGGTGTTGGACCACGAGAAAAATATTCTCTATAAGAACTATGCTCGCCACTTTTCGGAGATTGGCAATGCTTTGCAGGAAAATTTGACGCATCTCAAGACGATTGTTGGAGAAAAAAAGTTTTCGTTTGCGTTGACCGGTTCCGCAGGTATGGGCATTGCTCAGCGTATCGGATTGCCTTTTGTGCAGGAAGTCATTGCCTGTGCGACGGCTGTCCGGGAGCTTATTCCCCAGACGGACACGGTCGTAGAACTCGGCGGTGAAGATGCGAAAATCACGTATTTCGGTGATGCACCGGAACAGCGCATGAATGGTGTTTGTGCTGGTGGCACGGGATCGTTTATCGACCACATGGCATCGCTGCTCTCGACCGATGCGCCAGGGCTTAATGCTTTAGCGGCCAAGGGCAAACAGATATATACGATAGCTTCGCGCTGTGGGGTGTTTGCCAAGACGGATATCCAGGCGCTCATGAATGATGGGGCGGAGAAGGCGGATATTGCCCTGTCGATTTTCCAGGCAGTGGTCAATCAGACCATCGGTAATCTGGCCCAGGGACGCCCGATTGATGGCAATGTTGCGTTCCTGGGAGGACCGCTCCATTTCCTGCCGGAACTTAAGAAACGTTTTATCGAGACACTGAATTTGGATTCGGAGCATGTTGTCGCTGTGGATTACGGCAACTATTTTGTTGCGATGGGTTCTGCCTTGTCGGATGAAGCGAAGAACATCGACGTAGCGCAGCTGGAGACGAGTATCGAGCGGGCCAAGGAAGCGGCAGCCGCTGAGACGCGCAAGGCGGATTTTACGTTGTTTGACAGCCAGGAAGAATACGAAGACTTCAGGCGCCGTCACGATAAGGATAAGGTGAAGCGTGGAGATTTAGCAGCTTATGCAGGGCCGGTATATGTCGGTATCGATGCAGGTTCGACAACTACGAAAATCACGGCGATTGGCTGTGACAAGGAGATTCTCTATACTTCGTATGGCAGCAATCAGGGCTCTCCTTTGAAGACTGTTGTCCGCGAGATGAAAGAGCTTTACAAGGCAATGCCGGAAGCAGCTTGGATTGCTGGTACGATGACGACGGGCTATGGTGAGGCCATCGTCAAGGCGGCTATCCATGCTGATGGTGGGGAAGTCGAGACATTTGCGCATCTGCGCGCAGCGCAAGAATTCTGCCCCGAGGTCACGTTTGTCCTCGATATCGGCGGGCAGGATATGAAATGCTTCTTTGTCAAAGATGGCAGTATCGGCAATATCACGCTCAATGAGGCCTGCTCGGCGGGCTGCGGTTCGTTCATCCAGAACTTTGCCGAGGGACTGCATATGACGCCCGCGGAGTTTGCGAAAAAGGCACTGACGTCCAAGGCGCCAGTCGACCTTGGCACGCGCTGCACGGTCTTCATGAATTCGAAGGTCAAGCAAGCGCAGAAGGAAGGCGCGGAAGTCGCCGATATTTCGGCAGGCATTGCCTTCTCGGTCATCAAGAATGCACTGTTCAAGGTCATGCAGCTCAAGGATGTCCGCGAACTCGGCGACCATATCGTCGTGCAGGGCGGTACGTTCTACAACGATGCCGTGCTTCGCTGCATGGAAAAACTTTTGGACCGTGAGGTCATTCGTCCGGATATTGCTGGGCTTATGGGCGCCTATGGTGCAGCTATCCTGGCCTTGGAATCGGGGCAGGCGCATTCGTCGGTACTGTCGGCGGAGCAGCTTGATGCATTCACGGTAGCGACGAGTTCCTACCGCTGCAAGGGCTGTGGCAATAAGTGCCTGATTACGATGCAGAAATTCCCCGATGGCAGCAAGTACTTTACGGGAAACCGCTGTGAGCGCGGCGTGGGCGGCGAGAAGCAGACCGAGGAACAGACGCCGAATATCTACAAGTATAAATATGACCGCGTCTTTAGGCATTACAAGCCTCATGAAGGAGCTAAACGCGGCCGTATCGGTATCCCGCGCGTGCTCAATATGTACGAGGATTATCCGTTCTGGTTCACGTTCCTGGATAATCTTGGCTATGAGGTCGTCTTGTCCGGCAAGTCGAGCGCGAAGATGTATTATAAGGGAATGGCAACCGTTCCGTCGGATTCGCTCTGCTATCCAGCTAAGATTACGCATGGTCATATTGTCGACCTCATCGAAAAGGGCGTAAAAAAGATTTTCTATCCCTGTGAACCGTACAATATGGAGGATGATGTCAACGCGTCGGACAATCATTTCAACTGTCCAATCGTCGCATCGTATGCCGAAAATATCCGCGGCAATATGGATATCCTGCGCGAACAGGATATTGATTTTATCCAGCCTTTTTTGCCGATTCATGACAAGAAGCGCCTGATTGCGCGTCTTTATGAGGAGCTGGGGCGCAAGGAAGGGATTTCCAAACATGAAATCGCGGCGGCTGTCGAGGCAGCCTATAAGGAAATCGAGCAGTATCGTCAGGATGTCCGCGATTATGGGGCGAAGATTCTCGCCCGGATCGAAAAAACTGGGGAGCAGGCAATCCTGCTGGTTGGCCGTCCCTATCATGTGGACCCGGAAATCAACCACGGTATTCCCGAGATGATTCAGTCCTATAAATTGCCAATCTTATCAGAGGATGCGGTCTATCATCTGCCGGTCAAGGCTGGAAAGCTCAAGGTGGTCAATCAGTGGAGCTATCATGCGCGTCTCTATCATGCGGCGCAGTTCGTAGCGGAGCATGATAATCTGACGCTTATCCAGTTCAGCTCCTTTGGCTGTGGTTTGGATGCGTTGACTACTGGTCAGTGCAAGGAAATTCTCGAACAGCATCATCGTATCTATACGATGATCAAGCTCGATGAGGTATCAAATCTTGGTGCAGCCCGCATCCGCCTGCGTTCGCTGATGGCCGCGCTGGCGCGTCGTACGCCGGTGGCGTATAAGGAGATTCCGCCGATTGAACGTCCGCGTTTTACGGAAGATTGCAAGGCTACCCACACCATTTTAGCACCGCAGATGGCGCCCATTCACTTTGAGCTCTTCAAGACGGCTATCCGCAAGTATGGGTATAATGTCGTTATCCCGCCGATGCCGGGCAAGGAGGCTATCGATACAGGCCTGCGTTATGTCAATAACGATATGTGCTATCCGGCTATCGTCGTTATTGGTCAGCTCATCCAAGCGTTGAAGTCGGGCATGTGCGATCCAGACCATACGAGCATTATGCTGTTCCAGACCTGCGGTGCCTGCCGGGCGACAAATTATTTAAGTGTCCTGCGTGAAGCACTCAAATATGCGGGGTATCCGCAGGTGCCGGTTTTTGCCGTCCATGGCTTGAAGGATGAGACCGATGCGTTTAATCTCGATCGGGCAATGCTTATCGATGCGATCAAAGCGGCCATTTATGGCGATACGCTGATGAATGTGCGCAACCGCATGATGCCCTATGAAACGACGCAGGGAGCAACGCAGGCCCTTTCTCATAAGTGGATGGAGCGTTGCAAAGCGGAAATCAATCACGGCAGTTATTTCAAGTTCAAGAAAAATATCAAGGCTATTGTGCGTGATTTTGACAATCTGCCGATTGATGAAAAACTATGGAAGCCGAAGGTCGGTATTGTCGGGGAAATCCTTGTCAAGTACCATCCGGTGGCTAATAACCATATCGAAAAAGTGCTTATGGATGAGGGCGCTGAAGTCGTCATGCCGGATTTCGTGGATTTCTTCCTCTATTCGGCTTACGATTCGATTGCCAAGCATAAATTGCTCGCGGGCAAGTACAAAGATCAGTTCTTTGGTAAAATGTTCATCAAGGCAATTGAATTTTTCCGCAAGCCCATGCGTAAGGCGCTCAGGGAGAGCCGCCATTTCCGGGCACCGAATACGATTTATGAGACGGCGGAGCTGGCTGCCCGTCATGTCAGCCTCGGCAATATGGCCGGCGAGGGCTGGTTCCTGACTGGTGAGATGGTAAAACTCATCGATGAAGGGGTGCCGAATGTCGTTTGCCTGCAGCCGTTCGGCTGCCTGCCTAATCATATTACGGGCAAGGGCGTTATGCATGAGCTGCGCACGAGTTACAAGGGGGCGAATATCACGGCTATTGACTGCGATGCAGGCTCTAGTGAGGTCAACCAGCTCAACCGCTTGAAACTCATGTTGGCGGTGGCGAAAGAACGTGGTCCCAAACCGTCCTCGGATAAAAAAATAAATTTGAAACAGGCAAGACCTTAACTGGTCTGGCGAAAAAGCCTTCTTTCCTTCAAGAAAGAAGGCTTTTTTGTAACAAAATTTCAAGGACACATGTCCTGAATTGTTGACAGAAGGAAAAAATGCCGTTATGATATTTTTTGTAGGAGTTTTCATCTATTATTTCAGTGGGAGACGATATAATCCATGAAAGAGTACAAACCATTTAAATCCGGTAAGGTTCGTGAAGTCTATGATGCAGAGGACAGCATCATCATGGTCGCTACGGACCGCATCTCCGCCTTTGACCATATCTTGAAGAACAAGATTACGGATAAAGGCGCTATTTTAACGCAGATGTCCCGGTTCTGGTTCGACTTTACGAAAGACATCCTGCCGAATCATATGATTTCGGTGGACAACCAAGAGATGCCGGAGTTTTTCCAGCAAGAGGAGTTCCGTGGCAACAGCATGAAATGCAAAAAACTCACGATGATTCCGATGGAGTGTATCGTGCGCGGTTACATCACGGGCAGCGGCTGGGAGAGCTACAAGGAAAATGGCACGGTTTGCGGCATTAAACTGCCGGAGGGACTGGTGGAGTCCCAGAAACTGCCCGAGCCGATTTTCACACCGAGTACGAAGGCAGAGCTCGGCGACCACGATGAAAATGTCTCCCTCGAAAAGGGTGCGGAAGTTCTGGAAAAGGCATTCCCAGGACATGGCCGTGAGTATGTAGAAAAAGTTCGCGATTACACGATTGCGATTTATAAAAAATGTGCCGAGTATGCGCTTTCCCGCGGAATCATCATCGCTGACACCAAATTCGAATTTGGGCTCGATGAGGAGGGAAATATCGTCCTGGGCGATGAAGTGCTGACGCCGGACAGCTCCCGTTTCTGGCCGCTGGATGGCTACAAGGAAGGTCAGAGCCAGCCGTCTTATGACAAGCAGTTTGTTCGCGATTGGCTCAAGGAAAATCCGGACAGTGATTATGAGCTGCCGCAGGAAATCATTGATAAGACGATTGCGAAATACAAGGAAGCCTTTAAGAAGCTTACGGGCAAAGATTTTGCATAATAGTTTGTTTCGGAGGAATGCGGACCTGTAGGGGGTCCGTATTTCTAGTCAAAAAGAAAGGAGAGCATGAGTGATGAAAGTTGCAGTAATGATGGGAAGCGATTCGGATTGGCCGATTCTGAAGCCGGCAGTAGAACTTTTGAAGTCCTTTGGTATCGAGTCTGAGGTTATCGTGGCATCGGCTCATCGTACGCCGGCCAAGGTTCGTGAAGTTGTACTCCATGCGCCGGAAAACGGGATTGGTGCGTTTATCGTGGCAGCAGGTGCTGCAGCCCATTTGGCAGGTGTCGTGGCAAGCTATACGACGCTGCCGGTTATTGGTGTGCCCATCAATGCTACGCCGCTCAACGGCATGGATGCACTCTTGAGCACGGTTCAGATGCCGTCGGGCATTCCCGTGGCGACGATGGCTGTCAATGGCGCTAAGAATGCAGCGATTTTTGCTGTGGAAATCTTTGCGGTTGCCGATAAGGAGCTCGCACAGAAATTGGCGGATTACCGCACGAAAATGATTCAAGAAGTTGAAAAGAAAGCAGCCCGTGTTGCTGCCCAGCTTTAAGCTGCGCGCGCAATCGGACTGTTTTTTTGAACGCAAAATTAAAGCAATCGTGTATTTATAAAAGGAAAAGAGAGAACAAAATAACCATGTATGAAAATGGCTATAACTTAGAACCGAAATGGAAAGAGGAATGCGGCGTCTATGGGGTGTATTCGCATACCGAGGATGTCTCGGGCATGACGTATCTGGGCCTTTATGCACTGCAGCATCGTGGGCAGGAGAGCGCGGGCATCGCCATCACCGATGGAGCCTGGATGGATGTCACGCGCGGTATGGGCCTGGTCAATGAAGTGTTCCGTCATCAGGTCCCGCATATGGAGAACCAGTGCATTGCCATCGGCCATGTGCGCTATTCGACGACGGGCTCGAGCCTGCTGGCCAATACGCAGCCGCTGATGGTCAACTATGCGGGCGGCAAGATTGCTCTCGCGCACAACGGCAATCTTACCAATGCCGCTGAAATCCGCCATGATCTTGAGCAGCAGGGTACGATTTTCCAGACGTCTATCGATTCCGAGGTGTTTGTCAACCTCATTGCGCGTTCGCGTCAGGAGACCATCGAGGACAAGGTCATCGAAAGCCTCAAGAAAATCAAGGGTGCATACTGCCTGACCATCATGACCGAGAGCAAGCTCATCGGGGCGCGTGACCCGCAGGGGTTCCGGCCGCTGTGCATCGGCAAGACAGAGGAGGGAAGCTATATCCTGTCCTCGGAGACCTGTGGGCTCGATGTAGTCGGAGCGGAATTCATCCGCGATGTACTGCCGGGGGAGATGGTCGTGATTGACGAAAATGGCATAAAATCGTATCCATTTGCGACGGATGAACCGAAGGCTTCCTGCATCTTTGAGTATATTTACTTTGCACGTCCCGATTCGGTCATCGATGGCCAGAGCGTCCATGATGCGCGTTTCATGATGGGCCGCATGCTGGCACGTGAGTCGGGCTGCCAGGGCGATATCGTCATTTCGGTTCCGGACTCGGGGACGACGGCGGCTACGGGCGTAGCGTTTGAGTCGGGCATCCCGTTTGTCGAGGGCCTTATCAAGAATCGCTATATCGGCCGCACGTTTATCCAGCCCACGCAGAAAAAGCGTGATACGGCGGTCAAGCTCAAGCTCAACGCCATCCGTTCGGTGGTCGAGGGCAAGCGCGTCATCATGGTCGATGATTCGATTGTCCGCGGTACGACGAGCGGCAAGATCGTCAAGATGCTTCGCAATGCTGGGGCCAAAGAGGTCCACATGCTTATCAGCAGTCCGCCGATTGGCTATCCGTGCTACTATGGCATCGATACGTCGGTGCGCAAGGAGCTCATCGCAGCGACCAAGAGCGTGGAAGAGATTCGCGAGTACATTGGAGCTGACAGCTTGCACTTCCTGAGCATCGAAGGGCTCAAGCAGTCGGTATCGGCCGTTGACCCTGAGGCGATGTGCTATGCTTGCTTTAATAGTGCGTATCCGATTGAGGATGGCGAGAAGCCGGCTGGCGACAGCAAATATGTATTTGAACAGCGTAAAAAGTGCTAAGAGAGAGGATAGAAATGGCAGAACAACTTACTTATAAAGATTCCGGTGTTGATATCGATGCCGGCAACAAATCCGTCCAGCTGATAAAAGATAGCGTCAAAGCTACGTATCGTCCCGAGGTCTTGGGAGATTTGGGCGGATTCGGTGGTCTCTTTGCACTGAATTCCGGGAAATATAAAGAGCCAATCCTGGTGTCCGGTACCGATGGTGTCGGTACGAAACTGCGTCTGGCGTTTATGCTCGATAAGCATGACACGGTCGGGCAGGATGCTGTGGCTATGTGTGTCAACGACATCCTCGTGCAGGGCGCAGAGCCTCTCTTTTTCCTTGATTACCTGGCTGTGGGCAAACTCGATCCGGAGCAGGTGGCCGATGTCGTAAAAGGCGTGGCGGGAGCCTGCAAGGAATCGGGCTGCGCGCTGATTGGCGGCGAGACGGCAGAGATGTCCGGTTTCTATCCGGTGGGCGAGTATGATATCGCTGGCTTTGCTGTCGGTGTGGTCGAAAAATCGAAACTCATCACCAGTGAGAAAGTCAAGGAAGGCGATGTGGTTCTGGGCCTGCCGTCCTCAGGCGTGCATTCCAATGGCTATTCGCTCGTGCGCAAGATTTGCTTTGATCTCAAGGGCTTCAAGGGCGATGAGTACATCGAGGAGCTCGGCAAGACGATTGGTGAGGAACTGTTGACGCCGACGCGCCTTTATCCCAAAGCCTGCCTGCCGCTTATCGAGAAGTTTGATATTCACGGTATGGTTCATATCACGGGCGGCGGTTTCTACGAGAATATTCCGCGTGCGCTGCCAGAGGATATGGCCGTTGAAATCGATAGCTCCGTATGGCAGATGCCGGTTATCTTCAAACTGCTGCAGCAGTGGGGCAATGTTGACTGGAAAGAGATGTACCGTACGTTCAACATGGGCATTGGCATGATTATTATCGCCAGTGCTGATGAGGCGGAGAAAATCAAGGCCCATCTTGCCAGTGCCGAGGAGACGGTCTATGAGATTGGCCGCGTCGTCAAGGGCAATCATGATGTGACTATCAAAGGCGGCGTGTTCCATGACTGAAGCTAAACAGAAACTGGGCGTTCTCTGTTCAGGACGCGGTACGGATTTGCAGTCGATTATCGATGCCATCGGTCGCGGCGAAGTCGATGCCGAAATCGCCGTAGTGCTTACCGATAAGCCGGAGGCATTTGCCTTGCAGCGGGCCGAAAGAGCTGGCATCAAAGCAGTCTGTGTCAACCGCAAGCAGTATGAGGACCGTGAGCCGTTCGAAGAGGCGTTGATTGAGGAGCTGGAAGCTGCTGGCGTTACGCTGGTGGTGCTGGCGGGCTTTATGCGCATTCTGACGCCGGTATTTGTACGTCATTTTGCGGGCCGCATCATGAATATCCATCCGGCGCTTTTGCCAAGCTTTCCTGGCGCGCATGCGCACCGCGATGTTTTGGCTTATGGCGTCAAGGTCAGCGGTTGCACCGTTCATTTTGTCGATGAAGGTACCGATAGCGGCCCGATTATCCTGCAGGCGGCTGTTCCTGTGCTGGATGGGGATACCGAAGAGACCCTCGGGGCTCGCGTGCTCGAGCAGGAACATGTCATTTATCCGCAGGCCATCCAGCTTTACTGCGAAGGTCGGCTGCAGGTAGAAGGACGTCAGGTACGGATTTTGGATTGAGATTTTAAATAGAGGAGAATATATCAATGCAGATTAAACGCGCACTTATCAGCGTATCGAATAAAGACGGTGTAGTTGAATTTGCCCGTCAGCTCCATGAGGCTGGCGTGGAAATCGTCTCGACAGGCGGCACGATGAAAGCCATCAAGGACGCTGGTATTCCCGTTACTTATGTCAGCGATGTTACGGGCTTTCCGGAAATCATGGACGGCCGTGTCAAGACGCTGAATCCATATATCCATGGTGGCATCCTGGCTGTGCGTGACAACGAAGAGCATGTCAAGCAGATGAAGGAGCATAAGATTACGGGGATCGATCTCGTAGCGGTCAATCTCTATCCGTTCAAGGAGACGATTGCCAAACCCGATGTCACATTGGCTGAGGCCATTGAAAACATCGATATCGGCGGTCCGGCTATGGTCCGTGCAGCAGCGAAGAACTTCAAGTTCGTCACGATCGTGACAAATCCTGCCCGTTACGACGAGATTGCCAAACAGGTCAAGGAAACGGGCTGTGTCGATGACCGCACGCGCATGGAGCTTTCGCAGGAGGCTTTTGCGCATACGGCCGCCTATGATGCCATGATCAAAGATTATCTGGCTGAACAGCTGCAGAAATAAGAGGGGTAGACGATGAATATTCTTGTTATTGGTTCCGGCGGCCGTGAGCATACGCTGGCTTGGAAACTTGCGCAGTCGCCGAAGGCCACGAAGCTTTATGCGATTCCTGGTAATCCGGGCATGGCTGAGGTGGCAGAGTGCGTTAGTGGCATTTCTATCACCGATAATGATGCGGTGGCAGTTTTTGCCAAGGAAAAGCAGATCGACCTGGCTGTGGTCGGGCCTGAGGTCCCGCTGACCAATGGCCTTGTCGATGCATTGAATGCAGCTGGCATCAAGGCTTTTGGTCCGACGAAACTGGCGGCAGAAATAGAGGGGTCGAAGGCTTTTTCGAAAGGCTTGATGAAGAAGTATGGCATCCCGACGGCTAAGTACGAGGTGTTCACGGAAGCTGATGCAGCCCGCGCCTATATTGAGCAGGAGGGGGCACCGATTGTCATCAAGGCCGATGGCCTGGCTGCCGGCAAGGGCGTAATCGTCGCTATGACGAAAGACGAAGCCCTGGCGGCCATTGCGGACATCATGGAAGACCAGGAATTCGGTATGGCTGGCAGCCGTGTCGTCATCGAAGAATTCATGGAAGGCGAAGAAGCATCGCTGCTCTGCTTTACCGATGGCAAGACCATCTGCCCGATGATAAGCTCGCAGGACCACAAGCGCGCTTATGATGGCGATAAAGGCCCGAATACAGGAGGCATGGGTACCTATGCGCCGGCTCCAGTCATGACAAAGGCTATGGTTGATAAAGCTTATGAGACGATCCTCGTGCCGACCATCCAGGCGATGGAGCAGGAGGGGCGTCTTTATAAAGGCTGCCTCTATGCTGGCCTTATGATCACGGCTGAAGGGCCGAAGGTCGTCGAGTTCAATGCGCGCTTTGGCGATCCGGAGACCCAGGTCGTCCTGCCGCTCTTGGAAAGCGATCTGGTCGATATCATGCTGGCCTGTGCCGATGGCAACCTGGCCGGGCAGGACATCCAGTGGAGCGATGGCGCAGCTGTCTGCGTGGTCATGGCATCGGGGGGCTATCCGAAATCCTACCAGAAGGGCTTTGCCATTGCAGGCCTGGCGGAGGCCAAGGCCGCCGGTACGGAAGTATTCCATGCCGGTACAGCGGAGAAAGACGGCCAGATCGTCACGGCGGGCGGCCGCGTGCTCGGCGTCGTCGCCAAGGCTGACGATGTCAAGACGGCTGTGGATAAGGCGTATGCTGGCGTCAGGGAGATATCCTTCCAGGATGCGTTCTACCGCAATGACATCGCACATCGCGCTTTGGAACGGCTCTAAAAATTAGATACGTAACAAGTATGTTTATTTTTGTATACTTGCTATAACTATTTACAACTTGACAACTGTCTATTATAATTAATTATATAGACGTCGATGATGGACGCTCTGAAGTCTCCTTGGGGACTGCAGAGCGTTTTCTGTATCTAGGTATGATGTGTGGAAAATGTGTAGACAAGCTGGAGGGTTTTATGGATTTTGCAAAACTGATGGCTGACATTAATGATTTTGTCTGGGGACCCATCATGCTGGCCCTATTGGTTGGGACCGGGGTGTTTTTGACCATACGATTGAAGTTTTTGCCATGGCGCAATCTGGGCTATGCAATACGGATGATTTTCCGGCAGAAAAAAGAACATGAAGGGGATATTTCGCCATTCCAATCGCTGATGACGGCGCTTTCGGCCACGGTGGGAACTGGCAATATCGTCGGCGTGGCGACGGCGATGGTTCTGGGGGGGCCTGGGGCGCTGGTATGGATGTGGATTAGTGCGGCCTTTGGCCTGTCGACGAAATACGGGGAGTCGGTGCTGGCAGTCAAGTACCGTGAGACCAACAGCGTTGGGGAAATGTCCGGCGGTCCGATGTACGCGATGAAGAACGGCATCAAAAACAAGTATGTTGGTCGGGGATTGGCTGCATTATTTGCATTTTTTGTCGTTGTCTCGTCCTTTGGTATCGGCAATATGACCCAGGCCAATTCTATTTCGGCGGCACTTCATACGAGCTTTGCAATTCCTTCCTGGCTGACAGGTAGTGTCGTAGCCATACTGGCTATGTCGGTATTGCTGCGCGGTATTCGCAGCATCGGCAAAGTGTCCAGCGTCGTAGTTCCTTCGATGGCAGCCTTTTATTTTGTGGTCGCCGTCATTGTGATAGTGGTAAACTTTGCGGCAGTGCCAGCAGGGGTGGCGGAGATGTTTCGCATGGCCTTTTCCTTTGATTCAGTGGCTGGCGGCGTCGGCGGCAGCATTGTAGCTTCGATGCTCACTTCCATGCGTTGGGGGGTAGCCCGTGGCGTATTCTCGAATGAGGCCGGCCTTGGTTCGGCACCAATTGCTGCGGCAGCTGCCCAGACGGATCATGCTTCCCGGCAGGGCTATGTCAACATGACGGGCACCTTCTTTGACACGATGATTGTCTGTATGCTTACGGGACTGGTCATCGCTTCTTCGGGGGCTTTAGGTACCGTTGACCCGGAGACAGGCAAGTTGGTATCGGGGGCACAGCTTACGATTTTGGCCTTTAGTTCGGTGTTTGGGGAGTATGCCAAGCTGATTGTATCGGTGGCGCTGGCATTGTTTGCGTTTTCGACGATTCTTGGCTGGGAATACTATGGCGAGAAGGCGTTGGAGTATCTCGTGAGCAATCGCAAGGTTATCATGGGCTATCGTGTTTTGTTCAGCTTGATTACCTTTGTGGGGGCTACGACGGCGCTGGAGGTTGTGTGGAATTTCTCGGATACGATGAATGGTTTGATGGCAATACCAAACCTTATCTGCCTGCTGTGGCTCAATAAGGATATTGCCGATGAGTGTTTTGAATTCCAGAAAGTGGTAGTAGAACGGGAGAAAAAGGGGGAAGACGTTGATTATCCGATTGACTCAGAAGATTTACAGATTTGAGCTGGGGAATCGATGATGCATAATCTATTTTGGCGAATTGGCTCGATGGTTTTGGCAAGGCGACATCGCTGCCCCTTTCGGCGCGGTATCTTTCCGGTCAGGCTGTGCGGCTGAGCCAGGAGAGCTTGATAAACGACGCGTTGTATCGTGGGGGGAGCAGCAGTGGTGCTTTTATTTGATTGTTTTTTTCGAAAAAGGGTTGACACTGTGAAAACCCTGTGATAGTATAAAGCACATACAAAACATATCTGATTAATTAAAACAACCGGACATTCGGTAGAACATGTTTTGTATGTTGAGAATTTAAAATTGAAGCGAGCAGCTGATTATACAAATAAAGGCTGGATGGCATGATGATGCCGTCCAGCCTTTTTGTTATTCACTCATTTGTGAATCTGCCCATTTGCAGGCAGCGGCTTCAAAAAAGGATGCCAAAGGCATTAAAGAGAAAGGGAGGAATGACGACATGACAACGACGGCAATCGCGCGGATTTATTCCGCATACCAAGGTGGGGCTACGGATCTGATGATCGCTCCGGAGGCCATGTGCTGTATGGGTTATTGGTACAGCTGCAGAAACGGCGGACAGAAAAAAGATATCCGTGAGAATGCCATGCGTTCATTCGCAGTTCCGTTCTGATGGAGCCCGCTGACAATCTGGACAGGTACCGAAAAGACTTTTGGTGCAATTGCCTTTCATTTGGGGGATTGCACCGGAAAGTCTTTTTCTTTACGCAAATTTAGCTTTCTTTGAGGGGGATGGATTATATGAAATGTGTTTGTATGGTTACCGCGAAAACGAATAGCAGAAAATATGAGCGAATGTGCAGGTAAGGAGGGATGGATATGATTGCCGCGCAGGAGAGTATGACGGCGAAGCTTTGCTCCTTTGCTCGGGCTTACCATTCGATGTTGGGGAAGAACAAGATATTTGATGACTATCTGGCCTACGACATCATTGGGAAAGATGAGTATGATAAAATCGGTGATTTGCTAAAGGGGAAGGCAGCCAGTGATGGATACCTGCCAAGGTATGGATTCGAGAGTTTACAGGTCTTTGATGAGATGGACCACTATTTTTCGCCAGTAGCGCTTTCGCGTATCGCGTTTGCTGAGCGGGCGTTGGAACGCTTTGCCAGAGGCAGGGCGGAATGTCAGTATGTAATCTGCGGAGCAGGGATGGATACCTTTGCTTTTCGCAATACCGACGAGATGGTGCAGATTTTTGAATTGGACCATCCCGACACACAGGCCTATAAACTCCGCCGCATCCATGACTTGCGCTGGGAGATACCGCGAAATACCCACTACGCGGCAATCGATTTTGAACGGGACGACTTGGGGAAGACCCTGCTTCGAAGTGGCTTCCACCCGTATGAATCCTCGTTCTTTTCGTTGCTGGGGGTGTCTTACTATCTGACACCGGCAGCTTTTCGCGAATTTGTGCGCAGCATTAGCATCCTGGCATCACCAGGAAGTCAGTTTGTATTGGATTTCCCCGATGAGTCGACCTTCCAACCGGATTCGGCTTCGCGGGTACGTAGGCTGACGGAGCTTACCGAACGTCTTGGCGAACCAATGCGTCACGGCTTTTCCATCGATGAGATGCGGGAGATTCTGAGCGCCGAAGGTTTTGTCATTCGCATCCATGAAGCGCCGGCTGACATACAACGGCATTTCTTTGCGGGGCGCACCGACCAGCAGCAGGCAATGGAGAACATCCACTTCTTATTGGCGGAAAAGAAACGAAATTAAAATTTTAACAGGAAAGGAACAGCGGGATTATGAGTTATCAATCGTTTCATACAGCTTTGATACATGGTGGTATCTATGGTGATTCAAAAACTGGTTCGGTGAATGTACCGATTTATCAGACTTCGACCTTTGAGCAGGATGGGCTGGGAGAGCTGCGGGAAGGTAAATGGGAATATGCTCGTACCGGAAATCCTACCCGGGCGGCTTTGGAAGCTTTGATTGCGGAGTTGGAGGGTGGTGTGGCTGGCTTTGCCTTCGCTTCGGGGATGGCGGCTATCACCGCCGTGTTGAGCCTGTTGCAGAGCGATGCCAAGGTAATTCTTTCCCGCAATGTCTATGGTGGAACTTTCCGCGTACTCGATAAGGTATTCAGCCGGTTTAATCTGCATTATGCCATCGAGGATACGACGAATCTGGTGGGGCTAGAGAAGCAGCTTACCCCCGATGTGAAGGCGATAATCCTTGAGAGTCCGGCAAATCCCTTATTGACGATAACGGATATCCAGGCGGTGGCTGCCAGGGCTCATCGTCATGGCGTTCTGGTTATTGTGGATAATACCTTTATGACGCCATATTTGCAGCGGCCCTTGGAATTGGGGGCAGATATTGTCGTTCACAGTGCAACGAAGTACCTGGGAGGACACAGCGATTTGGTGGCAGGCTTAGCGGTGGCTAAGACCAAGGAACTGGCCGATAAGTTGACTTTTATTCAAAACTCTACCGGTGCAGTGCTCGGTCCCCAGGATTCGTTTTTACTGGTGCGAGGCATCAAGACGTTGGGGGTTCGGCTTGACCGCCATGTGGAAAATGCCGAGTTTTTAGCCGATTGGCTGCAGGAGAATGAGGCCGTAAAGACGGTACATTATCCGGGACTGCCCATACATCCTGGTTTTGAAATCAACCGGCAGCAGGCGAAAAATGGCGGGGCGATGATATCCTTTGAACTTACCGAGGAATATGACATCCGGAAATTCTTTAAGGCACTGAGGCTTATCGCCCTGGCAGAAAGCCTTGGTGGTGTGGAAAGCCTTGTCTGCCATCCGGCATCCATGACCCATGCGGCAATCCCCAAGGTGATTCGTGACCGCATTGGCATCACCGATAACCTAATCCGGCTTTCGGTGGGAATTGAGGATAAGAATGATTTGCTGGTGGATCTTAGACAGGCGATAGAATCCAGCAAGATTGTAAAGTAGAAAGGAGAACCCGCTTATGCATTATTATCACTCCATGCAGGAGCTCATCGGGCATACGCCGCTCGTTGAGCTGACACATTTTGATTTGCCGGCGGGCGTCCGGCTGTTTGCCAAATTGGAACTTTGGAATCCGGGAGGCAGTGCAAAGGACCGCATTGGAAAAGCGATGATTGAAGATGCGGAAAAAAGAGGACTTTTGCAGCCCGGTGGCACGATTATCGAAGGAACCGCCGGAAATACCGGCTTAGGAATTGCTTTTGCGGCACTAAACAAGGGCTATCGCGTTATCTTTGTGGTGCCGGAGAAGTTTTCCGCTGAGAAACAGACTCTGATGAAGGCTTTGGGGGCAGAGCTGGTGCATACTCCGCGGGAAGGCGGGATGCTGGCAGCGGTAGCCAAGGCGGAACAGTTACGAGGTACGATACCGGGAGCCATTACCATGAAGCAGTTTGAAAATCCGGCTAACCCGCGGGCACACTATGAAACTACGGGCCCCGAGATTTTTGCTGACCTTGATGGGGCGGTGGACTTTTTGGTATCTGGAGCGGGAAGCGGTGGCACTTTTTCGGGCATCATGCGCTATCTCAAAGAAAAGAATCCGGCGATACAAGGGGTGTTGGCAGACCCCTATGGTTCAATTATTGGAGGAGGGGAACATGGTGATTACGAGATTGAAGGCATTGGCAACGACTTTATTGCCACTACGATGGAGACATCGTTTGTCGATTCGGTTTATAAGATTGCGGATGAAGAAGCATTTGCTGGGGTTCGTTATCTCGCTGCCCGGGAGGGTATATTTGCCGGCTCTTCGACAGGTGCGGCTCTGGCCGCTTCCTTAAAGCTCGCCCATTCCGGCATTACCGGCAACATTGTGCTGGTGGCCGCGGACCGGGCGGAACGGTATTTTAGCAAACATATCCTGGCGCAGCCGGAAGCAGTGCCGGGAAACTTGTGTGAAAATAATTCCATAACCAGATTGTATGCATAAACCAGTTGATGATAGAAAATCAAGGCTGGGCGGCAGAGGGGAATTTTGCTGCCCGGCTTTTTTATAGAAAGCGAGGTGATTATATGTCGTATCGTATTGCGTTGGCTTCCAGTGATGGGCTACATATCGACCGTCATTTCGGTCACAGCGATGGCTTTGTCATCGTGGCAGTGGAACCTAGTGGAAATTTTGTCGAGCAGGAACGACGTCAGGCGAAAGCACCATGCCAGCATGGTTTTCATGACGCAGGAGCAATGCAGGCGGCGGTAAGAGCCTTGCGTGACTGCCGCTATGTGGTGGCGGAAGCCATTGGCCCCGGGGCACAGAAGGCCTTGGAACAGCAGGATATCCTGCCCCTGGAGATTGAAGGCGCGACGGTGGCTCAGGTGGTTCAGAAAATCTACGTGTATGAGAAGAATAAGCAGCGGGCAAGTATCCGTGCTTGAGGAAGGAAAGGGCGTAGCGCTATGGATGCAAAACGAGTAAAAGAAATACACCCATGCTTTGGCGCAAAACAGAACCGAGGACGTATCCATTTGCCGGTATGTCCTGGTTGTAATCTTGCCTGCCGGTTCTGCGACCGAAAACTAAATGATGTCGAGAATCGGCCCGGGGTGACAACAAAAGTTATCGAGCCGGAAGAGGCAGCAGGGTATGTAGAAAAAGCCTTGCAGTTTTGTCCGGAACTCAGTGTAGTGGGGATTGCGGGGCCCGGTGATACGTTGGCCTCGGACCGGGCCTTGGAGACCTTCCGGTTAATTGGTGACCGGTTCCCGCAGCTTCTAAAGTGCATGAGCACCAATGGATTGCTGTTAGCTGAGCGGGCCGAGGAGGTAATCGCGGTCGGCATCGATACGTTGACGGTTACGGTCAATGGCGTTGATCCGTCTATTGTGGCCAAAATCATAAATGGTCTGGTCTATCATGGCCGGCGTTATGAAGGGGAGGAGGCAGGTCGTATTCTAATCCGCAATCAGCTGGAGGGTATCCGAAAGGTGGCAGAAGCTGGTGTGGTGGTCAAGGTAAATACGGTACTGGTGAATGAAATCAACCGGTTCCACATTGGTGAGATTGCCAAAGCGGTCAAGGCGGCAGGGGCTTCTATTTACAACA
Organism: Selenomonas sp. ND2010; assembly: GCF_000702005.1. Taxonomy (GTDB): domain Bacteria; phylum Bacillota; class Negativicutes; order Selenomonadales; family Selenomonadaceae; genus Selenomonas_A. The sequence continues at coordinate 96,426 of NZ_JNKI01000003.1, read as the reverse complement.
TCATTCCCTTGATTCCGCAGCACGACCTTAAAGATTGTGAAGCACCTAGTTGTGTGGATCTGGCGGTGGCGCGGAAAGAGGCAGGAGAATACATCGATGTATTTCGGCACTGCCAGCATTGCCGGGCTGATGCTGTAGGGATCCCGGGGAAAAGCAATTTCAGTCAGCAGGTCTATCAAGGGATGCTGGCAATCAAGGAACCCTTTTCTCATGGCTGAGAAAGATGCAGAAACAGTTATCGATAAAAAGGAGAGATTATTTATGGCAAATGAAAGCTTACGTCAGATTGCAATCTATGGCAAAGGGGGAATCGGTAAATCCACGACGACGCAGAATCTTACGGCGGGTCTTACGGAACTGGGGAAACATGTCATGGTGGTGGGCTGTGACCCTAAGGCGGATTCGACCCGGCTGCTGTTAGGCGGCTTGGCCCAGAAGACTGTTTTGGATACCTTGCGGGATGAAGGGGAAGATGTAGAGCTTGACAGTATTTTGAAAGAGGGCTTCGGCGGGACGCGCTGTGTGGAGTCAGGTGGTCCGGAACCGGGGGTGGGCTGCGCTGGCCGTGGCATCATCACTTCAATTGGCTTGCTGGAGCGGCTGGGTGCTTATACCGATGATTTGGATTACGTATTTTATGATGTCCTTGGCGATGTGGTTTGCGGTGGTTTTGCCATGCCGATTCGCGAAGGCAAGGCCAAGGAAATCTATATCGTTGCCAGTGGTGAGATGATGTCTCTGTATGCGGCCAATAACATCTCAAAGGGGATTGCCCGTTATGCGAAAAAGGGTGGCGTGCGTTTAGGGGGGATTATCTGTAACAGCCGCAATGTCGATCGGGAAATCGAACTTTTGCGTGCCTTTGCCAAGGAATTGGGCACGCAGCTCATTCACTTTGTACCCCGTGACAACATTGTTCAGCATGCGGAAATTAACAAAAAGACGGTGATTGAATACAAGCCGGAGGCCCATCAGGCAGATGAATACCGTCAACTGGCCAAAAGCATTGAGGATAATGAGAATTTTGTAATTCCTACGCCCATGACCCAGGAACGGCTGGAAGAAATCCTGCTGGAATACGGCTTGATGGATAATGTAGAAGACGATTATCGCATTTGAAGGGAGGACGTCCTATGCCAAAGAAGATAAATCTGGATATGGCCTCCGTAGAACCGCGGGAACAGCGCCTGGGGACGATTATCGCCTGGGATGGCAATTCGGAGGAATTACATGAGCAGTCCGGGTATGAACTGCGCGGACAAAAGGAGCGGGGCAGGAAAGGATGCGGCGGTAATTGCCGTCTTTGTGAATTGAGTGGCCCCTTCACTCAGGGGGCGGTTTGTAGCGAGCAAATGGTGGAATGCCAGGCTGGCAACGTGCGAGATGCTGTGCTGATTCAGCATTCCCCTATAGGCTGCGGCGGCGGACAGGTGGAATATAATGCCATCTATCGCAATGGCTTGGCAATGCGGGGCTACAAGGTGGAAAACATCCGCATTATCAGTACTAACCTAAAGGAAAGTGACATGGTATTTGGGGCCGCCGATAAACTGCGCCAGTCCATCGATGACGCTTGGGAACGGTATAAACCCCAGGCAATCTTTGTGGCGTCTTCCTGCGCTACGGGAATTATCGGGGAGGATATCGAAAGCATAACCGATGAAAAAGAAGCGGAGCTGGGGATTCCGGTAGTGCCCTTGGCTTGCGAAGGTTTTCGTTCCAAGCATTGGAGCACCGGTTTTGACGCTACGCAGCATGGAATTTTGCGGCAGATTGTACGCCGCAATCCTCAGAAAAAACAGGAAGACTTGGTCAATGTCATCAACCTCTGGGGGTCGGATGTGTTTACGCCGCTGCTCAAGAATTTGAATCTGCGGGTAAATTATGTTGTGGATTTGGCTTCCGTTGAGGAGTTGGCTCAGATGTCGGAAGCGGCCGCTACGGTGGGGTTCTGCTATACGCTGTCCTCTTATTTGGCTGCGGCACTGGAACAGCATTTTGGCGTGCCGGAGGTTAAGGCGCCGATGCCCTATGGCTTTGCTGGTACGGACGCTTGGTTGCGGGAATTGGCGCGGGTCACTCACCGGGAAGATTTGGTGGAACCCTTTATCCAGGCAGAACACGAACGGGTTAAGCCCCGGGTGGAAGAGCTGAAGAAAAAGCTTAAGGGCGTCAAAGGATTCGTGGCTACCGGTTCGGCCTATGCTCACGGCTTGATCCAGGTTATGCGGGAACTGGGGATTGAAGTAGATGGTTCTTTGACCTTCCACCATGATCCGGTCTATGATAGCGGTGATACCCAGGAGGATTCTTTAGGGTATTTGAATCAGCACTATGGCAAGGTCAGCAACTTCCATGTTTCGAATCGCCAGCAGTATCAGCTTTACGCATTTCTGCAGCAAGTCAAACCGGATTTTCTGCTTATCCGTCATAACGGGCTGGCACCATTGGCGTCGCGGCTGGGGATTCCGGCAGCGCCGTTGGGGGATGAGCATATTGCGGTAGGATATGATGGTATGATAAATCTCGGCGAGACCATTTTGGAAATTTTAGCGCATAAAAAATTCCACGATGATATCCGTAAGCATGTAAAACTGCCCTATAAAAAATGGTGGCTGAAACAGAAGGATGCCTATATTCTGGCCAAACATCCGGAATTGATTGAGGATGACGAAGAGGCAGAAGGATATCGTGCAGAGGAAAGAGTGGAGGTTGGTGCTCATGCCTAAGACAAAGAAAGATAAATGCAAACAGACAAATTCCATCAATCAAGTGCGTTATGGCTGCGCGTTGGGGGCGTTGCATTCGGTTACTGCGATTCCGGGAGCCATGCCCATTACGCATTGCGGCCCAGGCTGTGTTGACAAACAGTATATGAGCCTGGCCTTCTATAATGGCTATCAGGGCGGCGGTTATGCTGGTGGTGCTGTAACCCCCAGCTCGAATTTGCAGGAAAAAGATGTGGTGTTTGGCGGTGCTAAACACCTTGATCAGCTGATAGCCGCCTCTTTGAAAATCATGGAAGCGGACCTGTTTGTCGTGCTCAATGGCTGTATTCCCGAAATTGTAGGTGATGATATTGGCGCTGTGGTGGCTCGTTACCAGAAAAAAGGGATTCCCATTGTTTCAGCGGAGACTGGCGGTTTCAAGGGAAATAATTTTACTGGTCATGAGATTGTTACCGAAGCCGTCATCGAACAGTATGTGGATAAATTTGCGCCGGATAAGACAACCAAGAAGAAAGGCCTGATAAATGTCTGGGCAGAACTTCCCTTCCAGAATACTTTTTGGCGAGGAGATCTAGCGGAGTTGAAACGCATCCTGGAAGGTGCGGGATGGCAGGTAAATATTTTGTTCGGCTATGGCTCGGCTGGGGTGAAAGAATGGCTGACCATACCCAATGCGGAATTTAATCTGGTAGTAGGACCATGGCTGGGGCTAAAAACGGCAAAATTGTTGGAGAGGAAATACGATCAGCCCTATCTCCATTTGCCAATCCTGCCCATAGGAGCCAGGCAGGTAGGGGAATTTTTGCGGTCGATTGCTGCCTTTGCAAAAGAGAATGAGGTAAAGACGGAAGCTTTCATCAAACGTGAGGAAAAGGAATACTATTATTATTTGGAATACTTCACGGATTTTTATGCCGAGTATTGGTGGGGACTGCCGGCTTCTTATGCGGTTGCCAGCGATGCGACGTATAATCTGGCTCTCAATAAATTCTTGGTCAATCAGTTGGGACTTATCCCGGCTAAACAGATTATCACCGATAATACACCGGAGAAATATCGGGAGGCGATTCGTGAAGAATACAAACAGTTGGCTGATGATGTATCGGCGGAGGTAGATTTTATCGAAGACGGGTATCTCGTCACTCAGGCAATCAAGCAGGGAGAATATGGACATAAACCGCCGATAATTTTTGGTACCACTTGGGAACGGGACATTACGAAAGAGCTTAACGGGCACATCGTGGAAGTCAGCTATCCGGTTTCCTATGATGTGGTCATCAATAAGACTTACATTGGTTATCGCGGGGCCCTTACGCTTTTGGAGAAAATCTTTACGACAGCCATCAGTAAATCGGCATAAGCAGGGCATGAAATTAAATACAAAAAAGCCAGCAACCGAAGTTGCTGGCTTAACTTTTCAATGGTCGGGATGACAGGATTCGAACCTGCGGCCTCTTCGTCCCGAACGAAGCGCGCTACCAAACTGTGCCACATCCCGTGAGTACATGAAATATTATACGCAGAATAGAAGGAGTTGTCAACACTTTTTTATAATTTTTTTCGTTTTTTGCCAGAAAAAATTTATGGTTGCATTAATTGGATGTATTTGCTACACTGTTATCGTCAATTGTATATTTTTATTCACTAGGGGCGCAGGCTTGTCCTGCTGAGAGACTTATGTCGACCCTTGGAACCTGTTGGGTTAAGACCTGCGTAGGGAAGTGAGAGGCAAATAATACCGCTTAGCTCTATGCTGGGCGGTTTTTCTTTTAGGAGGTAATGATATGGCAACGCAGATGCAGCTGGCACGTGAGGGCAAGATTACTGATGCAATGAAACAGGTGGCTTTGGATGAACACCTATCCCCAGAGGTGATACGCGCCGGGGTAGCAAAAGGGGTTATTGCAATTCCTTGCAACATCAATCACAAGGGGCTGAAACCCCGTGGGGTAGGGGAAGGTCTGCGGGTAAAAGTAAATGCCAATATTGGTACGTCCAGTACTTATCCCAATGTGGCCCCCGAACTGGATAAGCTGGCGGAAGCGGTCAAATGCGGTGCGGATGCTGTCATGGACCTTTCCACGGGCAATAATATTGACCTGTCAAGAAAAGAAATCATCGAACATTCTTCGGTCATGGTGGGAACCGTACCTATCTATCAGGCTACTGTCCGGGCAATTAAAGAGCATGGGGCAGTGGTAGAGATGACTGAAGACGACCTGCTGGAGACGATTGAGAAGCAGGCAGAAGATGGAGCTGACTTTATGACGCTGCACTGTGGTGTGACATTGTCGGCAGTAGAACGCATGCGCAAACAGGGGCGCATCATGGATATCGTCAGCCGGGGCGGGTCTTTTATCGCTGGCTGGATGCTTCACAATGAGCGGGAAAATCCTCTTTATGAGCATTTCGATAAGATTCTTGATATCTGTGAAAAATATGATGTGACGCTCAGTCTGGGAGATGGTATGCGTCCTGGCTGCACCGCCGATGCTACGGACCGAGGGCAGCTGACGGAGCTCATTACGCTGGGCGAGCTCGTCGATCGGGCTTGGCGCCGCGGTGTGCAGGTCATGGTGGAGGGGCCGGGGCATGTCCCTTATGATCAGATTGCAGCGAATATGAAACTGGAAAAACGACTGTGCCGCAATGCCCCTTTCTATGTGTTAGGCCCGTTGGTAACGGATGTGGCGCCGGGGTATGATCATATTACCGCGGCAATCGGCGGCACGCTGGCTGCGGTAAGCGGTGCGGATTTTCTTTGCTATGTGACGCCGGCTGAACATCTGGCTCTGCCGACGATTGAAGACGTCCACACCGGTGTGATTACCTCGCGGATTGCGGCCCATGCAGCGGATATGGTGCGCGGAGTTCCGGGAGCTGTAGAATGGGATCGCAAAATGGCCGAAGCGCGCAAGATTCTCGACTGGGATGCACAACTGGAACTGGCTATCGATCCAGATTTAGCACGGAAAAAACGCGGGGAACGAAATAAGGCTGGTGAAGAAGCTTGCTCCATGTGTGGCGACTATTGTGCGGTTAAGATTATCAGCAAGTATTTTGATAAACCGCAGTGTCCCTGTAGCGATTAATCCAAGGGGAATGTTCAGAGAAAACAATTGAAAAAATTCTGTCTAAAAGCAGGAATCATCAGGAAAAATACCGAATACTAAGGTATAAACAATAAAACAGACTCGCAGGGAGGTTTTATTATGGGGAAAATCAAAAAAATCCTGGTTCCGGTTGATGGTTCGGTCAACGGTTGCAAGGCGGTAGACGAGGCAATTTTCTTTGCGGAAAAGTGCCAGGCGGATCTGGACTTTGTCTATGTAGCCAGCAATATCAATAAGGACATTCCCAGCCATATCGTATTTGACCGCATTTGGGAGAAGATTCCGGATGATCTCCGCGCTGCGAAACATGTAGAAACGGGCAATATTCCCAAGGCCATCATTCGCGTGGCCGGACAGGAACACAGCGACATGATTATCATGGGCAGCCGCGGGCTCGGACTTTTCAAAGGGGCCTTGATTGGCAGTGTCAGTCAGAAGGTTATTGAGGAGTCGCCGATTCCCGTTATGGTCATTAAATAAGAATGTCGGCAGCTGCCAGTGGTTTTCCGCTGGCAGTTTTTGCTAGGGACGAAGCGAGGTGCGTATCATGCTGGTAAAAGAAATCATGACCAAAGAGGTGATTACCGTTCATCCGGAGGCATCAATCCGGGAATTGGCGGAGCTTTTGATTTCCAATCGGATATCGGGAGTACCGGTGGTGGATGCGGCAGGAGAGCTTCGCGGTATTGTCAGCGAAGGGGATTTGCTCCGCAAAGAGGCTGCGCCTGAGGCCCCTGATGAACTATGTATCCTTGGAGCAGTAATCTACTATAATGGCCTGACGGAATATCGGGATGCTTTCCGGAAGTTTGCCGCACTTACTGCTGAGCAGATTATGACAGAAAAGGTTATGACCGTCAAAGGGGAAGATGAGGTTGGCAAGGTGGCCAAAATCATGTTGAACAAACATATCAAACGGCTTCCGGTAGTGGATGATACCGGTCATTTGGTCGGCATTGTCAGTCGAGCAGATATTGTGAAGATGTTTTTGTAAATATAACAAATGGCTGTACCGAAAAATGGTACAGCCATTTGTTATATTTTGGGATTTTTTTGTGCAAGCCAGCGCGAATTTTTTTTGTTTTCCAATTGGCGCAGGCGATGTTCGTAGATGTCTTCAATGACCAATTTGCAGATGACGATGAAGGGGACAGCCAGGAACATGCCGGGGGCACCAAGTAGTTCTCCTCCGAGAATAATGCCGAGAATAATGGCAATGGGATGGAGGTTTAGGGATTTACCAATCATTGTGGGATAGATGAAGTTGTGATTGATTTGTGTGAGCAGCAGGTAAAAGCCAGCAGTCTGTAGGGCGATAAATGGATCAACGGTGGCCGTCAGTAGGATTCCAAAGGCAGAAGCGACCGTGGGACCCAATACAGGGATGAACTCGCAGATGCCGGAAACCATGGCAAAGACTGAAGCATAGGGGAGATTCCGCAGAGTAAAATATAGGAAGACAATCACAGCAGTAATGCAACAGATGACGAGCTGACTGAAAATGTAGGTACGCAGAGCATTTAAAATGCGGTTAAAAAGTTTCAAGACACGTCCGGTATCCTTTTGTGGGAAACGGGTAGCAAGGTACTGTTTGATTTCTTCGCCGTCTTTGAGGAGATAAAAGGTCACAAAGAGGATGATGACCATGTCGATGATTTTGTTGAATAGGGACAAAAGAACGGTTAGAGAGGATTTTAGGGCATCGACACTGGTGGATTTCAGCTCCGCCCAGACATTATCCAGTTCGGTATTAAGAAATTCGGATTCCTGCAATAGTGGAACGTTCTGAATTTTTTCCGTCAGTTGTGGGAAATCGGTAATGAAGTGAGAGAAGGTCGGGACAAAGCTGCTGGAGACTAATGCCAGCAATAGAAACGTAAAGCTGACAAAAGCTATGAGTACAATTCCGGCGGCTAAGGCGCGGGGCATTTTTTTATTCAGGCAGTTTACTGGTGGCAACAAGAGAAGTTGCAACAGCAGGGAGATGAAGATGATAAAGGCCAGTTGCGGCATATACCAGAAGGTGGATAACAAAATGGTAAAGGTAATACCTAACAGGATGGAAGTGCGATAATCGCGTATTTGCATGATGATGTCCTTTCGCATGACTGCATTACGTATTTGTTACCATTATATATCAGTCGTACAAAAAAAGGAAAGCGGTTCATTTTGAACGCTTTCCTTGAGAGACTTCATTGCCTATCGCCACTGGTCATTTATTTGATTTGGTTGAGGCGGGCAGCAAGCGTCGATGCGGGTTCGTCGCCTTCGACGCAGGTCATGATGGGTTGGGCGCCAAGCATGACGGTATTGCCGCTGGCATAAGCAGCACTGCGGTTATGGCCATTATGATAGGCGGCACAGAGGTTGCCCATGACGAAGTAAGCACGCTCACGGGCACTCATGCCGCCAGCGGCTGCCGGTGTCGTGAATACTTTGGTGTTGACCTTTATGACGCCGTCTTTGTTGGTAACATGTCCACCGCTGTAGGTGGTAAGTTTTTTGGAATAGGCATCGCGGCGGTTATCGTTGGAAGGATGGTCGGATATAAAGGCCTGGATGCCAGAAGGATTGCTCTTCGAAAGGTCCATTACGCGCTGCCATACGGCGGCTGTGGCACCGGGGTTGTAATTCGTGTGGATGATGTAGTCAAAAGCCAGTGCATCAGCCTCGCGTTCCATTGGTTTCGTAATGTTACGATTATTTACGACGGTTGCCATGATTGCACCGGCAGTGGTTCCCGTTGCTGAGCCAAGAATCGCCATGTTGAGTGACCGGCGGGCACCCTTTGCCGGATGGTCTTTTTGACCGTGGCCGAGCTCGTGCCCTAATACGACAGCAATTTCATCTTCGTTGGTAAGTACATTATAGAGCCCCGTATTGACGCTAAGGTTGTGTCCTAAGGTGCAAAAGGCATTGAAGCTGGTTTCGTTGTTGATGAAATAATTATAGGGCTTTTGATAAATGGATGGATCGACCGCACCGATGGCTGCCGTGAGATTGGTCATGATGCGGTCAAGCTGCTGGTTAAGAGCCCAATCATTGTTGACGCCGTACTGTTTTTTCATGGCTTGGAAATATTCCTGACGGCCTTCTTCGGTATCGTTGTATTTGTGCAGGGTTTTATTGAGTTCGCTGCGAGCTTGTATTCCGCCAATTGCCGCACCTAAAATGCTGGCGGTACTGGCTTCGGCCGGAGTCGGCATAAAGACTCCCGCAGCAGTCGTTGAGGCAATAATGCCGGCAGCTAGCAGGCTGGTTATTTTTTTACGGGATTGGAACCGGGTAATCATACTATCAACCTCCGTTATATATATCAATTGCTATCTTCAATTATAACAAAAATAGGTTAGAAAAAAGTATGAAAATTCTAATGAACTTCTTAAAACTCAGGGAAGTTTTGCCTATGGCAAAACTAGAACATTGGCGGTATAATGCAAGAAGAGTTTGCTTTTACCAAAGGAATGATAGGAGGAGAAAATATGGGGGGGAAAGTGTGGCGAACCTGCCGCCTTACAATAAATGGCCTGGGGCATAAGGTACAATACAATCAGGCGACAATTGATAATCTGTTTGTTCCATTCCTGCGTCGAATGACCAAAATGCAACAAGGGGTAGGAAAACGTTTGGTGATTTTTTTGGTAGCGCCTCCGGGAACTGGCAAATCCACGTTGGCACTGCTGTTAGAGCAGCTGTCCTTGACGGATTCATCTCTTGAGCCCGTGCAATCCATTGGCCTCGATGGGTTCCATTATCATAGCGATTACATCCGCAATCATCATGTGGAGCGCAATGGCGAAAAGATTCCTATGGCGGCGGTAAAGGGATGTCCAGAGACTTTTGACGTGGAACACCTTGTGGAAAAGCTCGAAACGGTCCGCATGGCAGATATTCGTTGGCCGATTTACGACCGTTCGATTCACGATGTCGTGGAGGAAGTCGTAAAGATTCGCCGCAAGATAATTCTATTGGAAGGAAATTGGCTGCTGTTAGGCGAAGACCCGTGGCAGAAAATCCGCAGTTATGCGGATTATTCGCTGTTTATCAGTGCAGAGCCGCGTGATTTGAAAGAGCGGCTTATTGCCCGGAAAATGGCCGGCGGCAAATCGCGGGAGGATGCAGAGCGGTTTTACCGGGAAAGTGACCGTATCAATGTGGAACGGGTGCTCAAAAAGTCCTGGCCGGCAGATGAAACTTGGCAGATGCTTGGCGATGGGGATTACCAGCTGAAGGGGAAAATTATGCCGACCAATATGGTGGATCGGAATGCTTTGTGGAAAAAGCCGAATGTCTCAATCGAGAGCAGTTTGCTCGGGGGAATCAATCGCCGTATGGGGGTAGAGCAGGGAAATAATGGTGCTTTATTCAAAAATGGTTATGCGGAAGGCTTATCCGCAGCCCGCCGTACAATCCTGCGGAAATTGTACTTGGATGGGACAATGAGCAGTAAGGCTATTATGGAGACGTTTGAACTGACACCGGAAGAATTGGCGGATATCTTGAAATAAAAGGTGGAACTGCCCTCTTGGGTAACAATAAGAGGGCAGTTCTTTTTACGTGCAAATAGGATTGAAAACATTTTCAAAACGTGAAAACACGAATAAACACGTTTTTATTATACTATAATCATAACAAGGGGAAAAACAATTAGGGGTCTTTACTGGAAGAAAAAGAAAGGGAAAGTGTCATGGAAAAACTCATTCAGATGGTAGAGAAAATGAAGCCTCTTTTCGAAAAGGTTTCTAACAACATCTATTTGCGGGCAATTCGGGATGGCTTTGTCAGTTGTATCCCGGTAATCCTGTTCTCGTCTTTATTTATTTTGGTAGCCTGTGTACCAGAAATTTTCGACTATAAGTGGCCGGAAAAAATCAGTACGGTATTGTGGCAGGCTTACAACTATAGCATGGGAATGCTGGGGATTCTGATGGTGGCTACTATTGCCAAAAGCTTAACGGATAGCCTCAATACCAAGATGCCGAAACTACGACAGATTAATGATGTATCTGTTATGATTGTCTCCATCATTTGCCTGCTCCTGCTGGCGGTTGCTCCTGTGGATGGGGGCATATCTACGGAATTCATGGGGACGAAAGGCCTGCTTTCTGCTTTTGTCGTGGCCTTTACAGTGCCGAATATTTATAAGTTTTTTGTAAAGCGTAATATTACGATTAAACTTCCGGACGAAGTTCCGCACTATATTGCCCAGACGTTTGCTGACCTTATCCCCCTGTCGGTTGCGGTTATGGTTTACTGGGTATTTGGTATTGTATTTAAGGAAGCAACAGGTATGATGTTTGGTGCCTGGATTCTGGAAGTGTTTAAACCCCTATTTGTGGCAGCGGATGGTTACATCGGCCTAGCTGTTATCTACGGTGCCATGGCTATGTTCTGGTTCGTAGGTATACATGGCCCATCTATTGTGGAACCGGCAGTGACGGCTATTTATATTACTAACATCGAGGCTAATCTGCAGATCGTCAGTGCCGGTGGCCATGCCACAAACATTCTTACGCATCCGACCTCTTATTTTGTCGCTACCTTGGGGGGAACTGGTGCAACCTTAATGTTCTGCGCTATGTGTGCATTTATCGCAAAATCGAAACAACTTCGAGCGGTAGGTCGAGCTTCTATCGTGCCGGTGACCTTTGCGGTCAACGAACCAATTATTTTTGGCGCTCCGATTGTGCTCAATCCGGTATTGTTCTTTCCTTTTGTTCTTACGCCGATTCTTAATGTTTGGGTGTTTAAATTCTTTGTTGATAATTTGGGCATGAATGCTTTTACGTATATTTTGCCGTGGACTACGCCAGCGCCTATCGGATTGATCGTTGGTACAGGTTTTGCTCAGCTGGCCTTCATTTTGGCACCGTTGTTGCTCGTTATGGATGCAGTAATGTACTATCCGTTCTTCCGTGTCTATGATGCACAGCTCGTGGAAAGGGAAAAGGCTGGCGTGACGGATGAAGTGGAGGAAGAAATGGAATCCGCTTCGGTTACGGCTGCCCCCGCTGCAACGGCTGAGGAGGTTCCGGAGGATGAAAAGCGCGTGCTGGTTCTCTGTGCTTCCGGTGCGACTAGCTCTATGCTGGCAAAGGCTATCACTAAAGGTGCTGAACATCGCCATGCTCCTGTGGAATCCATTGCCATGGCCTATGGTCAACATAAGGATATCATTACAGATTTTGATTTGGTGGTGCTGGCTCCGCAGATGGCTTCGATGTATGATGAGCTTAAGAGTGACTGTGATGCAAAAGGGGTTAAGAGTGTTACCACCAGCGGCCGGGAATATGTGGGACTCACCCGTGACCCGGACAAAGCGTTGGATTTTGCCTTGGCTTTGATGGCACATTAATTTTAGTAGGAAGAAGTATCTCCTGCTGCCAGTTGTAATGGCAACAGTGGCAGCAGGAGTATTTTTTTTGCCAATTTTTACAGAAAATTAGAAATTTTAGGAGGAAGTATCATGAAAAAATCCGCTATTATGGCAGCAGTTTTAGCAGCAACGACGATGAGTACGACGGTTTTTGCCGCACAGAATCCCTTCAAGGATTTACCGGAAGGACATTGGGCTTATGATGCCGTTACCATGCTCGCTGAGGATGGCGTGCTGGAAGGCTATAACGATGGTACCTTCCAGGGGACTAAGGCTATGAACCGCTATGAGATGGCGCAGATCGTGGCCAAGGCTATGGAGAAATACGACAATGCCCAGCCGAAGGATAAAGGGGCCATCAATAAACTCAAAAAAGAATTTTCCACGGAGCTCAAGGATATGGATGTACGCCTGTCCAATGTGGAACAGGAAATCAATGCCATCAAGAGCAAACAGTCCAATATAAAAATGTTTGGCGATGTCCGATTCCGTTATGCGGAAAACATTAAAGGAAATTATTATAAAAGACTAAATGTAGCCGGAATGGATGCTGATACGAAAAAGCATTTGGACAAGAAGGAAAAAGTAGCACCGACTCGTTTCCGTCTTGGCATGTGGGGAGAGCCTGCTCCCAATCTGTCGTTCAATGCGCGGTTGAAGCTGGAGCATGAGACCAACCGCAGTGATGCGTATAATGACCATGGACTGGGCAGTGATAACCATGGTAATGTTACCCTGGATCGGGCCGAAGTGAATTGGTCCGCGAAAAATGGTTTCCGGATTGACGCTGGCCGCATGGAGAAAAACCTTGGACAGGGCCTTATCTGGTGGGAAAATGGTATCGATGGTTTCGCGGTAAATAAGACCTTCGGTCCGAAAATGGATGCCATGTTTGGCTGGGGCGATATCACGGCAGAAAACTGGGGTCAGGGAAAAGGTAAGTGGATGCCAGGGTTCTTTGCCAATGTATCCGTACGGCCGAGCAGTGCTACGACCATTACCGTGTCCCACTTGAACGCGAAAATGGATGCGCAGCTCTTGAATCCTTCTGTCGACGACTGGGGCTGGATTAATTTCTATGGCAAAGCAGTGGATTATAAACTGAACCAGACTGCGGTGGGCTTCAATACCAAACTTTCCCCGCGTGTTACCTGGATCGCAGAGGGGATTGTCAACAATGTGACCATGACGGGCAAAGACCAGAACAAGCATGGCTTCTGGACGCGCGTGGTCTATGGCAATCTCGACTGGATGAAGAAAAACACGTGGCATACGTATGTGGAATATGCAGCGCTGGGTAATTATGCGGTTGATTCCTCTGGCTGGGGACATCACATGGACTTTGCCGGTGGTAATGGTTATGGTGGTGACGCAGGCGGATGCCGTGGCTATGGTTTAGGTTTCAGTTATATGCTGGCACCACAGACAAATCTGGAACTCAACTGGCACCGTATGAAAACTTATAATACGAAATATGGTACTTATGACAACATGCTGTTATCGGGGCTTATTGTTAGCTTCTAAGGGAACAGGATAATAAGGTGCAGGAGGAAAAATCGCATGAAGAACGCAAGTCTTAAAAATTTAGTATTGGGAGCACTGACTGCAGGCGCGGTATCTTTATTCCCATTTTCAGCCGAGGCGGCTGTACAGGTCAATCCGATTCCTAATCTTAGTGCGGATTTCATTAAGGGCGCTGACGTGTCGATGTTGCCAGAACTGGAATCCTTAGGTGGCAAGTTTTATGATATGGATGGTACGCAAATGGATGAACTGGCCATCATGAAAAAATATGGAATCAACTGGATTCGCCTGCGTATCTGGAATAATCCAGATCATGCCAATGGTGGTGGCTACACCACGGCGGAACGTGCTTTAGCTATGACCAAGCGGGCGCATGATCTTGGTATGAAAGTGCTGATTGATTTCCATTACAGCGATTTCTGGGCTGATCCAGGCAAGCAATGGGGACCAAAAGCTTGGGAAAAGGATAATGCCTCCAAAGTAGCAAAAGACGTTTATCAGTACACGAAAAAGGTTTTAGGCGATTTCAAGAAAGCTGGTCATTTACCGGAAATGGTGCAGGTGGGCAATGAAATTACCAATGGCATGATTTGGCCGTTGGGGAAACTGCCGGCCAAGGATAATGGCAAGACGCTGGCGTCTTTTGTAGCGAGCGGGCTGAAAGCGGTACACGAGACAGATCCGAACATTAAGACCATGATCCATATCGACAAGGGGGGAGATAATGCCGCTTCTCAGGCATTCTACAATCAGTTGATTAAGGATAACGGCGTCAATGACTTCGATATCATCGGTTTGTCCTACTATCCCTTCTGGCATGGCAATATGGATGCGATGCGGGCCAATATCAACGATATGGCCAGCCGCTACAACAAGGATGTCGTCATCGTCGAAACGGCCTTTGGCTATACCAATGAGAACTTTGACAAGACGAAGAACCCCTATGATGCGCAGGCTGAACTCGTGGGCGGCTTCCGCTCCACGGTACAGGGACAGGCAACGGGCCTCAGGACTGTTATGCAGAGCCTGGCGGATGTGCCGAACGGCAAGGGCATCGGCATGTTCTACTGGGAGCCGGACTGGTATGCTGTGCCGGGGGCCGGTGCCTTCAAGGATATGGGCGATGAATGGGATAACCTCGTGATGTTCGACAACAAGGGCAAGGCGTTGGAATCCTGGAAGGTATTCAACGATGTGAGCAATCATAGCCTGCCGACCATCAAGCCGGTTTTCAAGGAAGTGGACGATGTGACGGGCGAAGCCGGCAAGGGCGTGCCGGCCAAGCTGCCAACCAAGACCCGCGTGACCTTCTCCGATGACCATGCCGAGAATCTGGATATCACCTGGGATAACCCGGCACCGGTATTCGAGCAGGCTGGGGATTATACGGTCAAAGGCACGGTTACTGTGGACGGCAAAAAACATCCGGTTTCGGGTCTTATCAGTGTCATCGACAAGGTGAACCTGTTCAAGAACGGCAATTTCGAACTGGCCCAGAATTTGGATGGCTGGACCGTCTCCGGCGATAAGGTGCTCGATGTAGTGACCAAGGGCGGCGATGCACTGGATACCAGCGCCATGCACTATTGGAGCGACAAGGCCTTCAAGTTCACGGCTAGCCAGGAATTCACGGGTTTGGCTGACGGCAAGTACACCGTAGCAGTGTCCACCCAGGGGGGTGGCGGCCAGAGCAAATATCAGCTCAGTGCAACGACCAGCAAGGGCACGAAGTCAGTGGATATTAAGGACACGGCCTGGAACGAGTGGCATACCTTTACCATCAAAGATGTAGAGGTAAAAGGTGGCAAGTGTATGGTGGCAGTGACTATGGAAGCTGCTCCGGGAACTTGGGGATCACTCGATAACTTCGAGTTCTATAAGCAGAAATAAATAGAGTCTTCCTTTTTAGGGGAAGCATACTGCACGGCGGTGAAAGAGGTTCAGAGGGAGTTCTCGGGGCCTCTTTTTTGTTGGAGCGGTTTTGAAAACCGTTCCAAAAGGCGAAAACAAAGTAATATCCGCAATCCCTATAATAAAGGCATAAAAGAAAAAGAAAGGTATTTTTTATAAAAGGGAGCGATTTTTATGAAACTGCACAATACGAATGATATGCTCAAAGATGCGCAAAAGAAACATTATGCGGTACCGGCTTTTAATATCCATAATCTGGAAACGTTTCAGGTGGTAGTGGATACGGCCAGTGAGATGCGTTCGCCGGTGATTATCGCGGCTACGCCGTCCACGGTCCGTTATGCGGATAAGGATTATCTCGTGGCACTCACGGGCACGGCTATGGAAAAGTATGATGTGCCGATGTCTTTCCACCTCGACCATCATGAGGATGTGGCGGAAATCGAGAGCACTGTAGCTGCTGGCTGCCGTAGTGTCATGATTGATGCTTCCCGACTGCCTTATGATGAGAATGTGGCTAAAGTAAAGGAAGTCGTGGCTTTTGCGCATACCTGCGGGGCTTCGGTCGAGGCAGAACTCGGCAAGTTGGTGGGACAGGAAGATGATTTGGTGGTGGATGATGCGGACAGTGCGTACACCAATCCCGAAGATGCCCTGCGTTATGTGGAAGACACAGGGATTGACAGCTTGGCGGTAGCTATTGGTACGGCTCATGGCCTTTATAAGGGGACACCAAAACTGGATTTTGACCGTTTGACCGAAATCCGTAGCCGCGTGGAGATCCCGCTGGTGCTGCATGGTGCTTCGGATGTGCCCGATGAACTGGTGCAGAAGGCGATTTCCTTAGGAATCTGTAAAGTCAATGTGGCTACGGATTTGAAGATTCCATTTTCCAATGCCGTCAAGGAGTTCTTCAAGGAAAATCCTGCTGCTAATGATCCGCGTAAGTATATGACACCGGGCAAGGAAGCGATGAAGGCTATTGTCCAACATAAGATTGAAGTATGTGGCAGTCAGAATCGTTATTGAGAGTTGAGGCGAGGAAGGGATAGCTATGATACTTGTGATAAATCTTAACGCCTCCTTGGATAAGCGCTATGAGTTGGTAGATTTTGCCAAAGGCAAGATTGTGCGGGCGAAATCTGTGGACAATACGCCTGGCGGCAAGGGGATTCATGTGGCTAATGTGGATACTATTTTAGGTGAAGATACTGTAGTTACTGGATTCTTGGGCGGGAAGACAGGAGAATTTGTGGCTAGTCGGCTCTATGATTATGGCATAACCGGCGATTTTGTTGATGTGGCCGGGGAAACGCGTTCCTGTTTGGCGATACTTACCGAAGATGGTGCGCAAACAGAAATCTTGGAGCCAGGGCCGGAAGTCAGCCCCGCAGAATTGAAAAAGTTCCGCGATAAATACACGGAACTTTTAGGGAAAGCCGATATTGTAGTGGCTTCCGGCAGTGTGCCTCGAGGGGTGCCGGTTGATTTTTACGCTTTCTTGATTGAGGAAGCTCACGCTGCTGGCAAAAAATTCTTGCTCGATACTAGCGGGGATCTGTTGGCCAGAGGGATTGAGGCGCGGCCTGATTTCATCAAGCCAAATCAGGATGAGATTGAGGCACTGCGGGGGTATCGCCTGCACAGCGAGGAAGATTTGGTGCGAGAGATTCGGCATTTCCTTGAGGAAGGGATTGAGATAGCGGCGATTTCTTTAGGCAGCAAAGGCTCACTGGTAGGAGTTCGGGATGAAATCTACCGTGTTACGGTGCCGGAGATTGCGTGTCAAAATCCTGTGGGATCGGGGGACTCCTACGTGGCAGGTATTGCGGCAGGACTTTCGCGCAAACTGCCGATTGAGGATACCCTGCGCTTGGGGGCTGCCTGTGGAACGGCTAATGCACTAGAGGCTGAGAGCGGATTTGTGCGCAAAGGTGTAGTGGAAAAGCTGTTTTCAGCGATAGCTGTCGAAAAAATTGCTTGAATTCTTAAAAATAATGTTCCCGACGATAAGCCGCTTCTTTTTGAGCGGCTTTTTCACGTTCTTCGTCCTGTTGTTTGGCTAAATAGTCAATGATGATGCGGCTGATGACATAGATAGGCAGGCGGGAGGTGGCATCTACATTTTTGATGGAGACATGGCTGTGTTTAAACCCATAGGCGGTAAGGTGGGCAATACGGGCTAGGGGAGTGTCTGGAGCACCACAGGTAATGGTGATGATTCTGGCGCCTAGGGAGGCAGCATTTTCGGCGGCGGTTAAAAGTTCTGGGGTTTTACCAGATAGGCTGAAGATGATTACTAGTTCTTGGTTTTTTACCCGACGAGTCATGTCCTGCATGATGGAAGGGTCACTGTTGGCAAAAACGTTATAACCCTGCAGCTGCAATTTGAGACAGAACTCTTCGGCTACATGTTCGGTGAGCCCACGGGATAATAAATAGATGCGTTTGGCCTGTCGGATTTCTCGCACTACAGCTAGGATGGTCTCAATGCTTAGATGTTCGATGGTTTGCGTCACTTCCATCAAGCTTTTATTAAAGATTTCGTTGACTTGAATGCTGTCCTTGTGTACGGTCGTTTCTTGTGTGATTAGGTAGCGCAGTTCTGCAAAACCGGAAATACCGCACTTTTTGATGGTGCGGCTTACGGTGGCCGGCGAAGAATAGGTCGCTTCGGCGACGTCACTGATGGACATAGAGGAAATTTTCTCTGCGTTCATATTGATAAAGCTGATGACCTTTTTTTCGGTTTCCGTTAGATGCTCGTGAAAATCATGATCGATTTTGATTAACATTATTTATCGCTCCTTACACAATACTAGGTAGTTTAATTATATCACGAATAGGTCGAAAATCGTTTCAAAACATGAAAACAAATAGAAAACAAGAATAGCTATAATGAAATCATCAACAGGAACTACAGAAAGGAAGTCAGAATATGAAAGTTGCATTAGCAGCCAATGGTGCTGGAGCAAAATTGAAAGATTGTGTTAAGGATTATTTAACTGGCAAGGGCTATGAGATAGAGGATTTCTCGCACGATGATATCTTCACTGCTACGGAAAATGTAGTGGCGGCTGTTTTAGAAAAGGGCATTACCCGTGGGATTGTGGTTGATGATTATGGTGTGGCTCCTTTTATGATTGCAGCGAAACATCATGGTATTGTCTGTGCGCCTACTTATGAGGATTACACGTCTTCTATGACGCGTCGCCACAATAGCACGCAGATTATTACGTTGGGAGCAAACATCACGGCAGAGAAGCTTTCGTGTGAATTGGCAGAAAACTTCGTGAAGACGGAGTATGATGGCGGACGTCATCAGATTCGCATTGATATGCTGAATCGGGAAGTTTAAAGGAGGCTAATACCATGAAGATTGCAATTGGTTGTGACCATATTGTTACGGATATAAAAATCAAAGCAGCAGAGTTTTTGAAAAAACAGGGTCATGAAGTCATTGATGTGGGGACCTATGATTTTATTCGTACGCACTATCCGATTTATGGACGCAAAGTAGGAAAGCTGGTAGCAACCGGTGAGGCAGATTTGGGCGTGTGTATTTGCGGTACTGGTATCGGTATTAATAATGCCGCACAGAAAGTAAAAGGTGTTCGTGCAGCCTGCGTGGCTGATGTGCAAACAGCAGTAGCGGCAAAAGAGAATCTTAATGCAAATGTAATTGGGTGTGGAGGACGTGTCATTGGTATTGGATCGATTGAATATATTCTGGAGGCCTTTCTAAAGGCTGAGTATAAACCGACTCCGGAAAAGGATGCACTGATTGCGAAAATTGATGGGCTGATTGATGACAATGATTGCATAGAGAATGATGCACTCTTTGATGAGTATCTGAAAAAATGGGAGGAAGGTTACTATCACGACTGATGCCGTGCTATAATGGTGTTGGTTAGCTAGCTTACTTTTTTTAGGGGTAAAGAAAGTAAGTGGGGCACTAGGGAAAAATATTCACGAAAAGGGGATTCTTATGACAATGACGAAAGATGAAATGGCAATGATTGCTATGGAAATTGTGGCTTATTCCGGCGATGCTCGGACAAAATTCCTAGCCGCGATGGATGCTATTGGTGAAAAGGACTTTGCAAAAGCAGAGGCGCTTATTAAAGAAGGGGATGATTTGATCCTTAATGCGCATAATCAGCAAACGGAGCTTATCACGAAAGAAGCAGCTGGCGAGAATATTGAGATTGGATTTCTAACGGTGCATGCACAGGATCATCTGATGACTGCTATGCTGCTTTCGGATATGGACAAACGCTTCCTCAAAATGTTTCAGGAGAAATGAGGGTTGATTATGGCAAAGAGATTCCCAGCGGATTTTATCTTTGGCGGGGCTACCGCTGCTTATCAGGTAGAAGGAGCTACGTGCGAAGATGGGCGCGGGCCTTGCGTTTGGGATGCGTATATGAATCGGCCAGGGGCAAGGTTCAATGCAGATCCGGCCAGTGATTTTTATCATCATTATGAAACGGACTTGCAGTTGGCACATGATTATAACATCAATGGCATTCGCATATCACTGTCTTGGACGCGGATACTTCCCGATGGGGAAGGTAAGGTAAACCCTGCTGGTATTGCGTATTACAACAAACTAATTGATGCGTGCATAGCAAAGGGGGTAGAACCTTTTGTGACCTTGCATCATTTTGATACTCCCCTAAATTATTTTCAAAATGGTCATTGGTTGAATCGCGCATTGATTGACAAATTCGTGGATTACGCGCGGATTTGTTTTGAGGCTTTTGGTGATCGGGTAATGAAGTGGGCTACCTTTAATGAACCTTGGTCAATTGCTCAAAATGGCTATCTGGCAGGTAATTTTCCCCCTAATGAAACTTTCCAGATTGAAAAAGCCATTCAGATTGAGCACAATCTCATGGTGGCGCATTCTCGCGCGCTGAATTTATACAAGAGCATGAATTTGCCAGGTAAAATCGGCATTGTTCATACCTTGGAGGGCAAAGTGGCGATATCAGATTCCCCCGCTGATATCCATGCTCGTGACCTTGATGATGCGATTTCCAATCGCTTTATGCTGGATGCTTGTTATTTGGGAAAATATAGCGATACTACCATGTTGCTGATCAAGGAAATCCTGCAGAAGAACGGTGGCAAGCTTATCACGGAACCAACGGATTTTGATGATTTTGCGTGCGCTGCCAAGCAGATTGACTTTTTGGGGATGAATTATTACTCCAGTCATTTTTTGCAAGCTTGGGATGGTGAAAGTCAAGTAGTGAATAATAGTACTGGGGAAAAGGGAACTAGCGTGTTTTGCCTCAAGGGCATTGGTGCTCGCGTCAGTAATCCAGAAGTTCCCACTACAGATTGGGATTGGCCTATTTACCCCGAAGGTATGTATAGGCAGCTAAAGCGTATTGCACAGGATTATCCCAATTATAAGGAGATTTTTATATCCGAAAATGGTATGGGCTATAAGGATGATTTTGAAGATGGAAAAATCGATGACACTCCTCGTATCGAATACGTTACCAGGCATTTGGAAGCAATTCTGAAGGCAATGGAGGAAGGTGTCAATGTTGGCGGCTACTATATTTGGAGTCTGATGGATGTGTTATCTTGGAGCAATGGTTATAACAAGCGTTATGGATTGTTTTATGTGGATTATGCCAATCAAAAACGATATCCCAAAAAAAGTGCATATTGGTATAAGAAAGTAAGCAAACAGAGAGAGTTGATTTCTGTGGAGACAATTTCCTATTGATTTATATAGAAAAGGCGGTTCGAAGACTCAAGGGAGTCAGCGAATCGCCTTTTCTATATAAATCTCGCAATATAAAATGTCAAAAAATTTGCAGAGGCATAGGATATTCGTCCTTTTACCGTGCTTTGCTGGAAAAAAGATATACGAGAGCCGTGAGAATGATTCCACCAATCCCCCACATCCAGCCCTTATCATACCAGGCATAAGCAGTGCAGGCCAGGCAGAAGAGGACTGCGATAAAGGTTTGCTTGGCGTTTTCTTTGCGTAAGGCAAAGGTTTGGTAATCGACACCGGTAAGTTCTTTGAAGCATTCTTGGCAGATGACTTTTTTCTCTCCGGCCTCGGTGGTATGAACAAGCGCATCCTTTTCCTCAAGGGTACGTCCGCATTCGGAGCAGTTCAGCATGGTTGGGTTCCTCCCGTCGAATTTCATCAAATTATCACGTATTTTCTAATTTTACCGCATTTTGTGCGATTTGACTAGGTTTTCTTGACACTCTACGGGAAAAACTATAGAATATAAAGGTATAGTTATGGATAAAACTATTCAGGAAAACAAATAATGCATGAAAGCAAATAAAAAAAGAGGGGGTGAGTATTATCGTTATCGAAGTAGTAGCGGTAATAGTTGCAGTTATCATCGGTGTCGGTGCAGGCTATACGGCCCGTAAGCGTACGGCAGAAGCCCAGATTGGCTCCGCTGAGGAAGAAGCAAAACGAATCGTAGCAGAGGCTGAAGAAAAAGGCGAGACCAAGAAGAAAGAAGCCCTGCTGGAGGCGAAGGAAGATATCCATCGCTTGCGCCAGGAGCTTGACC
The DNA here is from genome assembly GCF_000702005.1 of Selenomonas sp. ND2010. Lineage (GTDB taxonomy): Bacteria > Bacillota > Negativicutes > Selenomonadales > Selenomonadaceae > Selenomonas_A. Next base: position 74,210 of record NZ_JNKI01000003.1, on the reverse strand, counting down.
GCGATACAAAGGAGCGCCGCAGTGAGATTCAGCGCCAGGAGCGCCGTATTGTGCAGAAGGAAGAGAATCTCGATCGCAAGCTGGATTCCATTGAAAAGAAGGAAGAAGCCCTTTCCCGTAAGGAATCGCGCCTGGATAAAAGCCAACAGGCTATTGATGAGATGCACGAGAAACAGAAGGAAGAGCTGGAACGCATTTCTGGTTTGACATCGGATGAAGCTCGTACGCTGCTCATGGCTGAAGCTGAAGATGAACTCAAGCATGAGAAGGCCATGAAAATCAAAGAGTATGAGCAGCAGATTAAGGATGAATGTGACAAGAAGGCACAGGATATCCTGAGTCAGGCAATTCAGCGTTGTGCGGCGGATCATGTAGCTGAGACGACGGTTTCGGTTGTTGCTTTGCCGAATGACGAAATGAAGGGCCGTATTATTGGTCGTGAGGGACGTAACATTCGCACGTTGGAAACCATGACAGGCGTGGATCTTATCATTGATGATACGCCAGAGGCGGTCATCCTATCTGGGTTCGATCCAGTACGCCGTGAAGTGGCACGCATCGCACTCGAAAAGTTGATTCAGGATGGCCGAATCCATCCGGCTCGTATTGAAGAAATGGTCGAGAAGGCAAAACGTGAAGTCGATCAGCGCATCAAAGAGGCCGGTGAACAGGCTACTTTTGATACGGGGGTTCATGGCATTCATCCGGAACTTGTCAAGATGCTTGGGCGTTTGCGTTATCGCACGAGTTATGGGCAGAATGTACTCAATCATTCGATTGAGGTGGCCCATCTTGCTGGGGTTATGGCATCGGAGCTTGGCTGCGATGTGACGCTGGCAAAACGCGGAGGCTTGCTGCATGATATTGGTAAGGCAATTGACCGCGAGGTGGAAGGTTCCCATACCACGATTGGCGCAGATTTGGCCCATAAATTCCGTGAGTCCAAAGATGTAATCAACTGTATTGCTTCTCATCATGGGGATGTAGAGGCAGCCAGTGTAGAGGCAGTTTTGGTTGCCGCCGCTGATGCGGTATCGGCAGCAAGACCTGGTGCACGTCGTGAGAGCCTTGAGTCTTACCTCAAGCGCCTCAAACGGTTGGAGGAAATCGCAGAGTCCTATGAGGGCGTTGAACGCTGCTTTGCTATTCAGGCCGGCCGTGAGATTCGCGTTATGGTTAAGCCGGATAAAGTCGATGATGCTGAGTCGGTTGCATTGGCTCATGATATTGTCAAGAAAATCGAAGATGAGCTGGAATATCCGGGGCAGATCAAGGCCACGGTTATTCGCGAGACGCGCGTCGTCGATTATGCGAAATAATCAATCAGAAAATGTTTGGGGGTGCGGGGCCTGGCTCTGCATCCCCAATTCTACCTATAAGGGGATCGATCATGCTAGGATTCAAGGATTGGTTAACAAAGGCAGTGGGCCAAAAAGCAGCCACGGATAAGATGGGGATACAGCTGATTGCTGCCATTCTGGCTTGTTATCCGGAAATCGATTCGGTAAGCTATGTGCCTGAGGCCACGGAGATGACACTGGATTTTGTGCTTGAAGGTGCAGTGGGAAAAGAAGAGCTGGAACCATTTGCGAAATTACTCGATGACAGCTTGCAGGCTTATCACGAGCTCGATTCGGGGGCTCCTGTTTGGATGGCCGTTGAGGCAGAAAGCCATGGCAAGGCAACAATGGTTCATATCCATCGTCAGTTGATTACTATGACGCGTGGAGAGTTGACGCTCATAACCGCGTTGTTCCGAGAGACTTTTTCCGAACGCCTTAAATGTGATAAGCACACGCCTGAACAGTTGGAACCGGAATTTGCGGATGCCCAGAGTGCAGTCCTCGATACGCTCTTGGACCAGAATCAGGAATACCGCATAAAGGAAAAGATGATTGGCATCCGTGATAAAGACCGGGTAGTTGTCTATAACCGTTGATCCTTTGTTGCCAAGGGAATCAACGGAAGGAGGAATACATGCGAGTAATGTTGACAGGAGATGTCGTCGGCCGTCCCGGCCGTAAGGCATTTCAGGAGTATACGCCGAAACTTCGTAAGGAGAAAGGCATTGATGTGGTCATCGTGAATGGAGAAAACTCTGCTGGTGGTAAAGGGTTTACCCGAAAATCTTTGGATGCGCTTTACCATGCAGGTGCGGACATCATCACTTCGGGCAATCATGTCTGGGATAAAAAAGACGTAATGGAGTTCATTGACCAGGAACCCTTTTTGATTCGTCCGGCTAACTATCCGGAAGGAACGCCGGGGAAGGGCTATTGTATTTTTCCATTCAAGGCCAAGAACATCGGTGTTATCAACCTTTCCGGCCGGGCATTCATGCCGGCTTTGGACTGCCCGTTCCAAAAGGTGGAAGAGATACTCCGCGAGCTGAAGAACGAATGTGATATCCTGTTTTTGGATTTTCATGCGGAGACGACTTCGGAGAAAATGGCGATGGGCTGGTATCTGGATGGCCGGGTAAATGGTGTCGTTGGTACACACACGCATATCCAGACGGCGGATGATCGCATCTTGCCCAAGGGCACTGCGTACATTACGGACCTTGGCATGACAGGACCGTGGAATTCCATTCTAGGAGTCAAGACGGAGATTATCTTGCGAAAGTTTACAACGGCCATGCCCTGTCGGTTTGATTTGGAGGAAGAGGGACCGATGGTTTACTCAGCAGTCATCATCGATATTGATGATAACACCAATCAAACGACTGCAATGGAACGAGTCATGATTGTCGAATAATCGCAAATTGTGATAGTTTGTTTCAAGAAAAGAAGGACTTTGCAGGTTTTTGAAGAATACTCTAGCTAGTGACAGTAAGTTTAACCAATAGGATATATGCATTGTATGAAGTAATCTTTATGTTGAGAGGACGTGCTGAACATGGAAATTCTGAAAGTATCTGCAAAGTCAAACCCAAACTCAGTGGCAGGCGCATTAGCTGGCGTACTGCGAGAATCCGGAAGTGCTGAAATGCAGGCAATCGGCGCTGGTGCACTGAATCAGGCGGTCAAAGCCGTAGCTATTGCCCGTGGATTTGTTGCGCCGCATGGAATTGACCTCATTTGCGTTCCCGCATTCACAGATATCAAGATTGATGGGGAAGAACGTACTGCAATCAAGCTGATTGTTGAGCCGCGCTGAGTAGATTATAGGAGTGAATCCGAATGCCAAGTGATTTGCATATGCATACGACCTTTTCCGATGGCAAATTGACACCGGAAGAGCTTGTGGCAGCCGCAAAGAATGCGGGCCTTCATTACATGGCAATAACTGACCATGATACGGTGGAAGGCATCGTGGAATTATACGAGAATGGGCATTATCCAAGCCGAGGAATTCACATTATTCCCGGTATTGAGTTTAGCGCGCATCATCCGACCAGAGAGATTCATATTTTAGGGTTTAACCTTGATATATACTATCGAGCTCTAGCGGACAAATTAAATGAGGTTACGGAGGCTAGGTGGACGCGTTTTTCCGAAATGATTGAAAAGCTGCAGGCCTTGGGGTATAACATATCAGAAGCCGATGTACTTACGATTGCTGGTGCCAGTAAATCTATTAGCCGTTCCCATATTGGACGGGTGCTGGTCAAAAAGGGATATTTTACCTCGGTGCGAGAGGCGTTTGATGCTGTCTTGAAAAAGGGAACGCCAGCTTATGTACCACATTATCATCTAGAAGCATCGGAAATCATTGCGCTTATTAAAGCGGCAGGAGGGACGCCGGTTTTGGCGCATCCGAAGCTAATCGGTGATGATGAAGTGGTTCGTGAGCTTTGCCAGAGTGGCCTTGAAGGGATTGAAGCTTTTTATCCTCAGCATGATGAAGCGGATACAGCTCGTTATTTGTCGATGGCCGAGGAATTCGGACTGCTGGTATCCGGTGGTTCGGATTTTCATGGCTACCCGACGCGCTATCCATCGGAACTTGGAGTATTTACCATTGAGGATAAATGGGCGGAGAAATTTTATCGTCCGCAACAGCAACTGGGATAAACAGGAGAGTTAATATGGATGTCATTGCACTGGTGGGTCCCAGTGGTACTGGCAAGAGCCATCGTGCATTGGTTGTCGCTCATGACAATCATGCGGATGCCATCATCGATGATGGCATCCTTATAAAGGATGGCAAAATACTTGCCGGTCATTCAGCTAAAAAAGAGCAGAGTAAAATCATGGCTGTGCGGCGGGCAATTTTTGTCCTGCCTGGCCATGCAGAAGAGGTGCGGGCTGCTATCGATGAAGCAAAACCGCACCGCATTTTGATTCTCGGGACCTCCGAAAATATGGTTCACAAAATCGCAAAAGCATTGCGCCTGCCATCAATTGCCAAGATTATCAATATCGCAGATGTGGCATCAAAACAGGAGATGGAAAAGGCACAATACTATCGGCTCAAACAGGGAAAACATATCATCCCAGTGCCGACGATTGAGCTAAAACCACATTTTTCCGGCTATTTGGTCGATCCGTTGCAGACTTTTTTCAAGCGGTCTTCGACAAAGCGGCGGCGGTTGGGAGAAAAGTCCATTGTCCGGCCAGTATTTAGCTATTATGGAAAACTTTCCATTGATGATTCGGCCATCAAGGCGATTATTCGTCATGTGGTCATGAAACAGGCAGCCTTCACGAAGATTGGAGGTTTGCAGGTGGAACATCTGATGCAGAATGGGGAGGATATGGGGCTGAGAATTTCCTGTGACGTGGTCCTTACCTATGGGAACCATATACCGACGCTTATCCGCCAAGTCCAGAAAGAGATTCGCGATGCGGTGGAGTTTATGACGGGAATGGTGGTTCATGAAGTGAATATTCGAGTCAAGGCGCTTTACGTACCATCGTAAATGGATTGCGCTTGTTTGGCTACTCAGAGGGTGCTGCTTCGGCAGCATCTTTTTTGTGGTTAAATAAGCGAAAATAATACTTGTTCTTTCTTATTTTTGCGTGTATAATAATTTTAGCAATAAAAGAAATCGTTTACTATAGACTGAGGAGGAATTCTCATGCCAGAAGCTAACTTTTCGTTAAAACATTTAGCCGATCCGTGTTTTTTTCAAGAAAATCGGCTGCCAGCTCATAGTGATCATTGGTATTATGCGAATATGGCGGAAGTAAATGCTGGTGAATCATCGTTTGTATGCCGGTTGAATGGCTTGTGGTATTTTCAGTATTTCCAAAATCCTCAGTTGGTGACGAAGGGCTTTGAACAGTTGGAGTTTGATTGTCATGATTGGCACACAATCCGGGTACCGGCCCATTTTCAGCTGGAAGGCTATGGTATCCCACAGTATACCAATCAGACATATCCCTGGGATGGACATGAGGCTGTTTTGCCTGGTGAAGTGCCGCAGCGCTGTAATCCTACCGGCGTATATGTGAAATATTTTCATTTGCCACAGGGGTGGAAGAATCTATATCTGTCGCTTCAGGGTGTGGAATCGGCAGTAGTGGTTTACTTCAATGGAAAGTATGTTGGTTATAGCGAGGATAGTTTTACTCCGTCGGAATTTGATTTAACCCCCTATTTGCAGGCGGGAGAAAATAAACTAGCGCTGCAGGTTATGCAGTTCTCATCTGGTAGTTGGTTGGAAGATCAAGATTTTTGGCGGTTTGGGGGAATTTTCCGTGATGTATGGATGGGAACGAAGCCGAAGTGCCATGTTGAAGATTTAAAAATTACAGCTATTCCAGTAAACGATTACAAGAATGGCATGCTTACAGGAAAAATTACTTGGTCCAAGGAAGAAGTTCGGAAGGTTGAAATCCAACTCTTAACGTCGGCGGGGCGTCAGGTAGCAGCGACGAGCCTTACCGGAACAGGACGGCAGGATGAATTTTCGTTTACGGTAGAATCTGTAAAACTCTGGAGTGCAGAACATCCCTACCTTTATCAGCTGCGATTAACCGTTTATGATGGAGCGGATGTTTTGCAGGAAGTTATCCCGTATTCGGTTGGTTTTCGCGAATTTAAATTGGAAGATAAGATTATGAAAATCAACGGAAAACGCATCGTATTCAAAGGCGTTAATCGTCATGAATTCGATTGTTACCGTGGCCGGGCCATGAATCCGGAAGACTTCGAGCAGGACATTGTGAATATGAAACGGCACAACATCAATGCACTTCGTTGTTCGCATTATCCTAATGCTAGTGCGATTTATGACCTATGTGATCGCTATGGCCTTTATGTAATTGATGAGACGAATTTGGAAACCCATGGTACCTGGCAGAAAAATGGGGTGTTGGCGCGTGATGAGAATACCATTCCGAATGATCACAGCAAGTGGCAGGAAATTGTTTTGGACAGGGCAAAATCAATGCTGGAACGCGATAAGAATCACGCGTCGATCCTTATTTGGTCCTGTGGCAATGAGTCCTGTGGGGGGAAGAATATCTTTGCGATGAGCGAGTATTTCCGCCAAGTGGATCCTACACGGCTGGTGCATTATGAAAGTATTTTTTGGGATAGACGCTATGCGGCAACCAGTGATATGGAGAGTCAGATGTATACGAAAGCGGCAGATATAAAGGCCTTTTTGTCGAAACATCGGGATAAGCCTTTTATCTGTTGCGAGTATACGCATAGTATGGGAAATAGTAATGGTGGTATGCACAAATATACCGAGCTTACCGAACAGGAGCCTTTATATCAAGGTGGGTTTATTTGGGACTTTGTGGATCAAGCACTGGTGAAGCATGATTGTTACGGGCAGGAATTTTTGGCATATGGTGGTGACTTCGGGGATCGTTCCAGTGATTATAATTTCTGTGGAGATGGTATTTTTTATGCGGATCGAGCACCGACGGCTAAGCTGCAGGACGTGAAATATAATTATCAGGATTATCATTTGCAAGTTGCGGAAGATGGTATAGTGATTGAAAACAACAGCTTGTTTACGAATGTCAACGAATATGATTTACATTACGAAATGCTGTTGGATGGGAAAAAAGTTTGGGAAAAGACAGCGGCGGCTCCATCGGTTAAGCCTGGGGAAAAAAGACGCGTGGCGTTTGCGGATTTACCGACAGGTCCGAAAGGGGAGGTATGCATTACCGTTTCGTTGATTTTGAAGGAAGACACTGCCTGGGCGGAAAAAGGATATGAGGTTGCTTTTGGGCAGGGATGCTGGCAACGTGAAACGGGAATCCCAGAAATAAGAGGTAAGGCCCTAAGCAATTGCGGGGATACTCCCTTGCGGATAGTAAGGGGCGATATCAATCTAGGCGTAAAGTTTTCAGGGGGAGAGATTCTGTTTTCCAGTGCACAGGGAAATATCGTTTCGTATAAGTTAAATGGTGTGGAGTTGCTGGAAGAAATACCAAAACCATTGTTTTGGCGGGCGCCGATAGATAATGACTATGGCAGTCGTCGTGATTTTTCGGTGGCTCAATGGAAGCTGGCTAGTCTTTATCGCCGTTGTGTGAAGCAGGAGATTCAGTTAGCCGATGGAACTTGGCAGACGTATGAATGGTTTGGGCAGTTGGGAATCAAAGAGTATGTTGCGGATGCGGTTAAATTGCGTTTTACTTACGAACTGGCCACCATGCCGACGGCATTTTGCCAAATAACTTATGGTGTTTATAAGGGAGGCCTTATAAAGATCGAACTGGATTATGAGAAAATGCCTGGGTTGCCGGAAATGCCAGATTTTGCCATGCTCTTTACGTTGGCGGCAGATTACGACCAGGTGAAATATTATGGTTATGGACCGGCAGCCAATTATATCGATCGACAGGAAGGTGCTAAGTTGGGCGTGTATTCTTCCACGGTCGAAAAAGAGATGGAGGCATATCTTATGCCGCAGGAATGTGGCAACCATGGTGGCATCCGTTGGTGGGAGGTAACAGATAAACGTGGCCGTGGGGTACGGGTAGCAGGGGAGATCCCGCTGGCAATTTCAGCTCTGCCCTATAGTGCGCATGAATTGGAAAATGCCCGCCATCGATATGATTTACCGCAGGTTCATCATACTTTTTTACGCGTTTCCGCTGGACCATGTGGTGTCGGTGGTGATGATACCTGGGGCGCACCGGTATTAGAAGAATATCGGCTAAAAAATGAATCGATGCATTTCATGTTTTATTTTCAGGGAATTTAGGGAGGTATATTATGATTGAATTTGATTCATCGCGAGGGGTGTTCCATCTGCACAACGAGCATATGAGCTACATTATGCAAGTGGTGCGAAACCGGTATTTGTTGCATCGTTATTGGGGGCGCCCGTTAAGAGAATTTCGGGATAGTGCACCGCTGCAGGCTATCGACAGGGCTTTTTCTCCGCAACCAGCAGATTATGCCAACGAGCGTACCTTTTCGTTGGATGTGCTGCCGCAGGAGTATCCTGGGTATGGCCATGGTGATTATCGGTTGCCTGCCTATGAGGTGCGCTTAGCCAATGGAACAACCGTGACAGAACTTTTCTATGACCATTTTGAGATTACGGATGGCAAGCCCCGATTGGCAGGATTGCCGGCCGTATATGCGGATCGTACGGAAGCAGAAACGTTGCATATATTTTTACGGGATAGTCAGGGAAGGCTGGAAGTAGAGCTTTTATATACGTTGATGGCGAATACGGGGATGTTGACGCGCAGTGTACGGATTACCAATTGTGGCGGTGAGGCGCTTACGTTGACTCATGCTGCTAGTTTTGCCGTTGATTTTGCGGACCATGATTTTGACCGTTTGAGTCTGTATGGTGGTCATGCCGCAGAGCGCAGTTTGGAACGGGTTCCTTTGATGCGTGGGGTACAAGAAACTGGCAGCCGCCGGGGCGTTAGCTCGCACCAGCAGTCGCCGTTTTTGGCGCTGGCACGCAGAAATACGACGGAATGTACAGGCGAAGTGTATGGATTTAGTTTGATTTGGAGCGGGGAAGCGTCTTTTGTCACAGAGGTGGAACAGTTTGGAACAACTCGAGTGGCAGGTGGAATAAACCCGTTTGGTTTTGCATGGCAGCTAGCACCACAGGAGAGCTTTCAGACACCAGAAGTCATGATGGTATATAGTGATGCTGGACTCAATGGCATGAGTCAGATATTTCATCAGATTGTTCGGCACAACATTGTTCGTGGCAAATATCAGAATGAATTGCGGCCTATTTTAGTAAATAATTGGGAGGCAACTTATTTTGATTTTGATGATGAGAAGATTGATAGTTTGGCACAGACGGCAAGCGAGTTAGGAATGGAATTATTGGTGCTGGATGATGGTTGGTTTGGCAGCCGCGATGACGACAATAGCAGTTTAGGGGATTGGTTTGTCAATACCAAGAAGTTAAAACAGGGGTTAACAGGAGTCGCAGCAGCCGCGCATAAACGGGGAATGAAATTTGGCTTGTGGTTTGAGCCGGAGATGATTTCAGAGGATTCCGAGCTCTTTCGCAAGCATCCAGAGTGGATTTTGCAAGTGCCGGATTATAAGAGTTGCTTTAGCCGTCATCAGTTGGTGCTGGATTTGTCACGACCGGAGGTTTGCAACTATATTGTAAATGCGGTCAGCAATGTATTGGAGTCAGCCCCCATTGACTATGTAAAGTGGGATTTTAACCGCCATTTGACCGAAGCCTTCTCGGCGGCCCTTCCTAGCGAGCGGCAAGGGGAAACGAAAACGCGCTTTATGTTGGGGCTCTATGATGTTTTAGAACGTTTGACGAGCAAATTCCCGGATGTATTATGGGAAAGTTGTTCCGGTGGTGGTGGCCGCTTTGATGCGGGTATGCTTTATTATATGCCACAAACTTGGACCAGTGACAACACGGATGCGATTTGCCGGTTGTCTATTCAGAGTGGTACCAGTCTGGTGTTTCCGCCAATGACCATGGGGGCACATGTATCGGTAGCCCCCAATCATCAGGTGGGGCGGATGACCAGTCTACAGGTACGCACGTTATGTGCTTTTGCTGGCGATTTTGGTTATGAGCTGGATATTACGCGCATGAGTGCACAAGAAAAAGAGCAGGTAAAAAAGCATATTGAATTGTACAAGAAATTGCGTCCCACTTTGCAGCAGGGGCAATTCTATCGCTTATTGACTCCTTTTTCCGGGACGAAAAACGAAACGGCTTGGCAATTTATCCGTGAAGATGGACAGCAAGTGGTGGTATTGTATTTTAAAACATTGGCCGAACCGGCTAGCCCGATAAGGATTTTGCGCCTTATGGGGTTGGATTCATCCGCTGGCTATCGCTTGACCGATTATATGCCTGCTCAGCGAATGAGTATGGATTTTGGTGAAGAAAAATCTGTCAATCCAGTAGGGCAGTTATATTATGGGGATGAACTGATGTACAATGGCATTGGGGTGGAAAAAATTGATGCAGATTTTGCCGGGTATCTATGGGTGTTTACAAAAGAAAAATAAGACTGAAAATTTTTATTAAAACAATATGTTGCAATATTAAATAAAAGCGTTATAATAATAAATAAGGAAATCGTTTGCTATTGATTCATGCGGAACAGTGTGAATCAATAGAACGATATTTATTTTGAAAACTTTAGAAAACGTTTACATAGTAAGCGTGTGAGGGGGAATATGGTATGGAAAACACAATAATTACCATCAGTCGTCAATATGGTGCTGGTGGCAGGGAACTGGCGGGGATTCTGGCGCGGAAGCTCGACTTAAAGTTATACGATCGTCAGATTGTGCATATAGCTGCTGCAAAAATGGGGATTGATGATTTGCGGGAAGAAGAGCTGCTCGAAATGGAAAATCAAGTGAAGCCTTTAGCTTTGAATTTTATTCCCTTCCATTCCTTTGGCACCCACATGGGAAGCAGCAGCCAGGAGATGTTCATGAGTGAATCGGCAGCAATCCGGAAAATCGCTAAAGATGGCCCGTGTATATTCTTGGGGCGCAGCGCAGATTATGTTTTACGAAAATTGGATAATGTTTTTTCGGTTTTTGTTTGTGCTGACGATGATTTTCGCGAGAAACGCGGCCGTGAGGTCTACGATGGCAAGAGTCTGAAAGAACTAGATGCAGAGGATGCGAAACGTGCCCGATATTATAACTACTATACAGGACGTACCTGGGGGGATGGTGCTAATTATGATTTGGTGGTAAATACCAGTTCTGGGGATTTGGAAAAGATGGCAGAGGCTTTGATTGCCTATATGCGTGTGATGAAGGGTTGAATTTAGGAGGTTGTGATTATGGAAGCAGTAATGTCGCAGGAAAAGAAAAACAATATATGGCCGCGAATTGCTTATGCTTGCGGTACCTTTGGGCATGATGTATTTTATGCTATGCTGGCAACCTATTTTATGATTTTTGTAACCAGCAACTTATTTTCATCCAATAATCCCAGTCAGGATGCATATATGATAGGTGTAGTTACGACGATTATTATGGTACTGCGCGTAGCAGAGCTTTTTATCGATCCATTCATGGGGAATATCATTGATAAGACCAAAACTCGTTGGGGGCGTTTTAAGCCATGGGTTATCGTTGGTGCATTTGTAGCAGCGATTACGTTGGCGATGTTGTTTACGGATTTTGGTGGACTTACGGTTTCCAATCCAACCTTGTATTTGATTCTTTTTGCTATAGTATACTTCGTTATGGATGTGTTTTATTCGGCCAAGGATGTGGCGATATGGTCGATGATTCCGGCGTTGTCCTTTGATTCCCGCGAGCGTGAGATCACAGCAACGGTTGCTCGTATTGGTTCGGTGTTTGGTGGACAGCTGGTTACCATCATGGTCATGCCGATTGTATTGTATTTTTCTGTCAATTCAAATGGTGGTGCCGGTGATCCGCAGGGATGGTTCGCGTTTGCTTGCATTGGTGGCGGTATTGCCACTTTGGGTGCTATTATTCTTGGCTTAGGAACGAAAGAACAGGATTCGGCTTTGCGGGAAAACAAAGTAGATACTTCGTTTCGAGATGTTTTTAAAGTGTTGGCAAAAAATGACCAGCTTTTGTGGATTGCCTGTGCTTATCTGATTTTTGGCTTGGGACAGAATATTGTCAATAACTTCAACCTGTATTACTTCATCTATGTGATTGGGGATGCTGCTAAGTTTTCTATTTTAGGTATTATCAATGTCGTGATTGGTTTGATGGCAGTTGCACTGTTTCCACTGCTTACGACGAAATTTAGCCGCCGGAACTTGTTCTTCAGTTCGTTGGGAATTATGATGGCTTCGTTGATTTTGTATGCGTTATCTGGTACAAACGTATGGTTAGCACTTACAGCTGCTGGACTTTTCGCTTTGCCGCAACCGCTGATTTTCTTGGTTGTGTTGATGACGATCACCGATTCGGTAGAATATGGTCAGTTGAAGCTTGGGCATCGTGATGAAGCAGTATGTTTGTGTGTTCGTCCTTTGGTAGATAAACTTTCTGGGGCAATTACTGGCGGTATCGTTGGCCTGACTGCGGTATGGGTAGGAATGACCGGTGGTGCTTCAGCTGCAGATATTACAACTGGTGGGTTGTTGAAATTCCAGCTCGTCATGTTTGCCATTCCGGTGGTATTGCTGATATTGGCTGCCATTGTTTACCGTAAAAAAGTAACACTGACGGAAGAAGAACACGCTCATATTGTAGAAGAGTTGGAGGAAAAGTGGGAAGATATCAATAAGTAAGTTGGAAGAGTGGATGCGATAGGAGCATCAATTTTTAGAAAACGTTTACAAAATAGCTTGACAAGCAAAAGGTTCAAAGGTAAACTAAGTGATAAAGAGTGGTGCAGCTTTTGCTACGAAGTTAAAAAGTTGCACCAAATTTTCCGGCAAATAAGAAAACGTTTACATACATAATGAGGAGGAAGAATCATGGAAAAGGAAATCTTAGAAAAAATGCAGGCAGAGTTTTCTAAAATATTTGGTTCGAAAGAGACGCGGCTTTATTTTTCGCCGGGGCGGGTGAATTTGATTGGCGAGCATACAGATTATAATGGCGGGCATGTTTTCCCTTGTGCGATTTCGTTGGGGACTTATGCGTTGGTAGCAGATCGTCAGGACGATAAAACCAGAATGTTTTCGTTGAACTTAGCCGATCGGGGCGTGATGGAGTTCCCGATGTCCGGTCTCACTTACGACAAGAGCAAGGATTGGGCGAATTACCCGATGGGAGTTGTGAAGGTCTTTGAGGATGCTGGTTATAAAGCTTCGCATGGTTTTGATATTTTGATATATGGGACATTGCCCAATGGCTCCGGTTTGTCGTCTTCAGCTTCCTTGGAGGTTTTGACAGCGCTTATCTTAAATGATGCATTTGCCTTTGGGTTGGATATGGTGACGATGGTTAAACTTTCGCAGAAGGCAGAAAATACTTTTGTCGGTGTTAATTGCGGCATCATGGATCAGTTTGCTGTTGGCATGGGGCGGAAGGATTGTGCAATCTTGCTCGATTGCAATACGTTGGAGTATCGGTATAGCAAAATCGCATTGACTGGTGCCAGCATCGTCATTGCCAATACCAACAAGCCGCACAGTTTAGCATCAAGTGCTTATAATGTGCGGCGTGCACAGTGTGAACATGCTTTGAATGAATTGAGGGAAGTAAGACCGGATTTACATGCTTTGGGAGAACTTAGCAACGAAGCGTTCAATCAGTTGGCTGGGGCGATTTCCGAACCCCTGGAACGGCAGCGCGCACGCCATGCGGTAATGGAGAATAACCGTACCTTGGCAGCGGTTGAGGCATTGGAAGCAAAGGATGTCGCAAGGTTTGGCAAGCTGATGAATGAATCGCATTATTCGCTGCGTGATGATTATGATGTTACAGGCCGTGAACTTGATACGCTGGCAGAACTGGCATGGCAGGTGGATGGCGTTATCGGTTCGCGGATGACTGGTGCTGGTTTTGGCGGGTGTACCGTAAGTTTGGTAAAAGATGAAGCCATTGAAGCGTTCAAGGAGAAAGTCGGAAAAGCGTATACGGAGAAGATTGGCTATGCGCCAAGCTTCTATGTGGCAAATATTGCAGATGGTACGCATCGGGTGAAATGATAGAAACAAATATAGTAAACGCATAGAAAAGATGGTAAAATAGAAAGCGATTTCTGTTTGATAAAAAAGGAGCGCATGAATATGTCAATTCTTGTATGTGGCGGTGCTGGATATATTGGTTCTCACGCCGTACATCAGTTGGTGGCAAAAGGAGAAGATGTTGTCATCGTCGATAATCTGCAAACGGGCCATCGTGATGCCTTGAATCCGAAGGCAAAGTTTTATGAAGGAGATATTCGTGAGGCAGAGGTTCTGGATAAGATTTTTACCGAGAACCAAATCGATGCGGTTATCCATTTTGCCGCTAATTCGCTGGTAGGCGAAAGCATGGAAAAACCCCTGAAGTATTTCAACAACAATGTATATGGTATGCAGGTGCTGCTGGAAGCGATGGTTCGCCATAAGGTGGATAAGATAGTATTTTCTTCTACCGCTGCAGTTTATGGCGAACCGAAGCGCATTCCCATTCTCGAAGAGGATGAAACCTGCCCGACCAATACCTATGGGGAAAGCAAGCTTACCATGGAGAAAATGATGAAATGGGTTAGCCGTGCGAATGGCATCCGTTATGTTTCGTTGCGTTATTTCAATGCAGCTGGCGCGTTGGATGATGGTTCTATCGGGGAAGATCACAGCCCGGAAACGCATTTGATTCCGCTGATTTTGCAGGTCCCCTTAGGGAAGCGCGATCACATTACGATTTTTGGTGATGACTACGCTACGCCGGATGGAACTTGCCTGCGAGATTATATTCATGTTATTGATTTGGCCGATGCGCATGTACTGGCGTTGGAATACCTGCGTCAGGGCGGTGAAAGCAATATTTTCAATCTGGGCAATGGCCAGGGCTTTTCGGTCAAAGAAATGATTGAAGCAGCCAAAGAGGCTACAGGCAAAGACATCAAGGTGGAAATGGGCAGCCGCCGTGCCGGCGACCCAGCGCAGTTGATCGCCTCTAGTGAAAAGGCGCGGAATATTTTGGGGTGGAACCCTCGTTATACCGATGTGCGCCAGGTTATTGGCACGGCTTGGACCTGGCACCAGAAGCATCCAAATGGCTATGAAAAATAAAACGGTTTATCCGTTAGCCTGATGGCTGCCACCTTTCTTGGGAAAGGGCGAAAGGAAGATAATAGTGACTATCAATACAGAAATCAATCGCCTGCTGAACTTCGCTAAGCAGCGCGGTCTTATCAGCGAAGAGGATTATTATTACAGTGCAAATTTACTGCTGGACGTTTTGCATGTCAGTGAATTTGTGCCGGAAGAGATAAACGAAACTTTAGAAACGGCTGCACCGATACTGGCGTCTATGCTGGATTTTGCGGTGCAGGAAGGACTTATCGAAGATACGGTTTGTCAGCGGGATCTGTTCGATACCCGCCTGATGAATTGTGTGATGCCGCGGCCTTCCGAGGTGGTACGCAAATTCCAGGAGGATTATGCGCGGGCACCGAAGGCGGCAACGGACAATTTTTATAAGATGAGTATTGCCGCCAATTATATCCGCAAAGATAGGATCGATAAGAATCTGAAATGGCAGACGCCCACGGAATACGGTAAGCTGGATATAACCATCAATCTTTCGAAGCCAGAAAAGGATCCCCAGGATATCGCCAAGGCGAAGCTGGTACCGTCGAGTGCTTATCCGCAGTGCCTATTGTGCCGGGAAAATGAAGGATTTGCCGGTCATGCCGGGCATCCAGCCAGACAAACGCATCGGTTGATTCCGTTGCGGCTCGCATCGCATCGTTGGTTTTTGCAGTATTCTCCGTATACCTATTACAACGAGCATTGTATCGTGTTGAATCGCAAACATACGCCGATGAAGGTGAATCGCAAAACCTTTGAAAATCTGCTGGATTTTGTAACGATTTTTCCGCATTATTTCCTCGGTTCCAATGCCGATTTGCCAATAGTAGGCGGCTCGATTCTTTCCCATGATCATTATCAAGGTGGACGTTATGATTTTGCTATGGCCAAGGCTCCCGTGGAAAAGGTGTATGTGGCCGCTGATTTTCCCAAGGTGAAAATCGGTCGGGTTAAGTGGCCAATGGCAACGGTCCGGTTGACTGGAGAGGATCGGGAGGAACTCGTATGCTTGGCGGATAAAATCCTTACCAAGTGGCGTTCTTATCGTGATGAAAGTGTAGGGATATTGCCATTTTCCGATGGACAGCCCCATAACACCATTACGCCAATTGCTCGCCGCCGTGGATCTGGGTATGAGTTGGATTTGGTTTTGCGCAACAACCGGACCAGTTCAGAACATCCTTTGGGGATTTTTCATCCGCATGCCGAGGTGCATCATATCAAGAAGGAAAATATCGGTCTCATTGAGGTGATGGGACTGGCAGTATTGCCGGCACGGTTAAAACAGGAGATGCAGCAGCTCGGGCAGGAATTGGTCAAGGGAACCGGTGATGTTTCGGGAATTGCTGAGCTGGCAAAACATGCGGAGTGGTATCAAATGCTACGCGAAAAATATCCGGAAGTCACGCAGGAGCAGGTGACAGAAATCCTGCAGGCAGAAATCGGCAGGGTTTTTGCTACGGTGCTTACGCATGCGGGGGTCTTTAAGCGTGATGCGCAGGGGATGGCAGCTTTCGATACGTTTATGCAAACCGTTTCTGAGGATTGAGGTGCCGAAGAAAGCAGGTCGTTATGGAAGAGAAGAAACAGGCCACGATTGTGGATGTAGCTAAGGCTGCTGGGGTGTCGGTGGCGACAGTATCACGAGTGGTGAATGGCAACTATCCGGTAAAGCGCGAGACTCAGGAAAAAGTCAAAGCAGCAATCAACAGCCTTAATTATGTGCCGAATGTGCAGGCACGCGAACTGAATACTCGGAAATCGACCACGATTGGGGTTGTGGTTCCAGGTCTTCACAATATGTTTTTTGCTGAGGTAATCGATGGCATTGAGGAGGCCGTTCGACAGGTAGGGTTCTCATTTTTGTTGAATTGTGCCAAGAATGACCCCAAGCAGGAAAGCCAAGCAATCAATGCTTTGGTGGCCCGCAACGTGTCTGGGATTATTGTCATCAGTCCGAATACCAAAAATATCAAGGAAAGCTTCTACGAAAAATTAGTAGAACGAGTACCTTTGGTATTTATCAATGGATACCATCGGATCAATGGCGTGTCCTATGTAGGAAATGATGAGCAGCTCGGCTGCAAAACGGCCTTGGACTATCTGCAGGGATTAGGGCATAAACGCATCCTATTCGTGCGGGGCGATAATTCCGATTCGTATGACATCAAAGAGGAAACATATCGGCAAGTCATGACGGAAGACAGCAATACCGCTGAGGCGTATATTGTGAATATTGGAGAAGGTAATGGCGTTGATACCGTGGATGCCACGATGGCAGTGCTGGTGAAAAAACTGCCCCAATTAAAGCCGACGGCCATTTTCTGTTGCAACGATTTGATGGCGGTAGGTGCTTTGAACGCTTGCAAGCGATTGGGATTGTCCGTGCCTCAGGATATCTCCATTATGGGCTATGACAATATCGCCTTGTCGCGGTTAGTGGAACCAAAGCTTACCACCATGGACCAAAATATGTTCCAGCTGGGAGAAAGTGCAGCCAAACTACTGATTGAAACGATTCGTGGGGGGAAAAGCAAACGCATTCTGCTCGACAACGTTCTGGTGGTACGGGATACCACTGGTGAAGTTTCCCGATAAAAATGACCAGCTCTTGTGGTTATCGCCGCAAGAGCTGGTCTATTTTTATCGTTATTTTGTGGTTCGTTCGGTGGGATTCGTTGCAGTGGGAATTTTGGTTATCATGATTTTATCAATTCGCGCGCGGTCCATATCGACGACTTCAAAGGTAAAGCCGTTCCAGTCCTTCTTTTCTCCGGCTTTGGGAATGTAGCCAAAGTAGGAGGTGAGAAAGCCACCCATCGTCTGATAATGGTCGTGGTCTTCATCGGGAAGTTCGTCAATGGCAAAGCGTTCCTTGAAATCGTCGATGGAATAAAGCCCGTCAACCAGCCAGGAGTTTTCGTCCCGTACCGTAAGCTGAACGGGGTCTGGTTCGCCGGTAGCGTGCGTATCACTGATGATTTCCTGCAGGATGTCATCCATGGTCAAAAAGCCAATGACTCCACCATATTCGTCCAGCACCATAGCTTCGTGGGTGCCGCTCTCCCGAAATTGTTCCAACACACGGAAGGTTTCCATGGAGCGTGGTACGAAGAGGGGCTTGCGGATGTAGTTGGATAGATCAAGGGGCTTCCGCTCGAGGGTGGCATTGAGTAAATCCTTCGCATAAAGGATGCCGCAGAAGTCATCGAGACTGTCGCGGCCGACAGGAAAGACATCCTGATGATTCTCGCGAATCAGCCGCAGATTATGTTTCAAGGAATCGGAAAGGTCGAGCCAGAGCATCTGTGTGCGTGGCGTCATCAGGGCATAGGCGGTTTGGTCGCTCATGTGGAAAATGCGGTCCACCATAGCCTGCTCGGTCTTTTCAAAGGTACCATCCTCCGTGCCCTGCTCGATAAGGTCTTTGACTTCGTCTTCGGTGACGGTATCGTCAAATTTGGGGTTGATGCCAAAAATCAGCAAGATGAGATTGGCGGACCCGGAGAGTAGTGAAATGAAGGGGTTGGTCAAATTCGTGATGATTTCCAGTGTGTGATGGTATTTTAGCAGTACGGTTTCTGGATTTTGAATCGCAGCTTTTTTCGGCAGAAATTCACTGAACAGCAACGTGATATACGTCATGATAATAAGGGAAAAAATCAGGGCAATAAGCCATCCATGCGGCAGAAACGTCAAGTAATTTGCTAAAAATGGCGCAAGAAAGACACCGGTGCAAAGACCAGTCAAAATACTGGTAAACGTAATACCGACTTGGCATAATGACAGCATCGGCTCAGGATTTTCAAGAATCAGCAGCGAGGCCTTGGCATGAGAATTTCCGTCTTCCTGAAGCTTTTCGAGACGACCGCGATGACTTTCGGTGATGGCGGTTTCAATTAGGGAAAAGAAGCCATTGGCTATTAATAAAAAAATTAATGATACGAACAGTAAGCCTGCTTGGGAACTATCCAATGAATCATACACATCCTTTGTTTATACTATCTGTTTAGTATATCATAGAATTGCTGGTCAGTCATCATAAACCCAGCGTCCGTTGCCAAGAATAATTCCTCCGTGGATGACGGCAGGACTCGAGCCGGCAGCTGAACGGGTGGGAAGATTGGTGGAAATCACATAGGGAGTATCGACCAGCCAAGCAGTGACGAGAACGGCATCATCTTTAATCTTGCGATAGGCTTTGCGGTCAAGTTCTGCCTGGTAAACTTCGTTCTGATGGGCGGCAATGGTTGATGTAGTCAGGGACTGCGTGAAGGCCATGCCGTCCGACCAGCGGTAGAGCGCTTTGCCATTTTTGTCTAAAATGGCAAAGTCGTAGATTTGTCCATTGCGATGAGAAATCGTATAGGGGGTATCGCTGATGTTGGTGATTTTTAGCTCCATCATCAGGCGTCCGTGCCGGTCTTCTACCGTAAGTTCTTCGGCAAGTTTGTCCGCACGGAAGGCAGCGTAAGTTTTGCTGGGAGAAGCGCTTTTGCTGCTGCCACCAGTGGGGATGGAAATGCCGATGCCTGTTCCTACCCCGGCAGACACTGGAACGGCGGCAGTACCTATAAGGCAGATAGCTGCCGTGGAAACTGCGAAAAATTTTACGAGATGCTTGCGCATAACAATCACTCCTTAGTATTATTATCGTTGCATGTGTCCAAAAGATTAAATGGAAATTGGTGTCAAGAAAGAAAAGCGGACACTGCTTGCAAGGATATTGTATAATAGAAGCATTAAAACTTGAAAACGAAATCGGAGGATATATTGTATGACGGATAACGATACGCGGAAGGACATCCCGACGCTGCAGTGGTTTCCGGGCCACATGAAAAAGGCCCAGCGACTTATCGAGGAAAATCTTAAGCTCGTGGATGTGGTCATTGAACTGCTCGATGCACGTATCCCGGCAAGTTCGGCGAATCCGATGTTGGCGGAAATCATCAAAGATAAGCCGCGGATGATAGCGCTCAACAAGGCGGATTTAGCGGACAGCCGCAGTACGAAAGAATGGTTGGAGTATTTCCGTGGACAGGGAATTATGGCTGTGGCAATCGATTCGGTCAAGGGCAAGGGTATGAAACAGTTGGTAAGAGCAGCAGAGGATTTGGCTCGCCCCAAAACAGAAAAATTCGTTTCTAAAGGGGCGAAAGCTCGTGCTGCCCGCTGTATGATTCTGGGCATCCCAAACGTAGGCAAGTCATCGCTTATCAATCGCTTGGCTGGTGCCGTAAAGGCCAAGGCGGCCAATCAGCCAGGCGTTACACGGGCGAAACAGTGGATTAAGATTGGCAGCAATCTCGACTTGTTGGATACGCCGGGTATTCTCTGGCCGAAGTTTGAAGACCAGACTGTTGGTTTGAAACTGGCCTTCACGGGAGCGATCAATGATGATATTTATGATCGCGAACAGGTGACAGCGCTCTTATTAGCATCCCTTCGTCAGAATTATCCAGAGCGTTTGGTCGAGCGGTTTAAGTTCAAGGGGGAAATGCCAACGGATGGCTTGGACCTTTTGGAGGCTGTTGGCCGTAAGCGGGGATGCTTGGTAAAAGGTGGCATTGTGGATTTGGAAAAGGCGCAGAATATTGTCTTGAATGAATTCCGTGCGGGCAAACTCGGATTAGTTACGTTGGATGGGGTTCCAGCAGGCAAGGCAGAACAGCAGGAGGCAGAAAAAAACATTGAATGATTTGGCAAATTATACGATAAAAGATATAGAGGGATTTTTTGCTGAAGGCAACGTGAATGAAGAATTTCTGGCAGCTTGTGCGGTTGATAAACGCAAAGCTGTGGGAAGACTAGTGAAACGCTATGAACGGGAGCAGCAGGACCGCGCACGCGTGGCGGAAATGTATGCGTTTGAACATATAGCAATGGATGAAGGGGTTGAATTGGTGGCTGGAGTCGATGAAGCAGGCCGTGGCCCCTTGGCAGGACCTGTTTCGGTCGCGGCGGTCATTCTGCCCCGCGATCTATATTTACCGAAAATCAATGATTCCAAAAAGATTTCGGCTAAGGTTCGTGAGGAGCTTTTTGAAGAAATCCAGGATAAAGCGCTGGCGATTGGTACAGCCTTGATTGATGCCCAAACCATTGATCGGGTAAATATCTATCAGGCGACTATTAATGGCATGTACGAGTCGATTTTTATGTTGAAACCTCAGCCACAAAAAGTGCTTATCGATGCGGTGAAGCTGGATAATCTTCCGATGGCCTCGGAATCTATCATCAAGGGTGATGCAAGGTCGGCTTCGATTGCGGCAGCTTCTATTATTGCGAAGGTTACGCGAGACCGTTTGATGGATGCCTATGATAAACAGTATCCGGAGTATGGTTTTGCGCAGCATAAAGGATATGGTACCGCGCAGCACCTGGAGGCGTTGAAAAAATACGGACCATGCCCGATTCATCGTATGTCCTTCGAACCAATCCGCTCGCTGGTTAATGGTAGGGAGTAAAAAACTCAGTCTATGGATAAAGGTGTGTGAAAGCGATGCCAATGGAAACGTCTATGAATATAGGAATCCGCCCCGTCGACCGTCCTCAGTCTACTGGCAGTACCGAAGGCGTTTCTCGCCGCGAAGATGGAGGCGGCTCGTCTGCTGCGTTTAGTCCGAAAACGAATGTGTCGATAAAAAATGCTGTAGATGATATGGCAGGACTGCTGTCGAAAATTGCCAGCAATCAGACCGAAGCCGTCGATAAGATGCCGGAGGATTTGCAAAAAGTCATTCAAAATGTCTTAAAGCAGGCCTTTTCGCTGGAGGAAACCATGGGGCAAGGGTTGGGGAGTACCCTTGAAAGTCAACGGTTTTCTATGGACCAATTGTCAGCGCTTTCTCGGATGCTTTCGCAGCTGGGGAATATGGCAGAAAAGGGAATGCCGATTGAGGTCAGTGATGAGTTGCGGGCGTTGCTGACAAATTTAAAGGCAATGGTGTCAGCTGAAAGTGGTTCGTCGCTGGAACCCGTGCTTTTGACAAAGGCTGCTTTTGAACTGCTCGACAATAAAAGTTTTTCGGAATTGCCCAAGGAAGTTCAGGAACTCTTGTTAGCGCTACAGCCACAAGGGCAGACCGTGGCAATGAATCCTGGCGGGGAAAGTTCGCTGGCGTTTTTGAAGCAATTGGTTCAGTACTTTATGCCACGGCCGGCTGCTGAGAGCGGGCAGGCACAACAAAACCAGCAAATGCCACAGCCGCAAACACAGCAGGGCGCGAACGGTCAGCCTGGACAGAATAGAGCATTGCCAGGGCAGCAGACTGTTGGGCAGGAAACTGTGGGACAGAAAAATGCGGCAGCACGGACGCAAAATGCGGCGTTGACAAGTCAAAATTTGACTAGTCAACAAGCGGGAAGACAAATGGGAAATAATCCTGCTGTGCCGCAAAATCAGCAGCTCCCGCAGGGGCAAAGCAGTTCATCCAGCCCGCAAGGACAGGCGGGGCAGCCTGGACAGACGGGGACGCAGGGACAGCCGGCGCAGTCCAGTGCCCAGCAGGCGGGCTTTTCGCAGGGCCAGCCGCCAGCCCAGACGGGCGGCCAACCGGCACCAACGGGGCAGCCGGCGGGAAATATGCCGTCGGGGCAAAATGCCAACGGAACTTTGCCGGGCCAAACGGGGCAGAATCCGGAGGCGGCAGAAAAGAATCCGACCTTTGCGAATCGAAATGGGGAGAACGCACCGGGCAGGATGCCCGGTCAGCAGGAGAATCCTGCGATGGCACAGAAATCAGCGGGAAACTTTCAGCAGGCAGCAATCCAGCAGGCTAAGTCGCAGCTCATGAGTCAGACCATGGAAAATACACAGCAGGCCATGAATACGATGAAGGACTTGGCGCAGCTGTTGATGAAGAATACGGAAATGAGTCAGCGCGATATGGTGCTGTTACAGAATTTTGTTAATGGCAGAAATGGTACGCTTAGTGAACAGGATGCGAAACAATTGCAGCAGCTCATACGGCTCTGTCAGCAGAATGTGCCGGCAACGGTTCAACAGGCAGCTTATCAGCAGGATATTCCGGATTTGCCGCGGTTGTGGGCGTTTATGCAGCTTTGTGATATGACGATGGCCAAGCGCATGACTGCGCGGCAGTTAAAAAAAGCCGGCAAGGATGTAGCGACCTTTGTCCTTTCGATGCGTAATTCCATGGAAGGCGGAAATTCTGCCGTACAGGGACAGCGATCGCTTAATTTTATGCTTCCTATGTACATGGGGGATGATAGTACTTATCCATCCTATATTCATGTCTATGATGAAAAACAGCCAGACCCCGAGACGGGGGAGCTGAAGAAGGAAACATGGCTGCGTCTCTGTGTCCTTACCGATAACATTGGAGCAGTGGAGCTTACCTGTCGTGTCTATCCGGAAAATCAGCTGGACATGCGCGTGTTTTTCTCCAATCAGGAATCGGCGGAACTCTTCCGTCAGCAGGCTAAGACGCTTCGCGATTCATTGAAGGATTCCGCCTTGAAACTCAAGGAGTTCAAGATTGGAGCGGCTGGGGAACGACGCTTTATGTAAAATAATACCAAACAATGTCCTTGACGAAAGAACAATAGCAACATATAATGATACCGTGAAGGACCACTCAGGCAGGTGATAAGGATATGAAAGAGCGCCATAAGTTACAGGAAGAACCGGAGATAGATCCCAATGTCCCCCAAAAGGCCGTTGCGCTAAAATATGATTTGGAGCGGGACACCGCACCAAGGGTGGTAGCAAAAGGACGGGGGCATGTGGCCGAAAATATCCTGGCGGCAGCACAAGCGAATACGATTCCCGTCTATCAGAATAAAACGTTGGTTAACATGCTGATGGCGCTTGATATCGACCGGGAAATCCCGCCGGAGCTGTACCGGACCATTGCTGAGGTTATGGCTTATGTTTATCGTATCGATAAGAAGGCCAAGCCGAAAACAAAGCCTGAGGGGCATCGCTGATCGAATCGGATGAGAGGTGCGGTATGGACAACAAAGTTCTCGGAAATAAGGGAGAGCAGGCAGCAGCAACGTATCTGACGCAGCATGGCTACCGGATTTGTGCGCGAAATTTTCGTGTGCCTGTTGGTGAGATTGATATCATCGCGGAACGTGACGATGTGCTTGCGTTCGTAGAGGTCAAGACTCGCAGAGGATTGCGGTGTGGGTTTCCCGCCCAGGCGGTCACCTATTATAAACAACAAAAGATTATCCAGACTGCGCGCTGGTATTTGCGGCAGAGACACCTAGAGGATAGGTGTCTCTGCCGTTTTGATGTTATAGAGGTTTATGTGCATAGTGGCGATAAGTGGGAGATTCGTCATATTCCAGGGGCGTTTGAGACCTGATAGGAGGATCGCGTATGTTTGCAAGGACTTATGGAGCGACAACATTTGGGGTAGATGGCCTGATTATCGATGTCGAGGTAGATTCAGCGGCAGGATTACCGGGCTTTAATATTGTTGGCCTGCCTGACGCCTCGGTAAAGGAGTCAAAGGAGCGTGTGCGGACGGCCATTCGCAATAGTGGGATTCGTCTGCGGCAAGAGAATGTGACAATCAATCTGGCACCGGCGGATATCCGCAAGGATGGATCGGGGCTGGATCTTCCCATTGCTGTGGGATTGTTGGCAGCCTATGGTGTGCTTCCGCAATCTGGCCTAAAAAAGAGTTTGTTTGTAGCCGAGCTTTCCCTTGAGGGAGAATGCCGTGGCGTTCATGGAATTCTGCCGATGGCGATCAAAGCCAGGGAAAGTGGTATAACGGAACTCTTTGTCGCAAAGGATAATGTCAATGAGGCTCTGTTGGTGGATGGAATTCGAGTCTATGCGTTAGATAATTTGCAGCAGCTCGTGCAGTTCCTGAATGGAAGCGAAGCTATGGAACCGGCACAGGCTGTTGCAGTGACACAAAAGCAAGTTGAGGTGCCTGGCGATGATTTTGCTGATGTTCAGGGGCAGTATCAGGCAAAACGAGCACTCGAGATTGCTGCGGCCGGTGGTCATAATGTCTTGATGGTTGGCGTGCCAGGGGCTGGCAAGACGATGCTGGCCCGCCGTGTCAGTACGATACTGCCGGCTTTGTCGAAAGAAGAAGCGTTAGAAGTTACGAAAATCTACAGCATCGCTGGACTGCTGCCGCATAATGGTGGTCTCATAACCCAAAGACCCTATCGAAGTCCGCATCATACCGCTTCCATGACGGCAATGGTAGGTGGAGGCAGTATTCCACGCCCAGGGGAAGTGACGCTCGCGCATCATGGCGTGCTGTTTTTGGATGAGCTGCCAGAATTTAGCAAAAAAACTCTGGAAGTTTTACGGGAACCGATTGAAGATCAGAAAATAACGGTGGCTCGTATCCATGCGACGATTACTTATCCGGCTTCGTTTATCCTTTTGACCAGCTTGAATCCCTGTCCCTGTGGATTTAGAGGGGATCCGGATCATGACTGTTCGTGTACACCGGCTGAGATCAAGCGTTATATGCGCCGGATTTCGGGGCCTTTGCTTGACCGTATCGATATCCATATTCGGGTACAACGAGTAAAATATGACGAACTATCCTCGAAAAAGAAGGCGGAATCCTCTGCGGTGATTCGTGCGCGTGTCGAAAATGCTCGCCAAATTCAACGGCAAAGACTTAAACCGTATGGATTATTTTGCAATGCCCAGATGACACATGCGATTATTCGCAAAGAGTGTCCGCTTGTGCCGGAGGCACAGCAATTGTTAAAGCAGGCATTTTTGCGCTTGACGTTGTCAGCCCGTTCCTATGACCGGATTATCAAAGTGGCTAGAACGATTGCCGATTTAGCCGGTGATAAGGAGATAGGAGCGTCGCATATCGCAGAAGCAATTCAGCTTAGAAATGATCTTGGTCTTGTAGGGGATTAGGCCTTTGGCTGTCGACAAAATCTGAACAACGGCGTTAGAACTCGGAAGAAGATGCTTCCTTCCTCGTTGAAACGCTAAGCGGAAGTTTTGCCTGTGGCAAAACTAGAACAACGGCGTTATAATAAAAAGCGCTAAATGATAGAACGGATGAAGGATTTTTATATTTTGGATGGTGCAGAAGATGTTGACGGCAAGCGTATTTGTAAATATCCCCGTAAAGAGCATAGCCAAGGCGTATACGTATAGCGTGCCAGCGGAGCTTTCCTTTTTGGATGCAGGCTGGCGCGTTTTTGTGCCGTTTGGCGGACGTAAGGTGGAAGGATTTATCTTATCCGTAGAAGAAAAAAACGAAGCAGAACTTTCCGGGATAAAGTTAAAGCCGATTCAAGCAGCGGTAGATGAGGAAGGGTGGTTCACGCCGGCGATGATTAAGGCGGCTAAGTGGCTGGCTGATTTCTATCTTTGCTCGCTAGCGGAGATGATGCGGCTTTTTATGCCAGGCAAGAGCGGCCTGAAAATCACGGTACAGTATGAAGCCGTGGAAAAAGAGCGGGAGCACATCCTTTTGCAGATGCCGATGTATCGCGCAGTTTATCAGCATCTGCTGACAGAGGGGCCGCAGGGGCGAAATGCCATTGCCAAGGCATTGCCGGAGCTCAAGGACGAATTGCCAGCTGTCTTGGATAAGCTTGTGCAGTACAAGGTACTACAGAAGGATTATGCGGCGCAGAAGCGTGATAATGCCCGCTATGAAAAGCTCGTCGTTTTGACCGGTCAATTGACCGGTCAAATCCGGGAGGATTACAAGCGCAAGAAAGCCCAGCTTCATCTGCTGGAATTATTGGCAGAAGCTCCGGAACAGACGTTGTCGATGGCTGCCCTTAAAGCGGCGAAAGTGTCTTCAGCAACGGTCAAAAATCTGACGGAAGCAGGACTGGCAGAAATCCGCCAGCGCCGTGTGCTGCGGGATAGCTATGGCGATGTGCAGGTGGCACGTCATTCCGTCGAATTGACCGAGGAACAGTCGGCGGCAGTGCAGGCCATGGAACTGGTGTTATCCGCGCGTGAGTATAAAGGTTTCCTGCTCAAGGGGGTCACGGGCAGTGGCAAGACGCAAGTCTATATCGAGATGGCCGAGCGCACACGGAAGCTCGGGCGTCAGGTCATCGTGCTCGTTCCGGAAATCGCTTTGACCGGTCAAGTCGTCATGGCGTTTAAGGCATACTTTCCAGAAGATATCGTCGTCATGCACAGCCGGCTGTCACTGGCCGAACGCAACGATGCAATCCTGCGCGTGCGCCGCGGTGACGCTGGCATCATTATCGGCGCGCGCTCGGCGCTCTTTACGCCAGCAGAAGATATTGGTCTCATCATCATGGATGAGGAACAGGATATGTCGTATAAGCAGGATGAGTCGCCACGCTATCATGCCCGTGTGGTGGCAGAAGAACTCGCGCGGATTCATCAAGGCCTGCTGCTCTTGGGCAGTGCGACCCCGTCGCTGGAATCGTACCATCGGGCAAAGACCGGTGAGCTTACGCTGTTGACGATGACCAAGCGCATTGGTGATTTACCGTTGCCGAAGGTCGCTTGTGTGGATATGCGTCAGGAACTTCGCCTGGGCAATCGTCATATTATGTCGCGTTCGTTGCAGCATCTCATCGAGCAGACAATCGCGAAACGCCAGCAGCTCATCATCATGCTCAATCGCCGCGGCTTTTCGACATTTGTCATGTGCCGTTCATGCGGGGAAGTCATTAAATGCAAACTTTGCGGCCTGCCGCTGGTCTATCATCAGGGACATGGCGGCAGGCCGGGGAAACTTGCCTGTCATCACTGCGATGTGGCTGAACCGATTCCCGATACCTGTCCGAAGTGCGGCAGCCGCTATATCAAATATTTTGGTTCCGGTACTGAGAAGCTTGAGCAGGAACTTCATCAGATCGTGCCGTCGGCGCGCGTCATCCGCATGGACCGCGATACGACGAATACGAAGTTTGCGCATCAGGAAATTCTCGCGAAGTTCCGCCGTCAGGAATACGATATCCTGCTTGGTACGCAGATGGTGGCCAAGGGACACGATATTCCCAATGTCACGGCAGTCGGCATTATAAGCGCGGATTCCAGTCTCAATCTGCCCGACTTCCGGGCGGCTGAGCGCTGTTTCATGCTTATCACGCAGACGGCCGGCCGCGCTGGCCGTCATACGGAGCAGGGGCGCGTCATCATCCAGACCTACAATCCGCAGCATTATGCGGTCACTTGTGGCATTGCTCAGGATTATGAAGGTTTTTATGCGCAGGAGCTGGCTTTGCGGCAGCAGCTATTCTATCCGCCCTACAGCCGGCTGGTCAAGCTTTTATATCAGAATGAGGAGGAGCAGGTTGCGCGCAGTGGCGCTGCGGAACTTATCGCGGCGTTTAATCAGCGGTTTCGGGGCGATAAAAAACAGCAGATTATCGGCCCGTCGCCCGCTGTAATCGCGCGTTTGCGAGGCATCTACCGGTTCGTCGTGCTCATAAAGACCGCAGACCTTCCGGCCGTGCAGGCCTTCCTGCGGGAACAGGGATTGCACTTGCGTACCGATGTGGCTATTGATATCGATCCGATAACTATGTTGTAAGCTTTGTGAAAAGGAGCTATCATGACTAGGACGAAGATTCAGCAAAAACTCTTTGCCTTACAGGATAAAACGTATCAGGCATTTAGTGCGAAACTAATCCCCACCGTGCCGTTGGAAAAAATCATCGGTGTGCGGACGCCGGCTTTGCGGCAGCTCGCCAAAGAAGTGCTGGCAGAGGGAGGGTATGAAGAATTTTTAAAAGCACTTCCGCATGAGTACCAGGAAGAAAATCAGCTGCATGCGTTTATCCTGGCGGAAAGCAAGGATTTTGAAGCGTGTATGGCTGGGGTTAGGGCATTCCTTCCTTATGTGGATAATTGGGCTACCTGTGACCAGCTGTCCCCCAAGGTGTTTCGAAAGCATCGGCTGGAACTTTTGGAACAGATAAAGCGGTGGCTCAAATCGGATAAAATTTATACCGTGCGCTTTGCCATCGGCATGCTGATGGTGCATTTCCTCGATGCGGATTTCAATCCGTCTTATTTGGAAATGGCAGCGAAAATTCGCTCGGAGGAATACTATATCAATATGATGATTGCCTGGTATTTTGCGACTGCGTTGGCCAAGCAGTATGAGGAAGCGCTGCCCGTCATCGAAAACAAGCAGCTCGCGCCCTGGACGCATAACAAGGCCATCCAAAAGGCCTGCGAAAGCCGACGGGTAAGTGCCGCACATAAAGAGCATCTGCGGACGCTGAAAATCAAAACCTTTTAGCCGGTCTGTATTTGTGATATACTAGTAGGGTATTTTTTTATGCAAACAATTAACATCTATGGATGGTGAGAAAATGAAAGTTACTAAAGAAGACTTGCAGAACGTGGCCGTTCTTTCCCGCCTCGCAATTGCGGAGGAGCAGGAGGAGAAGTATCTGGGCCAGCTCGATAAGATCCTGACGTATATGGATAATCTGTCGGCGCTTGACACGAAAGACGTCAAGCCGACTACTTATGCCCTGCCGATGCAGAACGTGTTCCGTGAGGACGTGGTAAAAGAGTCCCTTGACCGTGAGGCTGCTCTTGCCAACGCACCACTCAAGGAAGACGGCTATTTCAAGGTACCGAAGGTACTCGAGGACTAAGCAGGGGAGGAACGAACGTGAGATTATATGAGAAACCGGCGCATGTCCTCCATGACATGCTCGTGAATAAAGAGATTACGGCCGTAGCACTGACCGAAGATGTCCTGGCACGCATCGATGAAGTCGAGGGCGATGTCAAGGCATACCTCACCATCACGCGCGATGAGGCACTGGCACAGGCGAAGGCTGTCGACGAAAAGATTGCCAATGGTGAGGAGATTTCCTTCCTCGAAGGTATTCCGGGCGCAATCAAGGACAACATCTGCACCAAGGGTATCAAGACGACGTGCGCATCGAAAATCCTGGAGAACTTCGTGCCGCCTTATGATGCTACGGCTATGACGAAAATCAAGGCGCAGAATCCGGTCATCCTCGGCAAACTCAACATGGATGAGTTCGCCATGGGCGGTTCGACGGAGAACTCCGCCTATCATCCGACCTGCAATCCGTGGAATACGGACTGCGTGCCGGGTGGTTCCTCGGGCGGCAGTGCGGCTTCGGTTGCCGCTGGTACGTCCATCTGGGCGTTGGGCTCCGATACGGGTGGGTCGATTCGCCAGCCGGCATCCTTCTGCGGTGTCGTCGGCATGAAGCCGACCTATGGCCGCGTTTCCCGCTATGGTCTCGTTGCCTATGCTTCGTCGCTGGACCAGATTGGCCCGCTGACGCGCGATGTTACGGACTGCGCCAATATCCTCAACATCATCTGCGGTCATGACGAGATGGACTCCACGTCGAGTGAGGCAGAGGTTCCCGATTTTACCAAGGCCCTCGTGGAGGACGTCAAAGGCCTGAAAATCGGTCTGCCGAAAGAGTATTTTGTCGATGGCATGGATCCGGAAGTTGAAAAGACCGTCCGGGCCGCTATCGAGAAATACAAAGAGCTGGGCGCAGAAATCGTCGAGATTTCCCTGCCGCATACGAAATATGCCATTTCGGCCTACTATCTGATTGCACCGGCTGAGGCGGCTACGAATCTGCAGCGCTACGATGGCGTAAGCTATGGCGAGCGCGTCGAGAGCGACGACCTGGTCGGCATGATGACGAAGACCCGTACGGAAAAATTCGGCGAAGAAGTCAAACGCCGCATTGTCATCGGCAACTACGCCCTGTCGGCTGGTTATTACGATGCCTACTACCTCAAAGCTATGAAAGTCCGCACGCTGGTACAGCAGGACTACAATGAAGCCTTCCAGAAAGTCGATGTCATCATGGCACCGACGGCACCGACGCCGGCCTTCAAGATTGGCGAGATGGTTTCGGATCCGCTGCAGATGTACCTGCAGGATGCCTGCACGGTTCCTTTGAACCTCGCTGGCTTGCCGGGCATGTCGATCCCGTGTGGTTACAGCAGCCAGGGGATGCCGATTGGCCTGCAGATCATCGGCAAGGCGCTCGATGAGGAAACCATCATCCGTGCTGCCTACACGTATGAGCAGAGCCAGAACTACCACAACGAGATGGCCAAGCTGGGAGGTAACAACTGATGAAATACGAAGCCGTAATCGGTCTTGAAATACATTGTGAACTGAAAACCAATACGAAAATCTTCTGTGGCTGTGCCACGACCTTCGGTGCGGATCAGAATACTCATGTCTGCCCGGTCTGCCTTGGCATGCCAGGCGTACTGCCGACCATCAACAAGCGCGTCGTAGAATTCGGTATCAAGGCTGGTCTTGCTACGAACTGCGAAATCAACAAGTACAGCAAGTTTGATCGCAAGAACTACTACTATCCGGACCTGCCGAAAAACTGGCAGACGTCTCAGTACGACCTGCCGATTGCTGAGCATGGCTGGGTCGATATCGATGTCGAGGGCAAGAAAAAACGCATCCGCCTGACGCGTATCCACATGGAGGAAGATGCGGGCAAGCTCGTTCACTCGGGAACGACCATCAAGGATTCGTCCTCGTCAAACGTTGACTACAACCGTACCGGTGTACCTCTCCTCGAGATTGTCTCCGAGCCGGATATGAGCTCGGCGGAAGAAGCGCGTGCCTACATGGAGAAAATCAAATCCATCATGGAGTACATCGATGTTTCCAACTGCCGCATGGAGGAGGGCAACCTGCGTGCTGACATCAACGTTTCCCTGCGTCCGGTCGGCTCCAAGGAGCTCGGCACCCGTACGGAGATGAAAAACATCAACTCCTTCAAGAACCTCGAAGATGCTATCAACTACGAGATTGAGCGTCAGGAAGAGGTTCTCGAGGATGGCGGACATATCGTACAGGAAACCCGTACGTTTGACCCAGCTCGCGGCATCACGCTTTCCATGCGCAGCAAGGAAAATGCGCATGACTACCGCTATATGCCGGAGCCGGACCTGCCGCCAATCGTCACGAGCGAGGAGACCATCGAGAAGTACCGCAGCGAGCTGCCGGAGCTCCCGGATGCCCGCCGTGCCCGTCTCGAGAGCGAATACGGCTTGTCGGATTACGATGCCGGCATCATCACGAGCTCACGTGCAATGGCTGAGTATTTCGATGCTGTCATCGCTGAGGGCGCTGACCCGAAACTGGCCGCTAACTGGATTATGGGCGACCTTTCCAAGGAACTCAACGCCGCTGGTATCGACATCAGCAAATCCCCGGTTGACGCGAAACGCCTGGGCGAAATGATTCAGCTGATCATGAAAGATACGATTTCCGGTAAGATTGCGAAGAAAGTCTTCAAGGAAATGTGGACGAATCCGGACAGCCCGGAAAAAATCGTCAAGGACAAGGGCCTCGTACAGATTACCGATACGAAAGCCATCGAAGGCATTGTCGATGAAGTTATCGCCAATAACCAGAAGGCTGTTGACGACTACAAGGGCGGCAACAAGAAAGCCATCGGCGCGCTTGTCGGTCAGGTCATGAAGGCCTCGAAGGGCAAAGCCAACCCGCAGATGGTCAACAAACTGCTGGCCGAGAAACTGAACTGACATAACTTGGAATATCAGCCTTCCCTGCGGGGAAGGCGTATTCTATTTTAGAAAGGAGAACACCATGCCAAGCTTGAAAGAAAAATTGCCAGGAGAAACCTATTGCTTTGCCTGCGGCCCGGATAATCCCATCGGTTTGCATCTCGATTTCCATTTTGCCGAGGAAAAGTATGTGGCCGAAAAGACCCTGCCGCACGAATATCAGAGCTATGAAGGAGTCGTGCATGGCGGTATTGTCACGACGATGCTGGACGAAGCTATGGGCGGCTATCTCTATTCGGCCGGGGAAAAGGCGGTAACGGCGCGGCTTGATGTGCGCTATCGTAAACCGACGCCGGTGGGGGAGCAGCTCGTGATTACGGGCTGGGAAGAATCGCGCCGCGGCAGCTTTGTCAACATGAAGGCGACGATTGCCCTGGCGGATGGCACGGTTACCGCCGAGGGGACGGCTAAGATGGCATTGGTGGACTGAGAAAAAGAGGCGATACCATGAAGTATAAAGCAGCAATCTTTGATTTGGACGGCACGCTTATTGATTCGCTGGCAGATTTAGGCGACAGTGCCAATGAAATGCTGGCAAGCTACGGGTTTCCCGCGCATACCATTGAGGAATACCGTTATTTTGTCGGCAATGGCTCGCGCAAGCTTATCGAGCGCTGCCTGCCGCAGGACAAAGCCAAGGATTCTTCCTTTGTCGATGAAGCGTTGGCACGCTATAAGGCCTGCTATGACAAAAACTTGACGCACAAGACAAAGTGTTATGCCGGCATTGCGGAAATGCTCCAGACGTTGCAGGAAAAAAACATTCCGCTGGGAATATGTACCAATAAGCATCAGTCGGCGGCGGACGAAGTCTGCCAAAAACTTTTGGCAAAGCATACCTTTGTGGAAATCATCGGCGATCGCCCGGGCTTGCCACGCAAGCCAGATCCGCAAAAGGTGCTCGCAATTGCGGACAAGATGGGCGTCAAGCCAGTGGAGGTCGCCTACTTCGGCGATACGAGCGTTGATATGGAGACCGCTCGCAACGCAGGCTTTTTGCCCGTTGGCGTAACTTGGGGCTTCCGTCCGCGGAAGGAGCTCGTGGAAACCGGCGCCAAAGTGCTATTGGATACCCCAATGGAGCTTTTTGCAAAGCTGGAATTTTAAGCAGGATTGAAAGAAAGAGGCTTTTAACAGATGAAATAAAGTTATAAATAGTTATAAAATATTCTTGATTATATTACAACTTATTGATGCAATAGTATTGAGGTGATGAACTTGGAATACTATACTATCAACAAGTTTGCTAAAATCATCGGAGTCATTCCGCAAACCCTGAGAAATTGGGACAGGAGCGGAAAACTCCATCCGCATCACACTTCGTCAAACGGCTACAGATATTACTCAGAAGACCAATTAAATGCTGTGACGGGCATTCAAACGGCTCCTAAAAAGTTATCGGCTATTGCAGAGTATCAAGTCCCAAGCAAAAAGATGACCTTGAGCGACAGGTAGAAAATCTGAGAACATATCTATACGCACAGGGGCAGCCCTTTGAAATAATCATTGAAGTTGGTTCTGGAATCAATTACAAGAAGAAGGGGTTACAAGACCCAAGGCGAAGAAGATGATTCAGGAATTAGTGGGTGGTGATTCAGATGATAAAGTCGGTCAGGATACGGCTGTTGCCGAACAACAAACAGAAAATGAAACTGTTTCAGTTTGCGGGAGCTTCGAGGTTTGCCTATAATTGGGCTTTAGATAAGCAGATGGATAATTTCAGAGAAGGCAGAAAACTTCAAAGTAATTATGACCTTCGCAAGGAGTTCACCGTTCTTCGTAATTCTGAAGAAAACATGTGGCTTCTAGGCATATCCAACAATGTAACCAAGCAGGCTATCAAGGATTTGTGCATAGCGTACAAGAACTTCTTTCGCAGGCAGAGGCAGAAAGGGTATGTCAAATATTCACCCAAGAAGCTGGCACATTTTACTCGCATTGACAGGAAACCGACCGTCTATGACATGAACGGGCACCCTAAGTTTCGCAGCAAAAAGAATGGCGACTTTCGTTTCTATCAGGACAATGTAAAAATCCAGTTCACAGCTACGCATGTTAAGCTGGAAAATATCGCTGGCAGCAGAAAAAAGAATCGTCAACGACTCAACTGGATAAGGCTTGCTGAAAAGGGGAAAATACCTGTAAAGGGAAGATACACCCAACCACGGATAAGCTTTGACGGTGAAAACTGGTGGCTTTCCGTAGGAATCAGAACTTCTTATACGCTAAAGCCAATGCGAGGATTAAACTTCATTCGTAAACAGCCGGGACGTTCCTGCACAGAAGGTGTCGGCATTGATTTAGGTATCAAAGACTTAGCGATAATCTCGGACTCTACAGTAGTCAAAAATATCAATAAGTCTCATACAATAAGGAAACTCAAAAAGAAAAGACGCAGGTTGCAGCGTCAGGTATCGCGAAAATACCAGATGAACAAGAAAGGAGAGCGTTACTGCAAAACAAGCAACCTTATAAAAAGCGAAAAACGACTTTTACGAATCAATCACAGGCTGGCTGACATCAGAGCCAATTATGTACATCAGGCGACGAGAACGATTATAAACCGAAAGCCAAGGTTTATATGCCTTGAAGATCTGAATGTGCAGGGCATGATGAAGAATAAGCACCTGTCTGAAAAAGTTCAGGAACAGAATTTTTATGAATTCCGCAGGCAGATTGAATACAAGGCACATTGGGCAAGAATTCCCGTGGTTATTGCTGACCGCTGGTTTCCAAGCTCCAAAACCTGCGTCGAGTGCGGATATGTAAATAAAGACCTGAAACTGTCTAACAGGACATATACCTGCCCGCATTGTGGCAATGTGATAGACCGTGATTTTCAGGCGGCATTGAATCTCAAACGCTATGGAGAAGAGGAGCTATCCAAATCTGCAAGCTGACACCAACAAGTCAATGCAGATATGTACCGATTCGTTAGTCGGGAATTCAAGCCTCTGGAGCGTTACATCAAACGTGAGTAGTCTGTTCTTCGGAACGGTAAAAGCGGACGCGAAATACCTCTTTCGAGGAAAGAACGAGGAATGAAACGTAAAAGTTAGCTTTTCTTATGAAATTTATAGCTTTTTGTAAGTTTTCAGTAACGGAAACCATCGTAATGAGAAAACAAGTTCCCGTCGAAAAAGGAAAATCATACGAGATTGAAATCAAGACGCTCGGTACGAGCGGCGAAGGCGTAGGCCGCTATCAGGACTTTACGGTCTTTGTGCCGTATGCTCTGCCCGGGGAGAAGGTCATCGCTGTCATTGACGAGGTCAAAAAGACCTATGCCAAGGGCCAGGTGAAAGAAATCCTCACCAAGAGCGCCGACCGCGTCGAGCCTATCTGCAGCATCTATGACAAATGCGGCGGCTGCCAGCTGCAGCACCTTGACTATATGGCCCAGCTCAAGGCCAAACGCCAGCAGGTCATCGACGCTGTCACGCGCATCGGCAAACAGCCGGATCTTTTCGTGGAGCAGACAATCGGCGCGGCAACGCCGTGGAACTACCGCAACAAGATGCAGTTCCCCATCGGCCGGGAGAAGGGCAAGACCATCATCGGCTGCTTCGCCCAGGGTAGCCACGAAATCATCGATACCACTGACTGCCATATCCAGAAAGACGGCAACAACGAAGTGGTCAATGCCGTGCGTGAAATCGTCACGAAACTCAACATCCCCGTTTACAATGAGGACAAGCATACAGGCGTCCTGCGCCACGTCGTTGGCCGCGTAGGCAAAAAGGGCGACATTATGGTCGTCATCGTAACGGCCACGAAGACTATGCCGCGGGAAAAAGAATTCGTCAAGATGCTGCGCGCCAAATTGCCGAAGGTCGTCAGTGTCCATCAGAATATCCAGACCTATCACAATAACGTCATCATGGGGCGCGACACGAAACTCCTCTGGGGCCGTCCCACCATCCAGGATGGCATCGGCCGCCTGAACTTCCATATCTCGCCGCGCTCCTTCTTCCAGGTCAACACCGCCCAGGCGGAAGTGCTCTACAACAAGGCCTTGGAATTTGCCAACTTGACCGGTCAGGAGACGGTCATCGACGCCTACTGCGGCACGGGAACGATAACCTTGTTCCTCGCCCAGAAGGCCAGAAGCGTCATCGGCATCGAAATCGTCAAACCAGCTATCCTCGATGCGCAGAAAAATGCCCGGGACAACAACGTGCGCAACGCCGAATTCATCGTCGGCGATGCGACCCAGGTCATGCCGCGGCTTTATAAGCAGGGCGTAAGGGCTGACGTCGTAGTCGTCGACCCGCCGCGTGCCGGCTGTACGCCGACGGTGCTGGAGACCTTTGCCAGCATGAAACCATACCGCATCGTCTACGTCTCCTGCAACCCCGCCAGCCTCGCCCGCGACATCGCCATCCTCGACGAACTCGGCTACCAAGCCGAAAAAGTCCAGCCCGTGGACATGTTCCCGTGCACTTCGCATGTCGAGAGCGTATGTTTGCTGACAAAGAAAAAAATAACACATGATTAGCTAGGTTAGAAAATAGCTGACTGATACTGGTTAAAGGGTATTAGTTAGCTGTTTTTTATATAAAATGGTATTTATAGTTGTAATTAGAGGATTTAGTTGACAGTTGCGTGGGGGCAGATGTGTATTAAGTGCAACTTCACTAGATTTTACAAATAATTTATTGCAGTAGTTTTTGTTACTGGTGTATTTGCTTTCTTTTGTTAACTTTTTTATAATGAAAATAGTTAATAAGGGAAAATATTGAATTGTTGATAAAGTAAGTTGTGTAGAAGATGTGTGTTAGGTGAGGATTGATTATATAGGGGCATGCGTCGGAGTGTAATGCAGGGCATTTTACAAGAGGTGAAAATGATGGGAAAAGAATTATTTGATAACATTCCAAGTAAGGTGGCTGATTTGTTGTCAGATGTAAAAAACGGACGTATTGGTTTACCAGATTTACAACGGCCGTTTGTTTGGAAAGACAACAAGGTTCGTGAACTGTTGGATTCGATGTTGAAAGGTTATCCCATTGGCTATATCATGCTTTGGGCATCTCCTGATGATTATGAAAATACGGGGTATATCGGTAAAAATGATAAAGTGTACAAACAGCCTGATGATTTGGTAATTGATGGCCAGCAACGGTTGACAGCATTGTTGGCTGCTATGTATGGTGTAACGATCAAGGATAAAAATTACAAAGAGCGGAAGATTCGGATTTCGTTTAATCCTTTAACGCGAGAGTTTGCTGTGTGGACACAGGCCTATGAACGTAATTCTGAGTGGATTAGTGAGATAAGTAGTATTTTTGTAGCCGATCAGGAACATAATATTTCTAAATTGAGAAAAGCCTATATAAAAATGCTCAATGAATCTCGTGCGAAGAATGAGGAGCCGGCCCTTACTGAGAATGAGGAAGACTTAATAGAGGAAAACATCAATGATTTACTTAATCTTGGCATCTATTCTTTACCAACCTTGAAAATTAATGCAAGGGCAGATGAGGAAGCAGTGGCAGATATTTTTGTTCGTGTAAATTCTGGTGGACAGAATCTTACGGAGAAAAATTTCATAGAGACGCTTATTGCGGTATACGATAATGAAGTGCATGATAAAATCAATAAGTTTTGTGCAGAGTCAAGAATACCAGCCAATGGGACATCCTTTAATCAGATTATTCAGGTGGATCCTTCACATCTTATTCGTATGGCCGTGGGGGTAGGCTTTAGAAGAGCGCGTCTGCGTTATGCATATATGTTACTTCGTGGTAAAAACCTTAAGACTGGTGAGATTACAAAAAGTGTTAGAGAAGATAATCTTGAGATTTTCAAAAAATCACTTGAATTAGTAACGAACTTGAATAATTGGCATGCGTTCATGAATTTGTTTGCTTCAGCAGGATATTTAAAAAGAAATATTGTGGCTTCATCGGCTGCTGTAGTATTTAGTTATGTGCTATATTTAGTTGGTAAATATGATTACAAAGTCCCATCAGTAGATTTGCAAAAAATAATTCGCAAATGGATTTTTATGGCTACAATTACAGGATTTTATACAGGTTCAACTGAGTCGGAAGTGGAAAAACAATTTGCCGACTTGCGCGATATACATAATGCAGGTGAGTTTGTAGCGTATTTAAATACTGTTATAAGGAATCGTTTCACGGACGATTATTTTGCATATTCTTTGCCTGCTGAATTGAACAGTTCATCAGCAACATCACCTGCTTGGTATGGGTACATTGCCGCTATTAATGTGTTGGGAACTCCAATGTTATTTAGTACGGCGCCTTTGTCGCAGTATTTTGTACTTGGAACGAGTGGGGATAAGAACTCCATAGATAAACATCATATTTTCCCGAAGCACTACCTTGAGTCAATAGGATATGACAATAATCGTGATAGAAATCAGATAGCAAACTTTACTTATCTTGATTATGCTACAAATATAGATATATCTGATGCACCTCCCGCAGAATATGTAGAACGTTATCGAGAAAAGTTGGGAGAGGCTGGATATAAGATTGCGTGTGCTCAGAATGCTTTACCAGAGAATTTTGAGCAGCTTGCTTATCCTGAGTTTTTACGGCAGCGAAGATTGTTGATGGCTCAAATTATAAAAAAGGCATACAATACATTGGATAAATAAGGTGAAGAAATGTCGTACGAGTTAATTTGGCAGCATTTTTCAGCTACGGATTTTGCTGATTTGCAGGCACGGTTGCGGGACGCTTGGCAGGAGATTTTGCCGGGTGGGGAGTATTATGGGCAGATTCGCATTTGCGATGTTTGTTATGATATTCAGGCCGAGTGGCTGGAGTGTGGTGATGGCGAAGATGTCTTTGTGACGATGAGTCCTTTCTTTCCCCATGATGGGGGATCTGAGGAAGAACCTTATCAGGAAATGGTTGAGGGGATGCCTTTTGATACGGCAGATGAAGCTAGTATCGTTTATGCGAAAGAAGATTTTTTAGCGCTCAGCTATTTGCGTTTCTGTAATGATGCCACGCTGAAAATACAGCAGATGCTGCAAAGGGATGTATTTGCCAAGGCACTGGCACAGGATACGAATTTTTGGGAGCGGCATGATGAAAAGCTGCGGCAGAAAAGAGGTTGGTTAAATGAGTGATCTGGGGAAAATGCTTATTGGCATGGGGATATTGCTGGTCGTGGTCGGAGGAATCCTTCATTTTGGCGGTAAATTCCTGCCGCTGGGAAAACTGCCCGGTGATATCAGTATCACGGGCGAACATGGTTCTTTCTATTTTCCTGTGGTGACTTGTATTATCATCAGCATTGTGCTGAGTGTGATAGCGAATTTGTTTCATTGATAAAAAAGAGATTTCGTTAGTGGGCTTGTAAAAGCTGCTAGCGAAATTTTTTTTATCGATGAAGTTGGAGAAGTAAGAGAGGGGGCAAGGGGGCTCGGTTTTGATTTGGATGCGTTGCTAGCATTGATCAATTGCAGGCTGGGGGATAATGGCTTGCTGGCAATAAAGCAGTTCGCAGAAATAAGCAAGGCAGAAGCGAGGGCATTGTTTGTAGTGTTGGGAACGATGTTAGAGTATGCTGGGTATAGGGAAGAAGCAAATCGGTATTATCATATGCTCGCTACTGTGACATGCCCAGTCTGTAAGCAGCGGTTTGTCCTGGCAGATCGCTGGGGGGGGTGACAGGCCTGTGCTCGGAAACAAGGATTTTGGGCGTGCAGGAAGATAAAATCAGGGGTAAATGCAGGAGAAATCGAGATAAATCGAGAATCAATCAGAAAGCATTCGCCGGAGGAGGGGGGATTTTGATGAATATCTTGGTTTGTATCAAACAAGTTCCGGGGTCGAACAAGGTGGAGGTAGATCCGGTGACAGGCGTGTTGAAACGCAATAGTGCCGATGCGAAGCTCAATCCGTATGACCTTTATGCACTGGAAACAGGGCTGCGCCTGCGCGAGCAGTATGGCGGTACGGTGGATGTGCTGACCATGGGGCCGCCACAGGCAAAAGCGATACTATACGAAGCCTTTGCGATGGGCGCTGATCGTGGCGCGCTTATCACAGATCGCAAGTTTGGCGGCGCTGATGTGCTGGCGACGAGCTATACCTTGTCGCAGGGCATCAAGCGGTTTGGCGCTTTTGATTTGATTCTCTGCGGGCTGCAAACTACGGATGGCGATACGGCGCAGGTTGGCCCGGAGCTTTCGGAGCAGTTGGATATTCCCTGTGTCTGCAATGTGCGGCAAATCAAAGAAGTTCAGGATAAGTCCATCCATGTAGTGATGGAAATGTCGGAAGATATGGAAGATTTGCAAGTGGCGTTTCCTTGTCTGTTAACGGTGCAAAAAGATATTTATGAGCCGCGGCTGCCATCGTATAAAAAAGCCAAGGCGACTTGTGAGCGACCGATTGAGACATATACGTTGACTGATATGGACGATACCGATGAAAAGCATTACGGGCTGAGTGGCTCGCCCACGCAGGTACAACGGATTTTCCCGCCGGAGGTACATAAGGCTCAGGAAAAGTGGCAGGGAGATGGACAGGAACTTGCGGAACGTTTGTATCAGCTTTTGAAACAGCAGAAGTTTATCGTCTAGGAGGCACACTATGGGAAAACTAGTCATTCATCCCGAGAAGATTCAGGATATCAAGGCATTGGTCGCTATCTGTCCCTTTGGTGCCATGCAGGAGCAAGGAGGGAATGTGGAAATCACGGCTGCCTGCCGGCTGTGCAAGCTCTGTGTGAAAAAGGGCGGTGGTGCTGTTACATTCGAGGAGGAAGAACAGCAGGCCCAGATCGATAAGAGCAAATGGCAGGGGGTGGCTGTCTATATCGATCACGTTGATGGCCGGGTGCATCCGGTATCGTAT
Organism: Selenomonas sp. ND2010; assembly: GCF_000702005.1. Taxonomy (GTDB): domain Bacteria; phylum Bacillota; class Negativicutes; order Selenomonadales; family Selenomonadaceae; genus Selenomonas_A. The sequence continues at coordinate 32,742 of NZ_JNKI01000003.1, read as the reverse complement.
GAGCTTTTGGGTAAGGCGCGGGAGCTGGCGGCTAAGATTCAGCAGGAAGTCCTGGCCTTGTTCATGGGAGAAAATATCGGTGCTGCGGCTGAGGAACTTCGCCATTATGGTGCTGATAGGATTTTTGTCTGTGATAAGCCGGAACTGGCAAAATTCAATATGGAATCTTATGCCAAGGTGTTTGAAACGTTTATCCGGCAGGTAAAACCTGCGGCGATTCTGGTCGGGGCAACGCCGGTAGGACGGCAGCTCGCACCGAGGGTAGCGGCACGTTTTCGTACGGGCCTGACCGCGGACTGTACGGTGCTTGATATCCGCGAGAATACCGATCTCGTGCAAATCCGTCCAGCCTTTGGTGGCAATATCATGGCAGAAATCTTAACGCCCAACAATCGCCCGCAGATGGCGACGGTCCGCTATAAGATTATGGATGCACCGCAGCGCAGTGAAAAAGCACAGGGTACGATTGAGACACTCGGCATAGACGGTAAAGCACTGGCCTCGCGGATCCGTGTGTTGGGCATTACGAAAAAGCCCAAGGAAAAGAGCATCGAGCAGGCGGATGTGCTCGTAGTGGCCGGACGCGGCATCAAGAAAAAAGAGGATTTATCGCTGGTTTATGATTTGGCAGATGCCTTGGGCGGTGACTTTGCCTGTACGCGGCCGTTGATTGAAAATGGCTGGATGGATCCACGGCGGCAGATTGGCTTGTCAGGGCGCACGGTCCGGCCTAAATTAATCATTACCTGTGGCGTTTCGGGGGCCATTCAATTTGTGGCCGGAATGGAACATGCAGAGGAGATTTTGGCCATCAACAGCGATGTAAAAGCGCCGATTTTCAAGGTAGCCAATTTCGCGGTGGTAGGCGATCTGTATGAAATCATTCCTCAGCTTATCGCGAATATTCAGCAAGGGAGGGCGCAGGCATGATGGAATATAATCAGGTAACCGAAGCAGATTTAGCGGTGTTGGCTGGTTTTGTAGACAGAGAGCGGCTGCTCTTTGGGGACGAAATCAACGAGGAATACAGCCATGATGAGCTGACGAGTGAACGTGTCTATCCCTCGCTGGTCGCGCGTGTGGTTTCTACCGAAGAAGTGTCAAAGCTTATGGCTTATGCCAATGAACATCATATTGCGGTTACGCCGCGCGGGGCAGGCACAGGGCTGGTGGGTGCAGCAGTCGCGGTGGAACGCGGCCTGATGATTGATACGACGCTGATGAATCATGTATTGGAGCTTGATGAGGAGAATCTGACGCTCACGGTAGAGCCGGGGCTGTTGCTTATGGAACTGCGAAGTTACGTGGAAGAGCGCGGCTTTTACTATCCGCCAGATCCTGGCGAGAAATCGGCGACTATCGGTGGCAATATCAGCACCAATGCAGGGGGCATGACGGCAGTAAAATACGGCGTGACCCGCGACTACGTGCGGGGATTGGAAGTCGTGCTGGCCGATGGAACGGTTCTGCAGCTGGGCGGCAAGGTGGTAAAGAATAGCTCGGGCTACGATTTGAAGGATATGATTATCGGCTCGGAGGGGACGCTGGCTTTCGTGACCAAGGCGATATTAAAACTTTTGCCATTGCCGAAAAAGAATGTGAGCCTGCTCGTGCCTTTTCCCACACTGGAGCAGGCCATCGGCACCGTGCCGCTCATTATCAAGTCCAAATCGGTGCCTACGGCCATCGAGTTCATGGAGCGTGAAGTAATACTCGATGCGGAGGAGTTCTTGGGCCGCAAGTTCCCGGATAATCAGGCCGATGCGTATCTCTTGTTGAAATTTGATGGCAATACCATGGAGGAAATTGCCTCGTACTATGACGATACCGCGCAGATTTGCCTGGATCAGGGAGCCATCGACATACTTATCGCCGATACCGAGGAACGCAGTGCGCCGGTCTGGAAAACGCGCGGTGCCTTCCTGGAAGCCATCAAGGCGTCGACCAGCATGATGGATGAAGTGGATGTGGTAGTGCCCCGCAGCCGGGTCAACGACTTTGTGGAATTTGTCCATCAGCTGCGCCAAGATATCGGCATCCGCATCAAGTCCTTCGGCCATGCGGGAGATGGCAATCTCCATGTCTATATCCTGCGGGATGACCTGTCCGATGAAAAGTGGCGGGAGCTCATGCGGCTGGCGATGAAGCGCATGTATGCCAAGGCGCGGGAGCTGCAGGGACAGGTATCGGGAGAGCATGGCATCGGCCTGGTAAAGCGCCCCTATCTGAAGGAATCCCTGCCGGAAGCGAGCCTGGTGCTGATGCGGGGCATCAAGCAGGTCTTTGATCCGAATAATATTCTCAATCCACATAAGGTATGCCAGATGTGAGATCGGACATACTTTATCTGTTGCTGTTTTTCCGTATCTGAGGGGAATGGTGCAAAAAAATTAGGGACAAGCAGGAATTTTGGCGATTCGCAGGGAAAATCAAAAGCTGGGAAGCGTGTATATTTCTTTGAGGAGGAAGCACATATTATGAAAGACTTACATCGAGCCGTAGATGCTATGCATCATCCCTATCAGTATTCCGATTTGGAGTTGGAACGCGCCCTTGAAGCCATCCAGCAGAGTCCTCTAAAACAATTCTATAAGGAATATTACAAGAATCTGTACAAGCGTATCCTGGAATGCAAAAAGAACAATAGGAGTGTATCAGAGAAACTGGGATATTTCGGCGGCTAAAGAGTAAATATTCTGAAAACGTATTGACTAAGTTTCCTTTCTATGGTATCTTTTAGATAATGATTTGTTTTTATTTCGTAACAAGGAGGTAGGATGGTATGAGAAAATGTTTATCCGTGTTGGTTGCTTTTTTGGTCATGATGGTAGGGTCAGTGTGTTTTGCGGCTAGTTCGGCTAATGGCAGTACCAATGGTTCGAATGCCTGCCGGATAGACGTGCAGGCGCCGAGTAATTCGAAGCTGAGTTATTCCAAGATGCCTGCTTTTATTGTCACGTTTAAAGACACCAAGGGAAAGGCAGCCAATGGAACAATGATTTTTGTTGACCGTTCGACGGGAAAAGTGCTTTCGTCGCGTAGTGTTTACGGCAAGACAAATTTTGTTCCGCCAAATGAGAAACGCAGCTATATTGTCGTCTTTAAACCGAATGCAAAAAATCAGGTCATCAAGTGGAGAGTAGAGAAGAATCATTCGGCGGTAGGCAACCGTTATTTCAGTGAATTGTATACGACAAGTTATCGCATCAAAGCGGTAGGCTAAAACATCGAGTGGATTCGATGGCTGGCGGCTTTCATGAAGAGGCTCATGAAAGCCGCCAGTTTTTAATTGGTGGGTAGAAATATATAACGAGTAAGACAAGAGTGAGCTGCAGAGAGAGGTAAGCGCTCTTGTTTTTTTATGGGAAATAAAGGATATGGACTATCGAACACGAAGAATATGGGAGGAGGGATTATCATGAATAAAGTATATTGTTATAGCAAATGCTCGACCTGTAAGAAAGCGTTGAAGTGGCTGGATGCACATAAGGTGGCGTATGAGTTGGTGGATATCAAGGCGGATCATCCCTCGGAAGAAGACCTGCGCAGGTATCATGAGCAGAGCGGGCTGCCGCTGAAACGGTTCTTCAATACCAGCGGGCAGTTGTACCGCCAGCTGGAGTTGGCCAAGAAGCTGCCGGCGATGCCGGAGGCAGAGCAGTTCAAGCTGTTGGCCTCTGATGGTATGCTGGTAAAACGGCCGCTGGTCATAGCAGGGGCGAAGATCCTCACGGGATTCAAGGAACCGGAGTGGGAAAGGGTATTCTTGAACGGCAGCCGATAACTGCTATAATGAAAGTAGTCAAAATTAGTCATTCGGTTAGCAGGAATTGAGGGTTGAAGATGAAGATATATTTTGCTGGTTCTATCCGTGGCGGCCGACAGGATGCGGAGCTTTACCGCAAGGTTATAGCCGTCCTGAAGGAAAAACATCAGGTGCTCACGGAGCATGTGGGGGACTTGAGTCTGTCCACGGTGGAAGATAAAGGCGATAAGGCCATCTATGAGCAGGATACGGCCTGGCTCAGGGAATGTGATGTGGTAGTGGCTGAATGCACGCAGGTATCGCTGGGGGTGGGCTATGAGCTGGCCTATGCGGAGGCTCATGACAAGGAGGTCCATATCTTCTATCGCCCGCAGGCGGCGCAGCTGTCGGCGATGTTGGCGGGAAATGAAAGGTTCCATATCCATCGTTATGCCGAGGAAGAAGAGCTGCTGGCGCAGATAAGAACCTTGTGGGGTTGAGAAAGCCGGAAGGGAAATGTGAGGAGGTAGGCGTTATGACAAGGATAAGGACAGAGCTGGGCGATATTACTGCCAAGCATTATGCCGAGGCAATCGTCAATGCTGCCAATGAAAGTCTGCTGGGCGGTGGTGGCGTCGATGGTGCGATACATAGGGCTGCAGGGCCGGAGCTCTTGGCTGAGTGCCGGACACTTCATGGCTGCAAGACCGGGCAGGCAAAAATCACGAAGGCCTACCAGCTCCCTTGCGATTATGTCATCCATACGGTCGGTCCCGTCTGGCATGGCGGCAGCCAGGGCGAGGAAAAGCTATTGGCGGATTGTTATCGCCACTCGTTGGCACTGGCCATGGAGCATGGTATCCATAGTGTGGCGTTTCCTTCGATATCCACGGGGGTCTATTCGTATCCGGTCCAGCAGGCGGCCGCGATTGCTGTGCGGACCGTCCGGGAATTCGTGGCCGGACACCCGCAGGCCTTTGCGGAAATCCTCTGGGTACTGTTCGATGCGCGGACCAAATTGGTCTACGATGGGGAGATTTACTGATGGGCGGGAGAATGATGATTGAGGGTGTGCGATGATTATAAGTGCCAGCCGCCGGACGGATATCCCCGCTTTTTATTGGGATTGGTTTTGCGGGCGGCTTCAAGAAGGCTATGTGGATGTCGTGAATCCCTTCAACCGCAAGCAGGTGAGCCGCATATCGCTGCAGCCCGGATGCGTGGACTGCATAGTGTTCTGGACCAAGGACCCCACACGGATGCTGGAAAACTTAGAGGTGCTCCGTGCGTATCCCTGCTATGTGCAGGTTTCGCTCACGCCCTACGATACGGATGTTGAGGGGAATATCCGCCCCAAGGAAGATATCGTCAGGGCCATGCAGGAGCTATCGAGGCGCTGGGGACGGGAGCGTGTGGTTTGGCGGTATGACCCCATTCTGGTAAATGAGGATTATACCAGCGAGAGACATTTTGACTGGTTTGCCCAGACGCTGGCGAAGCTGGCACCTTATAGCGAGCGGTGCGTCATCAGCTTCATCGACCTCTATACCAAGACAAAGAAGAATACCCAGGGACTCAAGCTGCATGAACTGTCAGAAGCGGAAATGCGGGAAATAGCGGCAGGGCTGGCAGGCCTTGCGAAAGGAAGCGGCGTTGCGCTGCAGACTTGTTCGGAGGCCATCGACCTTGCCGCCTATGGCATCGGCCATGGTGCCTGCCTTGATGGTGCGCTCATCGAGCGCATCACGGGAAAGCCACTCAAGAAAACCAAGGCTAAAAGCCAACGGCCGCTATGCAACTGCGTGGAAAGCTTTGATATCGGACAGTATGACACCTGTATCCATGGCTGCCGCTATTGCTATGCCAATGCCAGCCCGCAGCGGGCACAGCAGGGTTTTGCGGCTCATGCGGATAGTTCTTCTCTTCTTACCGGGAAGCTGCTGGGGGACGAGCGTATTACCGAGCATGGAAGAGAAAAGCGGAAATGATGAGAGGTCAGGAGGTGCCGAATGGAGAGCAAGATCGATACACTGGCAAAAATCCTCAAAGACAGCACGCGGGCAGTGTTCTTCGGCGGGGCGGGCATGTCAACGGAGTCGGGGATTCCGGATTTCCGCAGTGCCGATGGGATTTATAACCAAAACTTGCATCGCAGGTTCCGCCCTGAGGAGATGGCATCACATAGTTTTCTGGTCAAGCATCCGGAAGAATTCTTTGCTTTTTACCGCCAGCGCATGATGTTTTTGAATGCAACGCCCAATGCTGGGCACAAGGCATTGGTAAGATTAGAACAGCAGGGTATCCTCAAGGCCGTAGTCACGCAGAACATCGATGGCCTGCATCAAATGGCAGGTTCCAAGAACGTCTGCGAATTGCATGGTTCAAGCCTGCAGTGGTATTGCATGGACTGTAGCAAAACCTATCCGATGAAATATGCCCTGCAGGAAAAGAACCAACCCATTCCGCACTGCATGGAATGCGGCGGCGTGGTGCGTCCGGGAGTAGTCCTCTACGAAGAGGCCCTTGACGATGCGGTGGTGCAAAAGGCACTGCGGGCCATAAGCGCAGCCGATACCTTGATTGTCGGCGGTACTTCGCTGGTGGTATATCCGGCAGCTGGGATGATTGACTACTTTCGCGGGAAACATCTGGTGCTTATTAATAAGACGGAAACGAAAGCTGATGCACAGGCAGAACTCGTTATCCGTGCCCCCATTGGCAAGACGCTGGCCGAGGCGGTGGATAGGTTGATGAACGAGTAGTTTTTGGAAGTTAGGTGTTGAGGGAAACAAAGGGACTTTGAAGGAAAAGAAAACCTCCCGAGAAAATAATTGGTGCGGTGGTTACCGATAAGATTATTTTCTCGGGAGGTTTTTTTATGCAAAACAATATATACGGCTATATTCGAGTGTCGACTACGGCCCAGAATGATGAGCGCCAGTGGATAGCCATGGATAAGTTTGGTGTTCCTCGAGAGTGCGTGTTTGCTGACAAGCAAAGTGGCAAAGATTTTGACCGGCCAGCTTATCATGATTTGATGGGACGATTAAAGCAGGGCGATACACTGGTGGTAAAGAGTCTAGATAGGCTGGGGCGGAATTACGATGAGATGATTGAACAGTTGGATATTATCATGCGACAAAAGGAAGTTGCCTTAGTAGTCCTAGATTTGCCATTGCTGGACACACGAAACCGGTATGGAAATAATCTTACAGGAAAGCTTATTTCAAATCTGGTTATCCAAATCTTTTCATATGTCGCGCAAACGGAACGAGAATTGAATATACAACGAACTGTCGAAGGAATTGCAGCGGCAAAAGCAAGAGGGGTGCAATTTGGAAGAAAGGCAATAGCCAAGCCGCCAGACTTCGAAGTAGTACGCCATCGATGGGAAAATGGTGAATTGTCTGAGCGCAGAGCTGCAAGTGTGTTGGGGGTGTCAAGACCGACTTTTCATAAATGGATATCTGAGAAAAAATAGGGTGGCAGAAATGCCAT
>NZ_JNKI01000003.1:0-25489 GCF_000702005.1 Selenomonas sp. ND2010 | reverse complement strand
GACTTGCATGTGTTAAGCACGCCGCCAGCGTTCGTCCTGAGCCAGGATCAAACTCTCCAATAAATTATATTGAAGAACTCAATCAAGCTCTCAATTATCTTTAAAAGAAATTGCCGATTGCTATGTTGTTCATACCAATCGATGTTTTATTTTACAGAGTCGCTATGGATGTTACTCGCTTATGCTCGTAACTAAGCGATTCGCACATTGCTAAAGCAATGGCTCTCTGCTTAAACATCTGGCTTAAATCATGTTGCATGATTTCATTTTACATTGTTTAGTTTTCAGAGAACAATCTTGCCTTATCGTCAGAATCTTTTGAAGTCCTGTGCGATTCAGCTTTTATATCATATCTCATTCAAACAAGCTTGTCAACAACTTTTTTAAAGTTTTTAACTTGCGTGATTCATTGTCTTCAGCATCTAATCCGATATGTTTGCTGACGACTTGTAATATGTTACACGCATCTTCGCTTCTTGTCAACAGTTTTTTCATATTTTCTTCAGTTTTATCAATTTCCCAACGCAAAGAAGAAGCCACTGACTGCAAAATGCGCCAATGACTTCCTCTTTTGAGCTGTTATTTCTGTTCTCATTCATTTCTGCCACTTGCCTGACTTGTTACTCCGCTAACTCTATTCTCAGGCATTTTGTACAAAATTCATTTTTTCGTACACTTGTAATACTCCCGCACGAAAAATACGCATCTGCTCCGGCGACAAGCGTCCTAAGGCAGTTGATAATCTTGATTTGCTGCCATCCATAAGTTCCAGATTATACGCTGCCCCTTCAGCTCCACGCTCAGGTTCCTCCTCTTTTCTCTTACGGGCCTTCCCTAGTCCATAACGAGAGGTCTTGGCCTCATCAATATTAACACGAGGCGCCGCTGCAATCGATTCCGTGCGAATTTCAAGGTTGACATCCATGTTCATCAGCCTCCTCAAAATATCCGATTACAACTATTTCTATCTATATTATCGCATAATTCGCTTTCAAAGGAAAGTATTTGTTAAAATTTTCTCATTATTATCAGAGCAAAAAAAATCCGTTGACTTTTTTCTACGTCAACGGATTTTCCTATTTGCAGAGCTGTTCTTCCCAGCCTCTTTTCCCTTTATTCTAAGATTCCAGCCCGGCGATAATATTCCTCCAGGATTTTTTCGCGGCTTTCCCCTGTCTTCACACTGATTTCATCAGCCATAAGTTCACAAGCGTATTCCAAACCTGCAAAAGTATTGATTAATGCCTGGAATTTATTGATTTCTGCATAGCTACTTTCAAACGACTGCTTTTCTTTGAGCTGCTCCAATGCATCACGCACCGGCTTCTTAACATCGGTCATTTAGATTCCTCCCATCCTGGCCAAAACTATTTTTCTATGTTTATTATTCGCGATAGCATCGAAAAAACCTTCATCGAGCAGAATCACTGAAGCATTTCTACGGCCTCCTGATACGACAAAAGCTTCGTCCCGAGTTTTCGTGCCTTCTCCGCCTTACTTGACGTACTGTTAGGATCTGCCAGGATAAGATAGTCCGTGTTGCCACTAACCGCGGCCCCCATTTTGGCCCCCACACCTTCAATTAGTTCCTTATAAAAGCTTCGCGGCTTACCTGCCGGATCTTTTCCCGTCAGGACAAATACTTTTCCTGCATAGGGCATCGTCTCTATATCGATTTCACGAACCACATAATCCTGCGGCTTAATGTATTTCAAGAGTTCTTCAAAGCGATTCGAAAACGCCGCCCCCTGTAAAAGCGTTTCCGTTCGTGGACCGATTCCATCAATTTCACCAAAGGCATCCTGCCGCTTTATTGCCGCCAGGATTTCGTCCGCGGTATGATATTTTTCCGCCAATAGTTTCCCCACATTATCGCCAATACCATCAAAGAGCAGCGCCTTGATAAACCGCGGAATGTCTACCTCTTGGATTGCGCCTTCAATGGCTTCTTTTAATTTATCCGGACTCTTGAGGTCGCGTTTATCCTCAAGATCAGCCGCCGTGATGATATTTCCCTTCTTGGCTTCTGCTTCAATCTTTGCCTTAGTGGAGGTAAGTTCCGCAAACGGGGTGATGATGGCCGTACGGATGTCATCCACCGTCAAGTCAAAAATCATATAGGGGCCAAACCTTTCTGCCTTTTCCGGAAAAGCTGCTACAATGGCCCTCGCCCGGTCAATCGACAGATCTTTGATATCGAGTACATTCCGTTTCGCTAAGAATCCAATCTGCTGCGCAAGACGTTCCTTGCAATGGGGATTTACGCAAAATAAATTCGTGTCATCCTCGCTGTCTGAAGCAGCATTCTCCCGCTCCTGCAAAGGGGCGCCACAATACGGGCAATGGGTAATCGCCTCAATTTCCTCACCGCCATTGTGTTCATACACAATGACCATTTGCGGGATGATGAGCTTCGCCTTGATGACCCCTACTTTATCTCCTTTTGCCACGCCCCCCAAGCGCTTTACTACATTCATATTATGCAAGTTGACATTTGATACCGTAGAGCCGAGGATATCCACCGGTTCAATATCGGCCACAGGGGTCAGTGCACCAGTCTTACCCACTTGCCAATGCACATCGCGAACCGTACTGATCACTGGAATCTGATTGGGTTTCCACGCAATCGCGTTATTATCATGGTGGCCGGTAGTCCCAAATTTCTCTAACGAATTCTCCCAATCACATTTGATAACGATCCCATCAATGGGATAGCCAAGCGTATTCTCATACTCACGATATATTCCAGGAATAGCAGCCGCAACTTCTGCTGGGCTTTCATCCGTGAATCGACGGAGGCTCTGTTCCGGTACCGCAAAAGGCGTGTGCTCCTTAATGTATTGGATTTTTTCCGTTTCACTCCAATCAACGCCCATGACATCGTAAGCCATGAATCGAAGATATTTCACAAATTCCGGATGCTTTCCGCCCGTAAGAATCGGATTGACGCTGTTGCGAGGATTGGCCATGGACTTTTCCCCCATAGCTGTCAATTCCCTATTCATCGCTTCAAACGACGCAAAGTCCATAAATACTTCGCCACGTATCGGATATTCTGCCGTATAAGTTTCCTGGCGAGGGTGGATGGGAAACCGTGTCAGAATATCCCCCTCATCACCACCGCCACGGGTTACATACATCGGCTTTCCCTCTTGCGGATATACGACTACACTACAGCCATCCAACTTGGGTTCGACAATAATCGGCAGGAATTTTTCAATATATGTCTGCAGTTTATCCGCCTCCGATTCATCAATCTTCCCCAACGACTTTGCCTCATGAGGATGACGGAATTTCTCTGCGCCCAGCTCTGCGCCGGGAACGTAATCAAGATCCGCCGTCCCATAACGCTCAATGTAATCGTGACGCAGTGCATCATACTCTGCATCAGACAATATTGTCTCCCCAGAATTGCCATAATAGGCCTCATCTGCCGCCTTAATTTTTTTTAATTGCTCTTCACGCGTCATCTTTATCATGACCTCCGTACTTTCGTTCATATAAAGCTACCACGCCCTTTGCCACATAGGGAAAAATCAACATGATAAAGAGCAGCCGTGTTAGCTGATAAGCTGTCATTGTAGAAATATTTGCGCCAACAGTAAGGGCGGTAATGCCCATTTCCGTCAAACCGCCGGGAGCTGTGCTCAAAAAGGAGGTAGCAAAAGTTTCCCCCGTCAAAGCCGAAACCATCACCCCCATTCCCATCGACACAGACAGGACCAGTAAAACGCCACCTAACAGCACAGGCCCCATGCCTTGATAACTCACAATGCGCTGCAGTTCAATGCTGCTGCCGATAAAAGCGCCCACGCAAAGCTGCGCAGCATAAAGAAGCGGCTGCGGAACGGGAACCGCTGTCCAATCCGTCATGATGACCACTGCAGCCACCGCCAAGATTGGCCCCAACATCGTTGCCGTAGGCAGATGAATCCACTTCCCCACGATAGCACCCAAAACCGCTACCGCAGCCCACATCAGTACCGAAGACATATCTGCTGTTGTTGCAAAATCCATGCCGGCACCGGCCGTCACCGGACCATCCGAAAGGATATGAATCGTCAAAAATGGAATGGAAAACACCACGGACAACATCCGCAATGTCTGCATAATCGTTACCGCTGTAAGATCAACATTTTTCATCTCAGCGGCAAGAACTACCATTTGCGATAATCCCCCGGGCACACAGCCAAGCAAGCAGGTCGTAAAATTAATCGCTGTCTTTTTATACATCAGCCAGCCCGTGAAAATACCGGCACTAACCGTAACAAACGTGGCCAACAGCATCAACGGCAGCTGCGCGGCAATTGCCTGCAATGTTTCGATCGTAAAAGGCCGTCCCATGGCATACCCCAACAGCACCAAAGCCACGTTACGAATTTTGATACTCCAGACCATCGGATGTTTTTGAACCAGCCCCACCAAGGACACCAACACAATAGGGCCCAACGTCCAGGGAAGGGGGGCATTGATATAAGAAAACAACCAGCCCCCTACAATAGCAAGAAACATTGTCCGGATATATCCCATGATACAGCTTCGACCTTTCTCTCCTAAAATCAACGATTGCCTTCTCCAGAATTGCACCGGCATTCTGCTCGCAACCGTTTGGGCGGATCTAATTCATACGTATCATATAAAATCGCACAGCGGTAACATTCTCCCGGCATAATTTTGCCAAGATTCGTCACGATATGATACCGGCACGGCTCTGCAATATAACTTGGCATATGCTTCAAATCATCCTTAAAAGTTTCCAGTATCGACAGGTGTTTTGCAATCTGCCGCCGAATCCTAGCCGGACAGTATTCTTCCAATGTGCGGTCAACCTGATCCAAAGCCTCAAGGTTTGGCAGCGGAACAACATTATCATAGGATGTTTTGATTGCTTTGTTGCTTTTCTTCACCAAATCCAGCCAACGTTCCTGCACCGACAGGATTTTCAAATACTCTTCAATCCCGCGTTTCCCCACAACATCCTTGTTTTTCTTGCAAGCCTGATATAAGGCCAACGTAGCGAACTTCATCTGCTCATGCGCGTTTACCATCAAGCGGAAGAGTTCCTGCATCTCCTCAATCGATTTTGTTTTATCCTGATAATCCATGATATTTTCATACCTCATTAACAAATTACCCGATTTATAAACAATTGCCAGAGCATTCCTAGTATACTATATCCTCAACTGATTTGCCATGCCACATGACTTCCCTTGTCATTTTTGGTGACGACCAGCTGATTATCGATTTCCTGCTTGAGTTCGGTAACATGTGATATGATTCCGATAAGCTTAGCGCTTCCAGCCATCTTTTGCAGAACATGAACGGCCTCATTGCGGGAATTATCATCCAGCGAGCCAAAGCCTTCATCGATGAACAACACATCCAGATGAATTGATGCCATATTGGCCTGAATCTGATCCGACAAACCAAGTGCCAACGAAAGAGCGGCCATAAACGACTCACCGCCAGATAACGTCTGTATCGCCCGTTCCTTGCCCGTTATCGTATGGAGCACCTTGAGATCGAGTCCGTGATTGCCGCCACGTGCCGCCTCCGTATCATCAAGCATCTTAAGTTCAAACTGCCCACCAGACATTGCTCGGAAGCGGCGATTGGCCGCTCCTAAAATCTGTCGCAGATAATACCGCTGGACATAGGTTTCAATATCCATGCGCGCACCGCTGCGCTTGCCCGATAAGCGCTCATAGAGATTGTTGACCGCACAGGCCTCTTTCCCAAGGTCTGCCCGTAACCCAAGCTGCTGGTTAAGCTGGGACCTTACCCGCTCATTGCGTTCCGACTGGCCCTTGACTTCTGTCAATCGTTCCGACGCCTGCTGAAGCGCTTCCTGCGCCACATCCTTTTTCCTCTGGAATACCGCAAGATCTGGAAGTTCTTTTCCCGCCACTGCTTTTTGGGCAGCCTTACGACTGCCATTTGCGGCATTATAAGCATCCCGCCAAGCCTGTACTTCCTGCTGCATGTCCACAGCACTTTTTTCCTCGTATCCGCGGACAAATTCCTGCCAGTCCTCTTCGCTCATCCCTTTTTCCCGCATAGCACCCTGATAGGAAAGCAGCAGCTCCTGACTCTGCTGTTGTTTGACTGGCAGTTCCTGGTGGCATTGGCGAAGGACCGTCTTGGCCTCTGCCAGCTTGGCCTGCCCATCCTTGGCCACTTTATCAGCTTTAGCATAGGCATCCTCGCATGCGGCCATTTTTTCTCTGGCCTTTCCCCTTGTCTGTATTGCCTCTTCCTTGGTCGCAAAGCGCAGTTTATCCAGCAAGATCTTCTGCGTCTTTTCGGCAGTCTCCAACTGGGATTTGGCAAGCTGGCATTTTTCAGCCAAAGATTCCTTATCTCCCTGTAAATTCGCCATCATTTCCGTTGACTGGTCAAGTTGCTGCTGGATAATCTCCAGACTCTTAATTTGACCAGTCAGATTGCCCAGCAATTCCTCGCATTCTTCCAGTTGTTTCCTGACCTTCTGCCGGATTTCATTAAGGGTTTGGGCCGCCTCACACCCCGGTACCTCCTGACGTAGTTTGTCCAGTGACAAATCAAATTGCTCTCTTGACTTGTCAAAATTGTTATTTGCCTTGCCTGACTTCTCCGCAGCCGCCTGCTGCTTGGCATTAAGGGCTGTCACCTCAGCCGCTAAACGCTCCAATTCTTCGCGGGCCAACGGTTTAGCCGCCGCCTCAAGTACCCGCGGATGTGGATGTTCCAGCGAACCGCAAACCGGACACGGCTGTCCCGCTTGTAAAGACTCTGCCAATAATCCCGCCTGGGCATTGAGGAACACTTGCTGTTCCCGCTCATAGTTGGCGCGCTTTTCTTGATAAGCCTGCTGTACCACCTGATATTGCGACAGTGCCTGCTTAGCCTCAACCTCGGCATTTTTCATTTCCCTGCCTAAATCAATTCCGGCATTGATTTCTCTTTCATATTGCCGCAGCTCCTGTTCTTGCTGCTCCCCCTTGACTTTTGCCAGCGTTAACTCCGGCAACTGTTTCACCTGCTGCTGCCAGCCTTCCAATTGCTTCTGATACGCTGCCAATTTTTGCTGAGCCTGTTCGGCGTTATCCCTTGTCTCCTTCAAAATCTTGGCTGCGCGTTGAATCTTCTCCGTCTTCGCTGCAACTTCCGCAAAGATTTCCAAAGCCGCCTCAACTTCCGCCTGAACCTTACCAAAGACTTCCGTTGCTTTATCCTTTTCCTTCTTGGCTGCCACTACGGCTTTCCCTGCCTCAGCTTCCTGCTGCATTAGTTCTGGCAACGCCCTATCATACTGCTGCTGCAGCATTTCGGTCTCCGCCACCGCTTTTCGCTGACGCTCAAAGGCTTGATAAACCGCTTGAATCGCATACGCTGCTTGGATTTTTGCCGCACACTGTTCCTTATCCATCATGTCAGTTTCTCGCTGCTTATAGGCCTGCCACGTCTCCGTCGCCTCGCTAAGCTGGTCAAAGGACACCTTCAAAGCCTCAGCCTTTGTCAGTTCGACATTTTCTGCATCATATCTCTTTTGGGCTGCAACTGCCTCGGCAGTTGCTTTTTCCGCCTCCCGGGCCAGCACTTCACCAGCTTCATTCAGATATGTTTGCAGCCTTTCAAAATCAACCAGACTTGGCATCTTATCCTTGCGGATTTTCTGCACTAGCTCTTTCATTTCTGCCTGCTGTGGAAAATTCTCAGGAACCACCACATCTTCCGCCTTTGTCTGGCAGCGGCGCAGAACATTTTGAAGCTCCTCGCGATACTGGCTGTTGCGTTCCCCCAATCGGCCAACGATCTTATCAAAGATTTCCGTATTAAAGAGACGCCGGAATATTTCGCGCTTATCGCTTGTCGGCGCACGCAAAATGCGCATGAAATCTCCTTGCGCAATCATACCTACTTGCATGAACTGTTCCTTGGTCAGCCCGACGAGCTCGCGAAGCTTTTCATTGACGGCTTCCTTATTGCCTGGATAATCCGTATGATCCGGCATGGTCAGCGTTACCGATTCCTTCTCGTCCACCTCCGAATTGCCACGTTTGGCTTTGCGCCGATGATGTGGAACCCGGTGAACGATGTAACGCTGCTCCCGTCCCCCCACCGTCTCACTGAAGGCCAACTCGACAAAGGGCGTAACATCAAGCGCGGCGAACTGACTTTGCAAATTAGGAATCAAGGCATTCTTATTGGTATTTTTTTCGCTTTTGTCCCCATAGAGTGCATAGACGATTGCATCAAAAATCGTCGTCTTGCCCGCACCGGTATCACCAGTTACCAGAAAAAGATTTTGCGTGGGCTTCGTAAAATCAATGACAGCACGCTCGCCATAGGAACCGAATGCCTGAATGGTCAATTGAATGGGTTTCATTTCTCCGCCTCCTGCACTTCATTGATAATCGACGCCAGCAACTGCTCCTCATCCGCATCGAGATCCTGTAAAAAATCCCGGCAAAGAGCAAAGGGCGATAACTGTACCGCCTTTTCCTGCTCCAGCTGGTAATCCGCTTCCTCCTGGGTCTCACGCCCTACATGCAGCAAATGCGGAAAACAGGCCTCCAGCCGATCACGCACATCACCGGCCAAATAATCGTCCGCATCCGTCAACGTAATGCTAACATAATCTTCCGAGGCCTGAGCCAGCACATTTTCCAGCGTATCTTTGATGGTGCGCACTTGTCGCAAGGGTTCCAAAGGAAGCACCGTCGTCACCACTTCGCCTTTTTCCTTGAGCTCTACTTCTATCACGCCTTTAAGCTGACCCTCCTCCCCAAAAGAGCAAGCAATCGGCGTACCACAATAGCGATAACAATCCTTGCCATTCAAGCGCTGCGCCTTATGGATATGTCCCAACGCCGCATAATCGAAACGATTCAAGATATCCCCCTGCACCGAATCGATATTGCCCACCGTAACTATCTCCGATGCCGATCGTTCAATCGTATCATCTTTTCCTGTCGAGAGATAAAACTGGTGACTGACCAATACATTACGTTCCTGCTCCGCTAAATTCTCTCGCGAAAGCAACCGATGCACCGCTTCATCATACGAAAAATTATTGCCATCTTTATCCGTTCCTGTAATCAGCTTGACCATGGAAGGCTTCACAAAGGGCAATAGATAAAAATTCACGGGGCCATAAGCATCAGTCAAAGTAACTTTGGCAATCGTTTCATCTGGAAGCTCAGGCGGCCGGCCGATCATATGGATATGCTGACGCGCCAACACCTGACGAAACACATTAACCCGTTCGGCACTGTCATGATTTCCTGAAATCATCATGAGTTCCGCCGTTGGTACCTTCTGCGTAAGTTCTGTCACAAACCGGTCAAACCGCGACACTGCCTCAGCCGACGGAACTGCCTTATCATAAATATCCCCGGCAATAACAACGGCATCCGGCTGCCGCTCCTCTGCCAACCGGACGATTTCCCGAAGAATATATTCCTGGTCCTCTGCCAAGTCATGATTCATCAATTTTAAGCCAATATGTAAATCCGACAGATGGAAGAATCTCATCGTTACTCCTTCCTCACAGCTGTTACACCAGCCATAACCTTAAACGAAGGCAAGGGAAAGGCAGTACCGCAGCACCGACTTTCCCTTGCCCCAAACAATCCATTAGCATTATAACACAAAACAATCAAAATCTTAACGATTTTCTTCCTGCTGCCACCACTGATGAAGCAAATCATAGATGGTAGGAACCACCACCAGCGTCAGCAACGTTGAAGTAAGCACACCGCCGATTATAGCATGCGCCATCGGGGCACGAGACTCAATTCACTGCCAGCGATGAACAGTCCTGCCAAAGCACCAATCATAGCCAATGGCAGTGAGAACATAATGGCGAAGGGTTCACTATAACTTTCAAACTGAGCCGCCAAAATCATGAAGATGAATGCCACTGCCATGGCCAATGCCATGGCCATATTGGCAAAGGAATCATCCATATCATTTCCGGCACCAGCCTGTCCAACCTTATACCCCACAGGCACCTGCATCGATTCCATTTTTTCGAAAAAAGCCTCATTGGCTTCCCCCATAGAAGTTCCTTCTACATTGGCGCTCAAACGAATCTCCTTTTGGCGGTCATAGCGGCGAATATCGCTGGAACTCGTACTGTACTGCCAAGCTGCCACCTGCGACAAAGGAACCAGCATTGCTTTGCCCGCTAACTGATGTTCACTTGGCACATAAACCTAGCGCAGCATATTTCCCATGAGAATCAACGCCGCTAAAATCACCGTAGCAAACACCGGCCGCTTGATACTTAATTCTGGTAAACTCATGATTCTTCTCCTAACTGCACCAGATTACCGTCTTTGAGTTTATCAAGATTATCGGTCAGCACAATCATACCCTCTTCGGCGCCAGCAACAATTTCGATACGATCCCCTACGATATCACCAGTTTCTACCCGAACCTTTTTCGCTTTGCCATCTTCCACTGTGAACACATACTGAACGCCTTTCTGACCCAGCACTGCCTTTTGTGGAACCGACAACACCGTTTTCGGAGTACCCAAATTCAATTGAACCTGCACAAACATCCCTGGTTTCAGTAAGGTATCCGGATTGTCCACTTTGACTTCATCATCAATCTCCTCTATTGACCAAGGTCAGTAGTCTCTAAAAATAAAATGCGGAACTCACTCCGCATTTTCCCAATGAGCCATACTTCCCTTTTCCATGCCAAATAATTGTTCAATCAATTTCGCCGCTATCTCCGTGCGTACCGACATGCTATCATCCGTAACGATATCCACCTTCTCATCCGGCCATATCGCTTCGGTAAGACGCCAAAAGAATTCCAAACATTCTTCTTGATGAACGACCTGCATCGAACCAGTCGCATTTCCCTCAGCAATAATCTGACGCAGCAGCGGATTGAATCCATCGATCACAATGCGTTGCCAAAGCACCATAACCAATTCTTTGTAGTGCTCTGCCCAAAGATTATCCACCAAAGGTTCGATAGAATTTTCCCGTGCTGACAACTGCAAAAAGAGACGCAGTTTTCGGACGGCATCCATTCCCTCTGCCTTCTGCGCGTATTCCTCCACAAATTTCTTCGTCCATTCTACCAAAATGGCTTTAAGCACGTCTTCCTTCGTCGGGAAATAATAAAAGAACGTTCCCTTCGCTACGCCGGCCTGCTGGCAGATATCCTGAACCATGGTTTGCTCATCGCCCTGCTTGTCAAGCTATGAATTTCAGCTAAATATCCCCAAAGCTGCTTAACAATTTCCCGTATAAACATAGGACAAATACTGCCGTGCGACCGCAGCTAATTCATACACAACAGACACCTCCGTAGCAGGTTCTGTTGCTTGCCACTGCGGAAAATAACGACTAACGTGCAGTGGCAAGCCAATGGAAATTGACGCCATCCATTGTGCCTCGGCAGCCATCTCTGCGGGACTATCATTAAGTCCCGGTACGATCAGAGTCGTTACCTCCACATGCGTCACAGCAGCTGCCGCAGCAATATTCTGCTTCACTGCCGAAAGGCTGCCGCCACAGATATCATAGATATCCTGCCGCCAGCCCTTCAGATCAATATTGAACGCATCGACCAGCGGCAAAAGCTCCTGAAACGGCCCTTCGTTTATCATGCCATTAGTCACCAGCACCACTTTTAGCCCCGCTGCCTGTAAAAGACTGGCTGTATCGCGCACGAATTCATAGCCCACCAATGGTTCGTTGTAGGTAAACGCCACGCCGAGATTGCCGGCTGGCCGGGCCGCCAATTCCTGTGCAAGGCTCACAAGCTCTGACGGTGTTACCACCTGCGTATCGCAATCCGCCCCCGCCTGAGAAATCGCATGATTCTGGCAGAACGGGCAGCGTAAATTGCAGCCAAAACTGCCCACCGATAAGATATAGCTTCCGGGAAAAAACCGCGCCAAGGGCTTTTTCTCAATGGGATCTAGTGCCACCGAGGTTAGCCGCCCATAATTCAGCGGCACCACTTTCCTATCGTAGCCAATACGGGCACGGCACCAGCCCACCTGCCCCTCAGCCAGCCGACAGCCACGCGGACACAAATCGCATACCACCCTAGCCATTGCCATCCCCCCTGCCACTTACTTGACCGCTTGCCCACTTTCGTCTATATCCTCGCCCAGCAGATGCCGTAAGGCCGCCTTCACCTCAAACAAGGGAATCTTCTCCTGCTCCAGCCGGTTGGCTTTTGCCGGTTGACTTGTCAAATATTGCCAGCAGGCCTGCTCCTCTCCTGTCAACGCTTCCGGCATCGCCAGCTCGTTTCCCGTATCGGCCACCATAAAATGACGATACCTTGCCGCAAGTTCCTGCTCCATCAAAAACGATTTCACCTGCGGATACTTTTGGCGCACGCGCGCCAAGATGGCAAAACCATTGCGGTCCATATCGCCCCAATACCATAACGCCTGCTGGCGCTTGAGCCAATCGATTTCCTGCAAATCGCTCAGAATGCCATTGCCTGCCCCAAACAAAATCAAACCATCCTCCACCTCGGGAAACACATAGCCATTGATTTTGTTTTCGGTTATGAACACGCGGCCAAAAGTCAAATCCAGCTTTGCCAGCTGCTGTGCCGTAACCACGATTTCCCGCAGCCCCGCAAAGGTCTTGCGCGCATCGAGGGAACGCACATAGATGTTTGGTGAGGGCGCCGATTTCGTAAGGGACAGCGCCTGGCAAAAATCGTCGAAGGTCTTGCCAGTGAACTTCGGACGTACCGCAAAAAACACTGCGGCCGTGAGTTTTGGATTGTCTTCGATAAACTTCGTATCCACATAAGGAATATCAAGCTCCCGCAAATAACAATTGGTCTTGGGCGTGCCCGCAAAATACCTGGCAGTTTGGTAAATCGCTGCCGTCATAGGTTCATCCGCCAAAATTTTATCGCGTTCCATGACACAAGCCGGTAACAGTGCAGGATAATCCGCCTTGATTTTCTCCACCCGCTGACAAAACAACCAGAACTTCTTGGCCTCACCTAAATAACGAAGAACATCAATTGCCGCATCAAAGTGAATCCTCACGGGATAATCATGCTGAATCCCCAAGCCTTTGGGCTTGCGATTGGCGGTTTCGACTCGCCAAGGCTCCTTTGACTGCTTCCAAAAGGCTACCCATTCCGCCCGTTTGTGGAGCTGCCCCACACTACTTGCGAGCTCGTCCGGCTCTGTCAATTTGTAGGAATAGGAAAATGGCTCCTCCCGTAACGCTGTCAGCCAAAGGGCTGGTAATTTCCGGCCGTTCTTGCCCAATAGTTTCGCGCGCAGTTCCTCGTCATATGCCTTCGTCATTCCCTCACCATCTCTCCTGTAAGTCAATCCATCGCATAGCCTAAATACGCAAATACATTGCGCAGTGGTTCCCTGTCGCGGATATCGAGCCAATCGTCAGGGCGGCTGTTGTCGTCAATCAATATCAGCAGATAGTCGAGCACCATACGGCGCGCAGCCCATAGGCCGACCTCATTGGCGGTCAGACGCGTGCCTGCCATGCGTACCGCCGCTGGCATATAGCTTTCCGCCATGATCAGATCCGCTAGCACCGGCACCACTGCCTCCAGCTCTGTCCAAACCCGCAACGGCTCCGCTTCTTCGGGCTTCCCCCATACAGGGCTTGCGGCCACGATGCGATAGGCCAGCCGCAGGGCATGCTGCTGGACAATGCGCCCCATAGCCGTCAGCTCATCCTGGCTAAGCGCCTCCTGCATGGCAGCAAACCGCGCCTGAGGCCCGGCCTTGGTCCGCGCCATCGCCGCCAGCCGCCGCTGGCGGGCCGCCGAAAAATCTATTACATCCATAGAAACTCTCCCTCAGCGCTGAAATACCATCGCCAACTGATAGCCGATATAAGCTGCCGCCAATCCCAGCACAATACTGCCCACCACATTGACCGCCGCCAGGAAAAAACTATCGCCCCGCAGCAGCGTCAGCGTCTCCATGCTGAAGGACGAAAACGTCGTAAAGCCCCCCAGGAACCCTACGATCAAGAGCAACCGCAGCGATTCGGGCAGCAGCTGCAAGGACTTGGCCAGTGGCAATAATGCCCCGAGCACCAACCCCATCAGCAGACTTCCCACCAGATTGACGACAAGCGTTCCCCAGGGAAACATCCCCCCGAGCAGCATACCCACCATCGTCGTCACGCCATAACGGCACACGGCCCCCAGGCCGCCGCCAATAAACACATAGAAATACGCCATTGTCTTTCCTATCCTGCTTTCTATTCATACGCTGATACTTCGTCTTTCCCTAATTATATCATCTCTTGCCTGTTTCCACGAAAAAAAGCTGGCCAACAGCCAGCTTCTTTTATGCACCCAGCGCAAGCTCTTTGCGTTTCGCCACCATATCCAGGAAAAAGGAATGGATCCGCAGGTCACGGGTCAGCTCCGGATGGAAAGCCATGGCTAGCTGATTGTGATACCGCACCGCTGTGATATGTCCTTCCGTCTCGTTCAGCACCTGCACCTTCTTGTCAAGACATGCTTCGATATAGGGAGCGCGGATGAACCGCAGCGGAAATCCCCGCAAATCGGCTACATCACCAGCCCTCGCAAAACTGCCCAACTGCCTGCCATAGGCATTGCGCCGTACCCGTATGGGAAGAGTTGCCATCGAAGGCTCATCATTGCTGACCTCCTGGGCCAGCAGGATAAGTCCTGCACAAGTCGCCAGCACGGGCAGCCCCTGGAGGATTTTCTGCCGCAACGGTTCAAACAGCCCCAACTCATGCAGGAGCTTGCTCTGTACGGTACTTTCGCCACCTGGAAGGATTATGCCAGCGAGATCATCGGTCATATCCTTGCGCTGACGGATTTCCCGGTAATCTGCCGCCAGTGCTTCCAGCATTGCCTCGTGCTCAGCAAAGGCCCCCTGCAAGGCTAGAATGCCAATCGTCATTTTGTCCAACCTCCTCTCACCTCTTTATCTGCCACGCTCTGCCATGAGCAGCTCGATCTCATCGGCATTGATGCCCACCATAGCCTCGCCGAGATTTTCCGAAAGCCTTGCGATGAGCCCTGCATCCTCGTAATTGGTGACTGCCTGCACGATAGCTGCCGCCCGCTTGGCCGGATTCCCCGACTTGAAGATGCCCGAGCCGACAAACACGCCCTCGGCTCCCAGCTGCATCATCAAAGCTGCATCGGCTGGGGTCGCCACGCCGCCAGCAGCGAAATTGACCACCGGCAGTTTTTTATGTTCATGCACGTAGGCCACCAGATCATAGGGGACCTGATACTTTTTAGCCGCCTCGAAAAGTTCATCCTCCCGCAGGGAAGCGATGGCCGCCATTTGCTGATTGATTTTCCGCATGTGGTGCACGGCCTGCACCACATCGCCGGTTCCCGGCTCCCCCTTCGTGCGGATCATTGCCGCACCCTCGCTGATACGACGCAGGGCCTCGCCAAGGTCACGGGCACCGCAGACAAAGGGCACGGCAAACTTCCGCTTGTCGATATGATAGACATCGTCTGCCGGGGACAAGACCTCACTCTCATCGATATAGTCGATTTCGATGGCCTGCAGCAGCTGGGCCTCAACGATGTGACCGATGCGGCACTTGGCCATGACGGGGATGCTCACGGCCTCCTGGATGCCGCGGATCATCGCCGGATCGCTCATGCGGGCCACACCGCCTGCCGCGCGGATATCGGCTGGAATACGCTCCAGCGCCATAACGGCGCAGGCACCTGCCTCCTCCGCAATCTTTGCCTGCTCTGGCGTCGTAACATCCATAATCACGCCGCCCTTTAACATCTGGGCCAAATTCTTATTGAGTTCATAACGATTGCCCATACTTTCTGTTTTCTCTGCCATTGCCAATTCTCCTTTGCGTTATCCAGAAATGAACGGAACACCCTTAGGATAGCGCTAAACTGACCATATAAAAATAACCAGAATGAAAATATAACAAAAGGCCAGATTCCCATAGCAACTGGAAATCTGGCCTTACTGGCCTCTGACAAAAAATATAACCCTAATGATTCTCTGAAATATTGATAAGCTGTCTTTAAAAATTGCCTGCTATCCTAGAACCAAATACATTTCTATTGCGAACAGGAGGACATTTTATGACAAAAGAACGTGACGAAGAGATCCGCCAGGATTGGTCAGCCGCCCTGGCCTCCGTCGAAGAGGGGGAAGACCTCTCCATGGACATCGGCTGGTGCTTCACCGACGACGATATCAAGGAGCTGGCCAGACTGCATAAGGCCAATCAGCATCGAGAAAAAATCGAAAGCCTGCTGGTCGACTGCAACTTCATCACCGAAGCCTGCGACTTCAATGCAGGAAAATACGACGCCTATCTCTGACAGATAAAAAATGCCCAGAGGATTTCGACATAAATCCTCTGGGCATTTTTTAATACCTAAAAATCTCCTTGAAACTATTGCCATCAAATGTTATGCATAAACTCGGTAAAATTATCCACCGGCATAAACTCAGCCTTATCCCCCAATGCAGCAAAATGTTCTCTACCGCATTGAATCTTTTCGCTTTCCGTCTTTCTGAGGGCATCGGTATCTATGTTGCCCTTGGTTTCCAAAACGAAGTACAGTTTCTTTTCTCCATTCTGGTCAATCATCACGGCCCAGTCGGGATTATAGGAGCCCAAGGGCGTACTGATTTTGAACCAGTCCGGCAGTTTGGCATAAAGATATACATCTTCGTTATCCTCAAAGGACTGGGCAAACTGCCGTTCATTCTCGCTGTCGTAGACCACATAGTTATAAGGGCTTTTGGTACTTTCCAGCATATTGCTTTCAAGATATCCCTTGAGTTCTTCCGACTCAAAGAGTTCCTGACAGTAGTATTCGCTGTCCCCGAGCCGTTGATATTTAATACCGTCTACAATCAGCGACTTCATCACGGAGCGCAGGATTTTGGCGGTGTTTTCCATGAACACCTGCGGATTCTTTTTGAAATCCTTCAACCGATTGCCGTAATCATCAAAGGGAATCCAGTTGCCCTTCTCATCCTGTCTGGTGCCGGTTAAGAGTTCCACAATGGTACGACGAGTCAGATTGGTTTCGTTTTGCAGATAAGCGACAATATCCGGCAGAAAATTACTGGAACCGTATGTGCTTACAGCCCGGTCAGCCACTACCTTGGTTTCGACACCACCCGTACCGATGGTTAAATCCGCCTTGGTCTGAATGATTTTCGGCGAAGGAATCTTCATCTCCAAAGCCATCTGCTTACGACAGCGCCGCAAAAGTTCCTCCGTGGAAAAATCCACCCGATAGGTTGTCTTCCACTTGATGCTGTCCCATAATTCCTTGAATTCCGGAGACAGGAAAACTTCTTTGTTGAGAACAGCCTCACGCCGTTCGCGCTTTTTGTGAATCGGCACGGTTCTGCAGGCCTGCATACAGATTTCCTGTATCTGCGCCTTGTAGGGAGCCAGTTCTTCTGCTACCACGAATTTATTCTGCTGGATATCGGCTTTCAGCGATTCCTGAATATTGCCCTCGTCATCCACATAGCCATATTCTTTCAGGGATTCCATGACCATTTCGGCCTTCTCTGTGCCCAGATAAGCAGTTTCTTCCCCTGCCGCATCTGTTGCCGCTTCCTCTGCCGATACGGGCACGAGGATATTGGCAAAGTTGGCAGTTTCCAGCACACGGAAACGGATGCCGTCGTCCTCGTATTCCTTCTGCAGGGAGCTGGCAAATTCGTCATAGCTTTCATTGGCCATAACGGTAAGGATATTCAGATTGGCATCATACTGCCGTTCGCCCGTCTGATTGACACACAAGCGCAGACCACGGCCGATTTCCTGCCGCTTCTTGATGGTGCTCTTGGTTTCATTCAGTGTACAAATCTGGAACACATTCGGATTATCCCAGCCTTCCCGCAAAGCCGAGTGGGAGAAGATAAACCGAATCTTGCAGTCAAAGGAAAGCAGCCGTTCCTTATCCTTCATGATGAGGTTATAGGTGCTGTCATCTGCCGCCGTAGAACCGCTGGTATCCTTCCAATGACCCGGCTCATTCTTCTTGCCTTTATCGGCAGAGAAATAGCCATCATGAACGAGTTCAGCCTCATCATCTTCATTATGGAGCCTGTGCCACAAATCGTGATATTTCGGACGGCGAATCACATCCTGATAGATTTCCTCAAACCACTTGGCATACTTGCCCTTCACGGCATTGCCCTCGGCATCGTATTCGCGGTAGTTAGCCACACGGTCAATGAAAAACAGGGAAAGAACCTTGATGCCTTTGGGATTCAGTTCCAGTTCCTTGTTCAGATGTTCCTCAATCGTTGCCCGCATCTGCTGGCGCTTCATTTCGTCATCATGGACCGTACCAATGGCCTTGCCCAAATGCAGGATATCGCTGCAGCTGGTGAAGTCCATATACTCACTGCCTTCCGCGCAGTAAATATCCTTGACGATATAGCCCTCGTACACATCACGGCCACCGGATTTTTCGTAGAGGTCATCCCCCTGCTTCACGGTAACGGCTTTCCGCTGGACAACGCCCCTTTTATTCTGCACGTCCATTTCCACCCGTGCCGTAATGGGGGATTTCTTGTTGTTGACGGATTTCAAGAACAGATAGGCTTCGTTATGGTCATTCTGGGCAGCAAAACTCTCCACTTCGATACCCTTGACCAGTTTCTTGGCAAAGCTATCCACGGCATTCAGGCGATAAAGCTTGTTCTCCACGCGGATAGGCGTGGCCGAATAGCGAATCGTACACAGCGGATTCAAGGATTCCACCGCCTCCACCTGTGCATCGGTGCTGATGGTGGACTGCGGCTCGTCAATCACGACAATAGGCTTGGTTTCGCGCACCAAATCAATCGGCTTGGACTCGCCGAATTTTTTGTCGTTATAGCGGTTAATCAGGTTCAGGTCATTCTGGAAGGAATTGATGGTCATGACCATAATCTGAATATCATTACTCGTGGCAAAGTCACGGATTTTCTCAATATGTTTGCCGTCATAGACAAAGGCATCGTAATTCACATTGCTGTAAAGCCCACGGAAATGATCACGGGTTATCTCGATGGTTTTCTGCACACCTTCCTTGATAGCTACGCTCGGCACAACGATGATGAACTTGGTAAAGCCATAAGCCTTATTGAGTTCCAACAACGTGCGCAGGTAAACGTAGGTCTTGCCGGTGCCGGTTTCCATCTCAATATCGAGATTCAGCTTGTGATTCGGCAAAGAGTTGGACTGGGGCAGGCCATGCCGCAGCTGCACCGCACGGATATTATTCAGCAAATCTTCTTCGTCCAGCATCAGCCGATTGCCAATGCCCTGTCCCAAAGTCAGTTGCTGGCTTTCACTGCCAAAACCTAACGCCATCTGCTCATTCGCAATCGCAGCCACCGTGAACAAGGATTGTTTCGGCGTTTGTCCCTGAAAAACGTCACGAACAGCGGCAATGGCCTCCTGCTGGTAATCGAGGGTGGAGTCAAATTTCAGTTTCATTATCCATCACCTCACACGCACACAAAGCTGTCTTCATCAAGGCCTGCCGCTTTCAGCGTTTCCTTGACATTGGTCTTGTCCATATCCGAGGCAAAGCCCGTATCACGGAACACCACCTGCCAAAGTTCCGACTCATATTCCGCATGCAGTTTCACGACCGCTTCCGCCACAGCAGTTGTGATATTCCGCCCCAAACAAATCATCAGGGCACCGCCGCCGATAATATAGACCGTCTCGCCTGCAGCCTGTTCTTCCTCAATTTGACATGTCAAATCCAGCCCCATCTTGAGCATAATTTCATAGAGTACATCCTGCTCGGTGCGGTCAGGCAGGAAATTGTCCGTTGCCTGTTGCAAAGTCATCACCAAATCATCCGGCTGAGGATTCCATTTCTGCAGATTGGAGCTGTCCAGCTTAAAGACCTTAAAGCCAATATCCAAATCCGCCGCCTTATCACCGGCTTCCGCCTTGATTTTATCCCCGGCACGGCGAATACGTTCTTTGCTGATTTCGCAGATGTTTTTATAGCCAGCTTTGTAAGCTTCGCTCTTTTCATCAGTTGGTTCAGGAAGCTGCACCATAATGAATTTGCGATGACCGCCATCTTCTGCGTTAAGTTGCATAACAGCATGAGATAAAGTTCCTGAACCGGAGAAAAAATCTAATACAAGAGACTCTTTTAGAGTCGCATACTGTATAATTTTTTTTATAAAAGCTACTGGCTTTGGGTAACTAAAAACATCCTCATCAAATATTTTTTTAACCTCGACTGTTGCAGCCTGATTCATGTATTCATTTTCGTTTCCAAACAAGCTATGCACTGGATCAAATAAGCTAGTTGCATCTTTCCGATACCTCTTAAAAACAAAGCCACGCTCATTATCTCTATGATTTTCCTTAAATTTTATCTTCCCATCTGCAATATATTTCTCTAATGTCGTCTTAGAAAACGCCCAGTATCTTCCAGTTGGTGGAACATCAACCTTATTGGTATATGGATTTTTTATTTCAAAATATGTTGATGGTCCACCACTTTTAGCGCTAGGGTCACCAGCACACCACTCACCATTTGGATCATTATCAGGATTTGAATAATTACTATAGGATTTTGCTTCGCCTCTCAAAATCATATCTGCTTGATTTTTAGCATATATGATTAGCAATTCATGTTGCAAATTAAACCCATTACCATTATCTCCTGTCATTGATTTAGTTTTTCTAATTATTTCTCCGATAAAATTACATTCCCCAAACACCTCGTCACAAATTCGCTTTAAATTCTCCTGCTCATTATCATCAATACTAATAAATATAACTCCATCTTCGGTCAACAAATTTCTGGCCAGTCTCAAGCGCGGATACATCATATTCAGCCAATCCGTATGGAACCGTCCATTGCTTTCCGTATTGGTATCAATTTTATTCCCTTCGCCGTCAATCTGTCCTGTGACTTCTTTATAATTTTGGATATTGTCATGGAAGTTGTCTTTATAGACAAAATCACCGCCTGTATTATACGGAGGATCGATATAAATCATCTTCACTTTGCCATAATAGGATTTCTGCAGAAGTTTCAATACTTCCAGATTATCTCCCTCAATATAGAGATTTTCCGTATTATCCCAGTCCTTGCTTTCTTCCTTGCAGGGACGCAATGTGCCCATAGATGGCGTTTGGGACAGTCGCAGGGCTTTGCCCTTGCCGTTCCATTTGAAACTGTAGCGTTCCTGTTCATCATCCACAAAATCGCCCAACAGCTGCCGCAGAACATCGAAGTCAATTTTCCCTTCCTCAAATGCTTCGGGGAAAAGCTGCTGCATAGACTTCAAGTTTTCCTCAGTAATATTCATTGATTCGCCTGTTAATTTTTTCATTGTTCCCTGCTCCCTTGCTCAGTTATCTTATTCATTTCTCGTTTTAATTTTTGTAGACGGGTATTGAGTTCCATCTTGCGATTGAATTGGCTCTCTGCTTTCATCTGCTTGCGCAGTTTGTTCATTTCCTGCTCTATGGCCGTAATGCGTTGCAGTTTTTCTCTGGCTTCATCACCGGACAGCGCTTCTGTATCCACCGACAATGCTGCAAGATGACTTTTGCTGATGGCATCAAACCAGCTTTCATACAACTGGCAGAAATTCGCCCCAGGCATTTTCCGCAGGGACATTTCCGGCCAAAAGTCGTCTTCTTCGCTCCGCCAGCCCGTATCTTCCATAGCCACCAGCGCCATTCGCTCACTATCCGCCTGGCTTTGACGCAGCTTGCCCATATATAGCCGCCGCTTATCTGCCAAAGTAAAGAAAATCAGCATCGGATACGGAATAGCATGGATGATGACCTCCGCCAAGCGTTTCAGCTGCTTTTCCGCCCGCAGATTCACTTCCAGCACTTCAATTTCCGGATAGTCTTTTTCCTCGTCACGATAAGGCTGTATAAAGGAATTTTCCGTTTTCAGGGCATAACGCCAGTATATTTTCTCTACATAGTCAAAGAGCTTCTTATCAGCTGAACTCAAATCACCATTGTCGTAGAACTGCTTCTTGGGCACTACACGGTCAATCCGTGCCGCTGTCGGCAGCTCCATTACTTCATAAATGCTCATAGCCACCTTATTTCAGCACCAGAAAGGCCACCAGCTCAAAGTCGGCCATACCGTCATCAAAATTCTGTGGTGTGGCTGTACCGCCTTTGCTAAAGAGGCTGGCTACGCCCACTTCCTGTTTTTTGCCAATCAGATCTTCTATTGTCTGCTGGAGCAGGTCTGAATACCTGTCCATATACCGTCCATGTTTTGTTTCCTTATTGAATACCTCTGCCAAATCCTTGGCCACAGTATTCTGTCCCGAACAGAATTTCTTCAAATAGTCGAGAACCTGTTTGCCCTGCAGGAAATTGGCCTGCACCTGCCCATCATCGGTAATATAAGCAAGATAGTAGGGGAACAAGGGATTCTGCTCCTTAGTCTGCCGTGCACCTTTTATCTGCCGCAAAACAAAGATTACCCCGGGATCTACAATATCGCGCAGATTGTCCGAAATACGGGCAATCGCATATAAACCGCTGGGAGCATTGGCCAGTTCTTCCTCATGCTCCTTCATATATTCCATCAAATCAATTTTGAAGTCATTAAATGTTAAATCCGTAATCGAAATACCGCCGGAAATATCTTCCAAATCCACCACTTCATTCTGCAGTTTTTGCAACTGTTTTTTGCGGTATTCCAGGTCATTCATTTCCTTGTTCTTTTGGTCATCAATGATGTTTTCTTCTCCGGTTGCCGAAACATCTAAAAGCACCATGCGTCCTTTGACACGCTCTGCGAGGTCGATGTAGGCGTCGAGGTCGTCAGTCGGCCAAAAGTTCAAAAGCTGGATTACTTCATTCTTCGAGCCAATGCGGTCAATACGTCCAAACCGCTGAATAATGCGTACAGGATTCCAATGAATATCGTAGTTGATCAAGTAATCACAGTCCTGCAAGTTTTGGCCTTCGGAAATACAGTCAGTGGCAATCAGAATATCAATTTCCTCCTCCATATCTGGGAATATGCTTTTGCCGGATTTTGATATGGGCGAGAACAAAGTCAATACCGTATTAAGGTCAGAAAGCTTTATACTTCGTTTTAGTGATGACGGAATAGGAATAGTCGATTTATTCGTACCTGTCCCGCCTGTTACCAAAGCGGTATAAATCCCCAACGGTTCCATTTGCGGCGCGATATTCTCATATAGATATTCAGCCGTATCGGCAAAAGCGGTGAAAATAATCAGCTTGCCATTTCCTGCATTGATGGGATTCTGAATTTTATCCGCAATTCTGTTTTTAAGCGTTTGCAGTTTATTATCCCGTATGGGCGTAATCACTTTGGCACTTTGGAGAATCTCCTGCAATTCTTCCAAATCCAGCTGCAAATCCTGTCGCCATTTGATTAAATCCATATCCTGGAGCAAAACCTTGACTTTACTGCCAAAGACCAAATCGCCCATATCCAAGCCGTCCTCGTCAAAGTCCAGTTCCTCGATATTCAAATCCGCATGATACTCGCCTTCATGTTTTTCAATGATGGACAAGGTATGCTCTATCCGCCGGGAAATCTTCTCCACCGTCAGCACAAACGAATGGATGGAGCTTTCCATGCGCTTCAGGAGATTGACCCGCATCAGATGAATCAACTGATTTTCACGATCAACCTGACGGAACACACTACGACCATTAGCCACACTCATGTCGTAGCGGCTCTCATAGGCATGCCGCTTATCTGGACGCACATACCTGAGCGGCGCATAAAGTCCCAATGTCAGACGGTTGATCATCTTGTTCACTTCACCAATCGGCGGGAACTCGCCCAATGTATCGATTTCCGGACATTCATTGATGGGCTTTAAGCGGGTGGGGAAACGGCCGATTTCTGCCACATTGTAATATTTTTCGATATGCTTGCGCGAACGAGCGATGGTCAATGTATCGAGCAGCTTGAAATATTCCAAGTCCATCATTTCCACAAAGACCTTGGTCGTACGCTCCCGTTCCGGCAATTCCGACCAACGGTTGAAGACCATCTGTGCCTTGCGCAGAGTAGTTTCGATATTGGGAATTCCTGTGGACTTCAAGGCGTCATTTTTGCCCTCCGTGATGAAGGCAATCTGATTTTTGATATCGTTCATGCGATTGTTGACCGGCGTTGCCGAAAGCATCAGCACTTTGGTCTTGACCCCGGCCTTGATGATGTCCTCCATCAATCGCTCATAACGAGTTTTGCGGTCTTTATGGGGAACATTGTTACGGAAATTATGACTCTCGTCGATAACAATAAGGTCATAGTTTTCCCAGTTGAGCGTAGACAGATTGATGGCCCCAGAGAAACCTTTATAACGGCTTAAATCCGTATGATTCAACACATCATAGTTAAATCGGTCAGCTGCAAAGATATTCCGCTTATCATTCTGCGTATATATCGTCCAGTTCTCCCGCAGCTTCTTAGGTGCCAGCACCAGCACGCGGTCATTGCGCAGCTCATAATACTTGATGATGGCCAGTGCCGTAAAGGTTTTGCCCAGGCCGACACTATCTGCAATAATACAGCCGCCGTATTTCTCAATCTTGTCAATGGCACCCATAACACCATCGCGCTGGAATTTGTAGAGTTTATTCCAAATAAGGGATTCCTTGATGCCTGTCTTCGTCTTGATGATGGTTTCTTCCGTCAGTTCCCCCAGATAAGCTTCAAAGATATGATAGAGAGTAATGAAATAGATGGCCTCCGGCGTGTTCTCCTTGTAGAGAACTTCCATTTCTGACAGCACCTTCTCCGTCACATCTTCCACCATAGCGGGGTTATTCCAGATACCGTCAAAGATCTGCAAGACCGCCTGCCCCATGGGCCTGCTGTAAATGCAGGTATTCATATCGTTACGTGCGGAGGGCGTAATCCCCAGCCCATCACTAGAAAAATCCACCGTCCCCTGAATGGCAATATCCTGCTCCGGGTCAACATTCTCCACATAGGCCAGACGCATCTGGGCTGGATTGTTTTCCCGATAAGACTTGATGCTGACTTTCTTTCTAAGCCACTGCGCACAGTCCTTGGCGATAGCGGATTGGGTCAGCTTGTTACGGAGTTTCAACTCAAATTCATTGCCAGACAATCGATTGCCAAACTCTCGATGCGCAATATAAAACTCCCGTTGAAAATCGCTCTTCTGCTTGATATACGATGGTGTCGTGAAGATAAATCGCAATTCATCTATCTGCGACAATTCCTTTTTCAACGCCTCATAAGCATAAATCGTGAAATACGCTGAAATCACAGACAACTTTGCATGCGGCTTTATGACTTGTCGAAGTTCATCAATCACCCGCCCTTGCTGCTTGTTGTCCAGTATCTTCGGCTGCTGCATCCCTGACTCCCTCCATCTATCCAATTTCTCTGCGGCAGAAAATCCATGCCTTTTCTGCCAAGTGATAATGAAGTACATAAAGCAGGATTGCAGTTGATTTTGTCAAAAAATTACTATAATATTTATATAGGATTGAAA